>CAYJGB010000001.1:0-179110 GCA_964369405.1 uncultured Eubacteriales bacterium
TGAGGCGTTGCCTCAAACTCCACAATTTTTTGAAAAAAATTGAGTAAAACTTTTATATTGTCACGTTTAAACTATGCTGATAATTGAGTGAAACTTTTATCTTATTATTCTTCAGAGCCACAGCATTTTTTATATTTTTTCCCACTTCCACATGGACAAGGGTCATTTCTGCCTACTCTATCTTTTTCTGTTTTTCTAACAGTTTTTATTCTGTTATCTGTTCCATCTGAACTTGTAGCCATTGGTTTTGCCACTTGTTCTCTTTTAATAACCACATTAATTGGTTTTTCAGTTGGTACTTGAGGTTTTTCGCTTGGTAACAATACTTTATGCTCAGCTTTTGCTTTTCTCTCTATTTCTTCTCTTCTTTTTGCTATCTCTTCATTTCTTTTTTGTATTGCTACTATCTTCTTTGGAGCTGATAATACCATTTTTACAGTGTTTTCACGTATAGTTAATATCATTTCGTCAAACATATCAAAACCTTCAAATCTGTATTCTACTACAGGGTCTTTTTGACTATATGCACGAAGTCTAATACCTTGCTTTAGTGCTTCCATATTGTCAATATGTTCCATCCAGTGAGTATCAACGTTTTTAAGTAAATATACTCTTTCCATTTCTCTCATAGTTTCTGCTGGTAATATATTTTCGTTTTCATCATATATTGCATATGCTTTGTCTTTGATGATTTTTATAACATCTTCTTGTGTTATATCATCTAAATCACTTTCAGCATAATGTAGGTCTGTATCCTCTAAAACCCAATCTAAATAGTAATCTCTTAGACTCTCAAAGTTCCATGTGTCTCTCATTGCATCAGATGGGCAGAATTGTTTTACTCTTTCATCAATAGTTTGGTCTAACATTTTCATCACTTGGTCTTTTATGTCATCACCATTTAATACTTGATTTCTTTGTCCGTAGATGATTTCTCTTTGTCTGTTCATAACATCATCATACTGCAATACATTTTTTCTTATTGCAAAGTTTCTGCTTTCAACTTTTTGTTGAGAATTTTCTATTATGTTAGATATCATTTTATTTTCTATAGGCATATCGTCTGGTGCGTTTAATCTATCCATAACAGATTTCATTCTATCTCCTCCGAATAACCTCATAAGGTCATCTTCTGTTGATAGATAAAATCTACTAGAACCTTTATCACCTTGACGTCCAGAACGTCCTCTAAGCTGGTCATCTATACGTCTTGATTCGTGACGTTCTGTACCCATAATACATAAACCACCAGCTTCTCTTACTGCTTGTGCTTCTGATTCTATCTCAGACTTATGCTTGTTTTTAAGCTCTGAGAATGTTTTTCTAGCGTGGATTATTTCTTCGTCATCTGTGTCAGCAAAGCCAGTTGACTCCTCAATTAATTCCTCGCTAAATTGCATTCTACGCATTTCAGCTTTAGCCATATATTCTGCATTACCACCAAGCATAATATCAGTACCACGACCAGCCATATTAGTAGCTATAGTTACAGCATATTTTTTACCTGCTTGAGCAACTATTTCAGCTTCTTTTCCATGCTGTTTAGCATTTAGTACATTATGTTTAATACCACGTTTTTTAAGCATTTTACTTAATACTTCTGATTTTTCAATTGATACTGTACCAACAAGTACTGGTTGACCTTTTTTATTACACTCAATTATATCTTCTATAATTGCTTGGAATTTACCCATTTCAGTTTTAAATATTGAGTCTGGGTGGTCTATTCTTTGTAGTTCTCTGTTTGTTGGAATTTCTATAACGTCTAGTGAGTAAATTTCTCTAAACTCTTCTTCCTCCGTCATAGCTGTACCTGTCATACCAGATAGCTTGTTATATAATCTAAAGTAGTTTTGGAAAGTAATTGTAGCTAGTGTCTTACTTTCATTCTCTACTTTTACACCTTCTTTTGCTTCAATAGCTTGGTGTAATCCATCACTATATCGTCTACCGTTCATCAAACGACCTGTAAACTCATCTACAATTACTACTTCATCGTCTTTTACAACATAATCAATATCTTTTTTCATTATGCTGTTTGCTTTTATAGCTTGATTAATATGGTGTTGTATTGTTAGATTATCTGGGTCTGTTAAATTTTCTACATTAAAATAGTTCTCAGCTTTTTTTACACCTTGCTTTGTAAGCGTAGATGATTTTGCTTTTTCATCAACTATATAATCTATATCATTTTCTACATATTGCTCTTCATTATCTTCTTTGTTATCTATCTCTGCAAAGACTTCATGCTTAAGTGTTTTTGCAAATTTATCTGCTCTTTCGTATAAATCAGTTGATTTATCACCTTGTCCAGATATTATAAGCGGTGTTCTAGCTTCGTCAATTAAAATTGAGTCAACCTCATCGACGATAGCATATGCATGCTCTCTTTGAACTTTCTTTTCTTTGTAAACTACCATATTATCACGTAAGTAGTCAAAACCTAGTTCATTGTTTGTTCCATATGTTATATCGGCATTATAAGCTTCTTTTCTATTTTCTGCTTCTTGGTCATGCACTATTAATCCTACTGATAATCCTAAATATCTATATAGCTTGCCCATCCACTCAGAGTCACGACGTGCAAGATAGTCATTTACAGTTACTATATGAACACCATTTCCAGTAAGTCCGTTTAAGTAAGCTGGTAATGTAGCTACTAATGTTTTACCTTCACCAGTTTTCATCTCAGAAATTCTACCTTGGTGTAAAACTATACCACCTATAATTTGTACAGGGAAATGACGCATACTTAAAACTCTATCAGAGGCTTCTCTACAAACAGCAAAAGCATCTGGTAAAATATCGTCAGTAGTTTCGCCGTTAGCTAGTCTTTCTTTTAAAATGTTAGTTTGATTTTTAAGTTCGCTTTCTGTCATGGCTTTATATTTGTCTTCAAGTGCTAAAACTTTATCTTTAATAGGGTGAATTCGTTTTAATTCTTTTTTACTATAATTACCAAACATTGCTTTAAGCAAATTCATAATAAATACTCCTTTATATTTTAATCTTATATATTATAACACAGATATAATAAAAAATCATTACTTTTTTGTGAACGAAGCAAATTAAATATTAAACAATTTTCAATAAAAAATTTAGCTATATTGCTTATTTGTTTATATTGCAAATGACAATAATAGAAATAATTATATTGTATGCTTACTTTTTCTTGCATTTTTTATCAATTAGTATTAAAATCAATGTAAGTATGTATTTTTAATTTATAAAGCGAGGGGACACAATGGAAAAACACTTGTTTTTACGTATTGAAGAACAGAAAAATAAAATGTCTAAAGGACAAAAGCTAATAGCGAATTATATAGAAGAAAATTATGATAAAACAGCATTTATGACAGCCTCTAAATTAGGTGATACTGTAGGTGTTAGTGAATCTACAGTAGTTAGATTTGCTAATGAAATTGGTTATGATGGATATCCAAAACTTCAAAAAGCTATGCAAGAGATGATAAGAGATAAGCTTACCTCAGTGCAAAGAATAGAAGTTACTGCTAATAGAGTTAATAAAGATAAAGTGCTAGATACTGTTTTAAATCAAGATATTGATAAAATTAAGATGACTTTAGATGAAACATCAAGAGAAGACTTTGAAAAAGCAGTAGATGCAATAGTCAATGCTAAAAACATATATATATTTGCTGTTAGAAGTAGTGCAGCACTTGCAAACTTTTTAGGATACTATTTAGACCAAATGTTTGGTAATGTCCACGTAGTAAGCACAACTAGTAAAATTGAAATTTATGAAAAACTTATTCATATAAATAAAGAAGATGTAATTATAGGAATTAGTTTTCCTAGATACTCAAAGACAGCTGTAGAGGCTATGAAATTTGCATCAGATAGACATGCAAGTGTTATAGCACTTACTGATAGTATGGTGTCACCACTTATAACACCAGCAGATTATGTACTACTTGCTAGAAGTGATATGGCATCAGTAGTAGACTCTCTAGTTGCACCACTTAGCATGATAAATGCAATTTTAGTATCTGCAGTATTGCATAAAAAAGATAGTGTGACAGAGACATTCAAACAGCTTGAAGAAGTATGGGATACTTATGATGTTTATGCAAAGACAGCAGATACTGAATATGTAAATCCAGTTGAAAATCAGTAAGCAAATAAAGAGGAGCAAAAACAGATGACAAAAAATAAAGTAATAGTTATAGGTGCAGGGCCTGCCGGAATGATGGCAGCTATTACAGCAGTACAAAACGGAGCCGAAGTTATTATTATAGAGAAAAACAAAAGAGTAGGCAGAAAATTAATGATAACAGGGAAAGGCAGATGTAATGTAACAAATAATTGTGATGTAAAAGATTTTATTTCAAATGTGCCAACAAATGGTAGGTTTTTATATAGTGCAATAAATAGTTTTACACCACAAGATGCAATAGATTTTTTTGAAAGCAGTGGACTTTCTTTAAAAACTGAAAGAGGAAACAGAGTTTTCCCAGTTTCTGATAAAGCAGTAGATGTAGTGGACGCATTTAATAAGATGTTGACAGATAAAAAATGCAAAGTTATATATAAAGCAGTTAAGAATATTAAAACAGAAAACAGTAAGATAATATCAGTAAAAACAGTAGACGAAAAAGAATATTTTGCAGATAGTTTTATAATTGCAACGGGTGGAAAATCATACCCTCTTACAGGCTGTACTGGAGATGGTTATAAATTTGCACAAAAATTAGGGCATACTATAATAACCCCTAAACCATCGCTTGTACCTATTGAGTGCAAAGAACATTTTTGTAAAGAGTTACAAGGTTTGTCGCTTAAAAACATTAAAATCAGAATAAACGATACTCATACAAATAAAGATATTTACACAGATTTTGGCGAGTTGATGTTTACTCATTTTGGAGTTACAGGTCCAGTTATATTAAGTGGTTCTGCTCATATTAAAAATTTAGAAAGTTATAGATATAATATTTATATAGATTTAAAACCAGCATTAGATATAAAGCAGTTAGAAAAAAGAATTCAAAAAGATTTTGATAAAAACTTAAATAAAGATTTTTCGAATTCGTTAGGGTTACTATTTCCAAAATCGCTAATACCTGTTATAATTAAACTTTGCAGTATAGAAGAAAATACTAAATGTAATCAAATTACTAAAGAGCAACGTTTGGAGTTTGCAACTTTAATTAAAAATTTAAAGCTTACTATAAAAGACTTTAGACCGATTGATGAAGCAATAATAACTTCTGGTGGAGTTAGTGTTTTAGAGATTAATCCTAAAACTATGGGTTCTAAGCTGATAGATAATTTATTTTTCGCTGGAGAAATAATTGATGTAGATGCATATACTGGTGGGTTTAATTTACAAATAGCATATTCAACAGGCTATGTATCTGGTATGTATAGTGCATATTAATAAAATATAAGGGTGATTATTATGGTATCAATAGCAATAGATGGACCTGCTGGAGCAGGAAAAAGCACAATTGCAAAAATAGCAGCAAAAAAATTAGGATATATTTATGTAGATACTGGTGCATTATATAGAGCAATTGCACTTAACTCTATAGAAAATAATATTGATATATCAAGTGAAGATAACGTTTCAGAGTTGCTATGTAAGACAAAAGTTGAGTTAGCATTTAAAGACGGTGTGCAAGTTGTTTTACTTAATGGTATAGATGTTTCTAGTAAAATTAGAACAGAACAAATATCTATGCAAGCCTCAGCTATATCAGCATTACCAGTTGTTAGAGAGTTTTTACTTGATTTACAACGAAATATTGCAAAAGAAAACAATATTCTAATGGACGGAAGAGATATAGGTACAGTAGTTCTACCAAATGCAGATATTAAAATATTTTTAACAGCTAGTGCGCAGTGTAGAGCAAAAAGAAGATATGACGACTTAGTAAGTCAAGGAACAAAAGTAGAATATGATGATATTTTAAAAGATATAATTACTAGAGATTATAACGATAGCAATAGAAAAATAGCACCATTAAAACCAGCTGAAGATGGTGTTATTGTAGATACATCAGATGAAGACTTGCAAACATCAGTAGAAAGACTATTAGATATTATAGAGAAAAATCTATAATATGGGGGCAAATACAATGGCACAAGACAAAGAAAAAAAATATTTTTTATATAGGTTTGCAAGAGCAGTAATGACACCAGTGTACAGTGTTATATATAGACCTCAGTTCACAAACACTAAGAGTTTGCCAGAAGGTGGCTGTATATTGTGTTGTAATCATATATCATATGCAGACCCGATAATTGCTGCAATGGGACAAAAAAGACAAATTAGATATATGGCAAAAATAGAATTGTTTAGAAATAAAATACTAGGACCGATTGTTAGAGGACTAGGGGCTTTCCCTGTTGACAGGGGACATGCAAATGAAACAGGAATAAACAGAGCAGAAGAAGTTTTAAGTAACGGCGAAGTCTTAGGAATATTCCCAGAGGGAACACGCTCTAAAAATGGAGAACTTTTAAGAATACGCTCAGGAGCAGTAATGCTTGCAGCAGCACATCAAGTGCCTATTTTACCAGTTTGCATAACACCAAGAGGTGGTATGATGAAAAACTTTAATAAGATAAAAGTTACTTACGGAAGGCTTTTAACACCAGAAGAAATGCAACTTACTGGAGAAAAACCAAACCTTAGATATGCAAGTAAGCTACTTACAAAAACTATTACAGAAATCAGAGAAAAAGATAAATTTTAAAAGGAAATAAATTATATGTCATTATCAACAACAAAAGAATTAAGTAGTAATGTTATATATTATACAGTGTATTTACTTTCAAACGACGTAATAACAAAAGGATACGACGTTTTATTTACTGTACGTAAAAACTATTTTGAGAATAAAAAGAAGAAAAAAGATAGAGTTTTTTTAAATATAAATGGTGAATCTGTTAAGTTTAATTATCTGATTGATAATAATAAACCATTAAAATGGACTAAAGAAAATGAAAAGGTTTTAACTCAAAAAGTGTCTGTAAATGGCAGTAATAATTACATAATCGAAACATTAGACTTTTCTGGTGCTTTAGTTAAAAATGAGTACTTTAACAATAGTCATATTTACGAAAAATCAGAATATTTTGATGGTTTTTCGAAGTCGCCTTACAAAACTATAATTCCGCTTATTACAGATAAAGTAGCGACTATAGCACTATATATAGAAGAGTCAAAAAAACCTATTACTCTAAAAAGTGTAGTAATGCCTTTGGATAATAACATATTAAATGATTTAGTGCTAGAAGTATCGCCAGAGGTTGGAGCAAATACATCTGAAGGGTTTTCATATTTTTGTAGTGAAGAAAAAGAAAAAAAATGGAATAAATTATTATCAAACTATAGAGATGAAGTTAAAATTAACGTAACACAAGAAGAAAAACCACAAATTAAAAAAGAAAGATTTGTTTTTAATGCTGACAATTTAACACTTGATGCTTCAGAAATTGAATTTGATATTAAAAAAAGTGCATTACCAATGAGCAAATATAAAAAGAATAAAGTGGAAATGCAATCACAAGATACTAAAGAGATAGAAATACAAGAAGAAACAAATATAGAAATTGAAGAATTAAACGAAGATTTTGAAATTGTCGAGAAAATAGAAAATAGATTTGTAAAAGAATTAGAAGATATAAAAGAGTTAGAAGAATTAGAAGACATCAAAGAGGAAAAATTTGAAGAAACAGAAGAAAAAATACCAGACAAAGAGATAAAAGAAAATAGCAGAGAGAAAAACCTCTACTATGGTAAACTGGATAGTAAAAATAACAGAATAGGTTATGGTAGAACTACAACATCAAGTGGAAAAACTCTATATGATGGAGAATATTTAAACGATAAACAAAATGGCTTTGGAGTATCGTATTATAAAACAGGTAGACTAAATTACATTGGCAACTGGCTTGATGATAAAAAAGATGGTTTTGGTATATCAGTGCGACCTACAGACGGTTGTGTACAAGTTGGAGCATTTAAAAATGATAAACTAGAAGATGTTACTGTAAAGTTTGATAAATCTGGAAAGCTTATGTATATAGAAAACTACAAAAAAGATGATTTAGATGGTAGTCATATTTCGATTGAAGACGACGGAAATATGATAGTAACAAAATGGGAAGATGGAAAAATACAGAAGAATGCAACAATACTAAGTAACAAAGGCGACCTAATATATAGTGGTGGAGTAAAGAACAATAAAAAAGATGGAAGAGGAATGTTATTTACTCAAGAAGTAAAACTTCTATATAAAGGCGAATTTAAAAATGATGAATATAATGGTAAAGGTATATTATACTTAGAAAATGGTGCAACTATCGAGGGCGAATTTAAGAATAATAAGGCAAATGGAAAAGCCATACAAAGAGATGAAAATTATAACGTAGTATATGATGGTTATTTCAAAGACAATAAATATGATGGCAATGGTAAGCTGTTTTTTGAGAATGGGACGTATAAAGTAGGGGAGTTTAGACAAGGTCAGCCAATAGGCGACTTTATTTTATATTCAAAAGAGGATAAAAAATTATATAAAGGTCAGCTAACACAAGACGTTTTTGACGGTAAAGGTACAATATATAACGACGAACTAATAACATATAGTGGAGCATTTTCAAATGGAGAAAAATTCGGATTAGGAAGAGAGTTTGAAAAAGGTGTCTGTGTATTTATGGGAGAGTTTGAAGACGGTATAAAAAACGGATTTGGAACTACTTATATAAATAATCAGCCAGAATATATCGGATACTTTAAAGATGATAAAAAGTGTGGATATGGTATTTTATATGGAGAAAATCAAACATTATTTGTCGGAGAGTTTAAAGATGATGTTATGAATGGCAGAATTAACATCGGAAGAGATAAAAAAGTATATGAACAATGTATTTATGAAAACGGCGAGTGTGTATATTCAAAAAAATACTCTGAGGACGCAACTTTAATATATGACGGAAATATTAAAAATAATATTAAAGAGGGTATGGGCTGTACATTTAATGAGTTTTCAGATAAAGAATTTGAAGGAATTTTTAAAGATGATAAACCACACAAAAGTATGAAAGTGATATCAAAACAACTTTCAGATATTCTAACAACTGATAAGCTAAATTCAACGCAGTATAAAGAATATATAAAAGCACCATTAGTAGCAGTAGAAATTCCTATGAAAAACGGTATATATTCAGGGCAATTAAACGCTGAAAATAAACCTTGTGGTAAGGGTGTAATGCTATGTTGTGACCATAAATATATGGGGAATTTTAAAAATGGAAAACCATCAGGTGAAGCTACTATTATTTTTGATGATGGTGAAGAAAAGAATGTATATGTAGAAGAAAGCAAAACAGAAGATAGTATCCAAATTAAATTTACAAATATAATATATCACATTAAGAATTAAAGTATTAGAAAGAGAGTGATTATATGACAAATTTATTAAATGTAGTTACAATGTCAGAAACACAGCCGACAACGACAACTGATGTTGTTGAAGCTATAGCAAGTGGTAACTTTTTTACAGAAGATTTATTAAATAGTTTTAATGCGTGGATTGTGGATTTAGGAGAATTTGCACTTGATTTTTTAATAAAATTGATATTTGCCGCTATCATTTTTTTAATTGGTTGGTGGCTTACTAAAAGAATAAATAAGCTAGTAATTAAAGCACTTAATAAATCTAATATTGACCCAGCTGCTACTCACCTTATGTCGCAAATTACACTCTTTGCAATGCGTATTCTTGTTATAATTACAGTTGTTGCACAGATTGGTGTAAATGTAACATCACTTATTGCAGCTTTAGGTGCAGCCACAGTAACAATTGGTTTAGCATTGCAAGATAGTCTTTCAAACCTTGCAAGTGGTGTGCTTATAATTATAAATAAACCATTTAAGAAAGATGACTATATAGAATTTGAGGGACTTACTGGTGTAGTAAAAAAAATAGAAATTTCGAATACTATACTAACTACTGTAGATAATAAAGAGGTAATTATTCCTAATGCTAGAATTACAGCCAATAATTTAGTTAACTATTCGTCACTTTTAACTAGAAGACTAGATTTATGTTATCAAGTATCATACGATACTAATTTACTTAAAGCTAAAAAACTTTTAAGTGACTTAGTAGAGAGTAAAGAAAAATTTATGAAAGACCCTAAACCTATAATTGGTGTTGGTAAATTAAACGAAAGTAATATTGCAATAGATGTAAAAGTATGGTGTGATAAAGATGATTATTGGGACCTATACTATGAAATGCAAGAAGAAGTTAAAATTATGTTTGATAAAAATGGTATAGAAATTCCGTTTGAACAAGTTGTAGTTCATATGAAAAAGGAAGATAAATAAAAATATAGTGTTGCCAAGTTTTATATAAATTTGGCGACAAACTCTATTTTAGGAGGATAATATGTTATTAAAAAAATGGGAAGATTTACCCGATTATATGAAAAATGATGAAGTTCGTTATTATTATGATATATTAAGTAATAAAAAAGTATCTTTGTTTTTTAAAAGAGTGTTAGATATTATTTTATCAATAATTGCTATCTTGTTTTTAATAACGCCAATAATAATTATTTCTATAGTTGTAAAGTGTAGTTCTAAAGGTAAAGTTATGTTTAAACAAAAAAGAATTACTACTTATGGTGAAGAGTTCTATATTTTGAAATTCAGAACAATGGTAGAAAATGCAGAAAGTTTAGGAGGACAAATCACTCAAACAAATGATAACAGAATAACAAAAAACGGAGCGTTTTTAAGAAAATATAGATTAGATGAATTACCTCAAATTTTCAATGTGTTTATTGGTGATATGTCATTAGTAGGAACTAGACCAGAAGTACCAAGATATGTAAATATGTATACTAATGAGATGTATGCAACTCTACTTACACCAGCAGGTGTTACATCACTAGCAAGTATAACATTTAAAGACGAAGCACAATATTTTACTGACCCTAAATTAGTAGATAAAAATTATATGGAGATAGTTCTACCAGAAAAAATGGTAGAGAATTTAAACTATATGGAAAAATTTTCAGTATTATATGATATTAAAATTATATTTAAAACTGTACTAGGAGTTTTTGGAAGTTAAGGAGAGGTTTGCTATAATTATAAGAAATAGTCCACTTAAAACAATTCTTAATCTATCGTTATTTAGAATACTCTATATTATTACTTTGTTTTTTGGTGGCGTAGTTTTTATAGAGCCTATTTCATTTTGGGTGCGTTATGTTTTAATGGTATGGGCTGCAATTTTGATTTATTTTTATTATTTTTCTAATAGAAGAATTATGAAAATTTATTATCATAGGTGGATAATTTTATTTATATGTAGTAATATTTTGACGTGTTTTTTACAAATTCAGAGTAATTTTTTTATGAACTTACTCATGGTTTTTCATATATGTATTTGTGTGTTTGTTTTCTATGGTATGCATACTGAAAATAATCGAAAAAGAATACATAACGAGATTTTTTGGTTTTGTAAAATTGTAGTATATGTTACTATAGTTTTAGCTATTGTAGGCTTAACACTCGCTTTGTTTAATATTAAAGGCGAATATCATAATGAAATCGGAATATTTAATGAATACAAGTTGATAATATACGAAAATAGATTTACAGGATTATACACTAATCCTAATATATTAGGGTTTGTTTCAGTTGTTGCTATATTTGCAAGCCACATATTATCAAAAGAAAACTTTTTAAAACATTGCAATAAACCTAAACAAAATAAAGTTGTATTAATTTCTTGTGTCGTGTTAAGTGTAATTTCTTTATTATTATCTGACTCAAATGGTGCAATATTACTATTTGGTGCATATGTTGCATTTAATATTTTTTATAAACTGTTTAAATGGCATAAAAATATAAATATTAAAGACCTTTTTGTAAGAGGCTTAAAATTCTCATTAGCATGTATATGCATATTTTTATTGTTGTTTTCAAGTAGAATGTTAACTCAACTTGTGTTTTCTGTAAGTACTTCTCTTATTGTAGGTAACCCTGTTAATATTGTACTTGATGATAGTAAAACGTCAGCAGAAAGCAGTACAGAAAAAGAAACAGATAACACTACTACTTATCAGCATGAAAACGATAACATTGATAGTGGTAGATTTAGATTATTAGAAGAATCAGGAGCGTTTATTACTAACCACCCTTTATTTGGAGTCGGCAAAGAAAACATTGTACCTTATGGAGATGTTTATTTAGAGAACGGATTGCATTTTTCAGACTTTCATAATGGATATTTAACTATAATAGTGTCTTCAGGAATAGTAGGGTTTATTATGTTTGTTGCATTTTCACTTAAAATATGTAGAAATATTGCAAAGAGCTTATTCCTTGAAAGAAGAGATTTATCATACACAGTATTCCCTATGATATTTGCTTTCTTATGTGCATATTGCATTTATGCAACTATAGAAAAAACACTTGTGTTTGAAGTATCATTTATGGTAGTTGTTTTTTGGTATATATTAGGATATTCAACAATGTTCCTTAAAAAATATTACCACTTAGATGAAAAAGTAGATTTCACTAAATTGTTTAAAAATAAAGTTAGTACGAACACACATAAATACGATATACCTACAAATGATGATATAGAATTTTAGAGAGAAGAATGAATTTATGATAACAGATTTAACTAAGGGAGCACCAGCAAAAGTGCTTGTTAGTTTTACATTGCCAATATTGTTAAGCAGTATTTTTCAGCAGTTTTATAATATGGCAGATAGTATAATTGCAGGTAATTTTATTAGTGATGCAGCTTTATCAGCAATTGGAGCATCTTACCCAATAACTATGATTTACATAGCTATAGCATTAGGTGCAAGTATAGGTTGCAGTGTGTTAATATCGCAGTATTTTGGAGCTAAAAGATATAATGATATGAAAAGTGCAATTAATACATCGTTTGTATCAACAATAGTACTAGGGATTATATTAATAATTATAAGTGTGGTTTTTTGCAAACCAGTTTTAGAACTGTTAAACACACCACAAGACATAATAGAAGACAGTAAGATATATTTAGATGTGTATATATATGGAATTTTATTTTTGATGTTATATAACACGTGTACAGCAGTGTTTACAGCATTAGGAGATTCTAAGACACCACTGTATTTTTTAATAGCATCATCAATTGGAAATATAATGCTTAACTTGACTTTTGTTATAGTGTTTGAAATGGGTGTAGCAGGTATTGCATGGGCAACTTTCGTAGCACAAGGGATTGCTTCACTACTAGCATTAATGGTGCTAATTAAAAAATTAAAGAAAACAAATACTGACACACAACAAAGTGAAAAAATTGCTTTGTTTGATTTTACTATGTTCAAAAAAATATCATTAATAGCAGTCCCTAGTATTTTACAACAAAGTTTTATATCAGTGGGAAATTTACTAATTCAAGGTGTTATCAATGGTTATGGTTCTTCAGTAATAGCAGGTTTTTCAAGTGGTATGAAAATTAATGTTTTTTCAGTTATGTCGATTTCAGCACTTGCAAATGGATTATCTAGTTTTACAGCTCAAAATATTGGAGCAGGAAAAGTACAAAGAGTAAAAAAAGGGTTTAAAGCAGGTGTTATAATAGGTCTTTCTTTATCGGTAGTATTTGGTGTTACAAATTTGCTTTTTGGAAGAGAGATATTAAGTGTTTTCTTAACTGGAGATGACAAATTGGCTATGGATACAGGTTTAGCTTTTATTTACATTGTATCTATGTTTTTTCCAGTTATATGCATAAAACTTATGATAGACGGTGTGCTTCGTGGTGGTGGAGCAATGAAAGCATTTATGATAGCTACATTTACAGATTTAATTATAAGAGTAATACTTGCATATGTACTATCAGGACAATTTGGAGCAATAGGTATTTGGGCATCATGGCCAATCGGGTGGACAGTTGCAATGGTTGTATCTATAGTATTTTATGTTAAAGGTGTATGGAATAAGAAAAGAATATAAATTTTAGAGGTAATAGAAATGTTAAAAGTTTATATAGCTAATATAGAAGATGTAAAGAAATATAGTAGTAGGGCAAAAGAAATTTTGACATTTGACAGATACGAAAAATTTAGCAGATATAAGCAAGAAGATGATAAACTTAGATGTTTAGCAGTAGGAATTTTGTTAAATAAATATATTGGTAAAGATAGATTAAAAAATATTAAATATGAAGAAAATCAAAAGCCATATATAGAAGACTATGAACACTTTAATATATCGCATAGTGGTAATTTTGTAGGATTAGCTATAGATAATAGTATAGTTGGTTTAGATATAGAAAAACGAGAAGATAGAGAAACGCAGAGAATAGCAGAAAGAATATGTACAACAAAAGAAATAAATCATATTAATGAAAGTAAAGATAAAATAGAAACATTTTATAAATACTGGACATTAAAAGAAAGTTATATGAAGTGGAGTGGTAAAGGGTTTAGTATGTCACCAAAATCTATAGAGTTTATAATAACTGATAAAATAAGACTAAATAATGATATAGATGATTTAAGTTTTTATGTAAACGATTTTGATATAGATGGATACACTATATCGGTTTGCACAAGTGATAAAGATTATAATAACCACATTAATATAATAAAAATTTAATTATTGACAAATTAATAGAAAAAACTTATTATATATTACAGAACAATTATGGTTGCTTAAAATATAAGCATTAAAAGGGAATGTAGTGAAAGTCTACGACAGTCCCCGCTACTGTAAGAATGATGAAAGCTCAAAATGTCACTGAGAAATTGGGAAGACGAGCGAGTAAAATGAATTCAAGTCAGGAGACCTGCCACAATTGAGTATACACGTTTCGGAGGAAGATAGTGTAGGCAATCGTAATTATTAAAAATTATTTGGTAATACGTTTTGTTTAACACTGCATAAAAGCAGTGTTTTTTTGTCCTCGAAAAAACAAATAAAGGAAGAT
Source organism: uncultured Eubacteriales bacterium (assembly GCA_964369405.1). Taxonomy (GTDB): domain Bacteria; phylum Bacillota; class Clostridia; order Oscillospirales; family Acutalibacteraceae; genus CAYJFG01. The sequence continues at coordinate 14,985 of CAYJGB010000001.1, forward strand.
GAAAGAATGGCAAAAAGAATATTACCAGTTATTACATTGTTACTTGTAATAATCGCACTGACAAGTTGTGAAATAGTATCAACAGATGATTATTACGCCACAACACCACAAAGCACAAGTGACGTACAAGAGGATAAGGATACAGTTACTATTGAGGTTGAATGTGTATCAGTATTATCAAATTTAGATGATTTAGACGAAGCACTAAAAGAAAGTGACTTGCTACCAGAAGATGGTATAATAATCGAAGAAAGACAAGTAAGTATTGACGAAGATACAACAGCGTTTGAAGTCTTAGAACAAGTTATCAAAGAAAACGAAATCCAATTTGAGTATATTGGAGCAGATGAAAGTGACTTTGGAACAGTTTATATAAAAGGGATAAACCATTTATATGAAAAGTCATGTGGTGAAAATAGTGGCTGGGCATTTTATGTAAATGAGGAATTTCCATCAGTAGGTAGTGACCAGTTGGTTTTAAAAGACGGTGATCAAATAGAGTGGACTTACGTATGCGATTTTAATGAATTGATGAGTTGATTTTAAAATAGACAAAGAGGTGATTTATATGTTAAGTGTGACTAAGATAAACCCTCTTTGTCTGTTTTTATACTTTGCATCTCAAATTGTATGTACAATGCTTTTTCTAAATCCTATTATAATTTTACTTTCAGTTTTATTTAGTTTAACATTTTGTATTATGTCTAGTGGTATAAAAGGAATTTGGTTTTACTTTTTATTCTTCATTATAATTGCAATTAGTAATCCGATTTTTTCACATAATGGAGCAACTCCATTGATTTTTGTAAATGGTAATGCAATTACACTAGAAGCTATTGTATACGGTGTTTTAATGGCTGGTATGATTTTAGCAACATTTATAAATCTTAAAAATTTTAACACTTATATTACTGAAGATAAACTAATATATATTTTCGGTAAATATACACCTAAACTTGCGCTCCTTATAACTATGGTTTTAAATTTTATTCCAACTTTAATTTATAAAGGAAATGAAATATATAATTGTCAAAAATTAATAATAGGAAATAGTAAAAAAATAAGCATTAAAATTAAATTATTATTGTCTGTTATGTCGTCTTTAATATCTCAGATGTTAGAAAATGGAATTATTACAGCAGATTCTATGTCTGCTAGAGGTTATACATCATCTAACAGGAGCAACAGTATAAAATATGCTTTTAAGAAATCTGATTTAATATTTATTGTGTTAGTAACAATTTTATTTTCTATAACCTTTACAATTGGAGTTTTAGGTTATTTTGATTTTTATTGTTACCCTGTAATTACAAGTGTAAGCTTAGATACTATATCAATAATAGGTTATTTATCGTTCTTTATATTATCAGTAACACCTATAATTATATTTTTAATTGGAGAAATAAAATGGAAATACTTAATATCAAAAATTTGAATTTTAAATATCCTAATAGCAGTGATTATGTATTGCAAAATATAAATTTATCAGTTGCTCAAGGCGAGTTTATAGTGCTTTTTGGAAAATCGGGAAGCGGTAAAACTACTCTTCTAAGGCTTTTGAAAAAGGAACTATCGCCAGTAGGGGAGAAAAGTGGAGATATTCTCTATTTGAATAAAGATTTATCAAAACTTAGTATATTAGAGTCAGCTAAAAATATTGGATATATTATGCAAAATCCAAGATTTCAAATTGTCACAAATAAGGTAAGCTGCGAACTTGCTTTTGGGCTTGAGAATATTTGTGAAAAACCGAGCAATATAAAAAGAATAGTTGCAGAAACATCAGACTTTTTTGGAATATCTCATTTATACAATGAAGAAACAAAAAATTTGTCTGGTGGACAAATGCAAATTCTTAATTTAGCCTCAATAATGGCAATGCAACCTAAAATGTTATTACTAGATGAACCTTTATCTCAGCTTGACCCTATAAGTGCAAAAGAGTTAATTAATATGCTCAAAAGGTTAAACGAAGAATTATCAATTACAATAATAATAGCTGAACATAGATTAGAAGAGTTGTTACCAATAGCTGATAAAGCAGTTTTTTTACAAAAAGGTAAAATAAAAATAGAGGATACAGCATATAAAGTGTGTCAAGAGATAAGTAGTAATAAAGATTATATTGATATGTTAAAAGCCCTACCAATATCAACTCAAATATACAACAATTTTAAAATTGAAACTAAATGTCCTATCACTATAAAAGACGGTAGAGGTTTTATTACTAAGAATTTTAATAATAATATATTAGAACTTAAAAAAAATAAAAATACCACTCAAGAAAAAAATAATTCTATAATAAAAGTTAATAACGCATGTTTTAGGTATAATAAAAAATCAAAAGATATTCTAAAAGATTTAAGTATTTGTTTTAACAAAGGAGAAGTATCTAGTATATTAGGCTCTAATGGGAGCGGTAAAACAACATTACTTAAAATGCTTTGTGGAATAATAAAACCGTACTGTGGAAATATCAAATTAGAAAAGGGAATAAAAGTATTATATTTACCACAAAACCCTATAGATTTACTTATAAAAGATACAGTAAGAGAAGACTTGACAATATCTAGAACAGATATAAAAGAAAACGAAATTAACAAAATATGCAGTAGATTAGATATTAATCATTTGCTTGACAAAAACCCTATGGAAATTAGTGGAGGCGAGCTTCAAAAAGTTGCAATTGCAAAGCTGTTAATGCTGAAAGCTGATGTTATCTTGATTGATGAACCTACAAAAGGTATAGATGTATATGCAAAAGAAAATTTAATTAATATTATAAAAGAGTTAAAGCAAGATAAAGTTACAGTAATAATAGTAACGCATGATATAGAGTTTGCATCAAATGTATCAGATAAATGTATGTTGCTGTTTGATGGAAGTTTAGTAGCAGTAGACACACCTAACAAATTTTTTAGCAATAACACATTTTATCAAACTAACGTAGGCAAAATAACAAAAAACATATATAATAATATAATCAATATGAAAGATTTAAGCGATATATTGACTTTGAATGGTAGAAAAGAGGACTAGTTTTGCAGATTAATAAGCTAATTTTAAAACCTGTAATTACAAAAATAATAATAGCACTTATACCTATTACTCTTATCTTTTGGGTAATATTCTTTAAATCAGAGAATTTAGCTATTTTGTTGATTATTTTATCTGTACTTACTTGCCTTCCAATTTTACTTAGATTTGAAAAAAAACAGCATAACTCAAGAGAATTTGTTTTAATTGCAATTATGTTAGCGCTTAGTGTATCAGGCAGATTTATCTTTGCACCTTTTTCATCTTTTAAACCTGTTACTGCTATAGTTATAATTACTGGTATGTACTTAGGTTATGAAGTGGGCTTGTTAGTGGGTAGCTTAACTCCTCTTATATCAAACATTTATTTTATGCAAGGAATGTGGACACCGTTTCAAATGGTTATATGGGGTGGAATAGGACTTATAGCCGGTATTCTCTATAAGCAGTTGAAATCAAGTAAAATTGTTTTATGCATATTTGGTGCATTATCAGGTGTTGCTTTTTCGATGTTTATGGACTTATGGTCTACTGTTTGGTTTGATAGCTACTTAAACTTAGAAAGATACATAACATTACTTATAACTTCACTGCCAGTTATGGCGTTATATGCTGTTTCTAATGTTGTATTTTTACTTATATTGAGCAAGCCGATTGGGAAGAAATTAGAAAATATAAAGGTTAAATATGCTATTGGTAAAAAAATGTGAAACGTGGCTAATTAAATTCTAAAATTAGTAGAAATAAATGTTTTTTTGTTGTATAATTATATTCATATGATTTTTTTTGCGATAGATAATATTTATTGCTTATGGAGGTTTATTATGAAAAAAAGCACATTCAAAGAAAAAATTGGCTACAGATTTGATAATTTAATGTCTAAAGGTACAGTTGCTATGGTTGGAGTATTATTTCTAATAACAGCGGTAGTAGTTGTATTGGCAGGTGCACTGCTTGCAATAGTAGGACGTTCAGAAGGTACATTTGGAGATAATGTATGGTCTAGTATAATGCATATTATAGATGCAGGTACTATAACAGGTGCAGAAACTCATAATTTTGCATTTATAATAATAATGTCGTTAGTAACATTATGTGGACTGTTTGTAACTAGTATATTGATAGGTATTATCACTACTGGTTTTGAGGGTAAATTACACAATCTTAGAAAAGGTAACTCACGTATAATCGAGAGCAATCATACTGTAATATTAGGTTTTAATGATAGTGTTTATTCACTTATATCAGAGACAATTGAAGCAAATGCAAATCAAAAAAAAGGCTGTATAGTGATACTTGCAGATGAAGAAAAAGAAGTAGTAGAAACAGCGATTAATGAAGTTATAACAGATTTTAAAACTACAAAAGTTATTTGCAGAAAAGGCAGTATAACAGATTTTCATATGCTTAAAAAATGTTCTTTAGAAAATGCAAGATGCGTTATCATAAATGAAGATAGAGATTTAATTACAATAAAATCGATATTAGCAGTTAATAATTATTTAGATGATTTTAAAGATAATCAAAATAAACCTCATCTAGTAGCTACAATTTATGATAAATCTAATTATCAAGCAGCACAAATTATATCTGAGGATAATGCTGAAATAGTTTTAGTAGAGGACGCAATTTCAAAAATTATTGCTCAAACTTGTAGACACCCTGGTTTATCAGATGTGTTAATAGAATTGTTCGATTTTGATGGAGATGAACTATATTTTGAAAATCACCCAGAGATTACGGGGTCAAAATTTGGAGATGTGTTAAATTACTTTGAAAAAGCTATAGTATTCGGATATAAAAGAAATGAAGAAGTATATTTAAACCCAGATAAAGATGTAGTTATGGAGAAAGATGACGAAGTATTACTACTAGTTGAAGATGATGGTGTAGCTAAACCAGTTATTAAAAAATATAATAGTGGAAAAGAATTTGAGTTAAATCAAGTTGTAAAAGATGAACCTGTTAAATTATTGATAATAGGTGCAAATGACAAAACCTATAATATAATTAATGAGTTAGATGAATATTTATGTATTGGTTCAACAGTGACTATAGCGAATTTAGAAATAAGCGATAATATAAAAGAATTGAGTAATAGTTTAAATAGAATTAATTTGATTTATGATATATATGATGTTTGCAGTAGAGAAAACTTAGAAAGACTTGCTACAAAAGATGTAAGTCATATACTACTTTTAAGTGATGATGAAGATAACGAAACATCAGATGCAACAACACTTTTAAGATTAATTCATTTACGAGATATAGCAAAAATCAATAACAGTAAATTTAGCATAACTAGTGAGATGAAAGATGTAGCAAATCAAAAACTTGCAAAAGTAGCACAAGCAAATGATTTAGTAATTGGTTCTAATATTATTAATCTAATGCTCACTCAAATTGCAGAAAACCGTTCATTATCAACTGTTTTCCAAGAATTATTACAGGCTGAGGGCTCAGAAATATATATAAGAAAAGCTGCTAATTATGTTAAACTTAACACAGAAATAGATTTTTATTCAGTTACGAATATTTTAAAAGATAGAAACGAAATTGCTATTGGATATAAAAAACAAAATGGCGATAGTTTTGAAATTATAACTAACCCTCTAAAGTCAGATAAAATTAAATTTTATGAAGAAGATGGTATTATTACTTTAGCTGTAGATTAAATTAATTATATTTAGAGGAGTATCTGTTAATGAAAAATTAATAGTTCCACTTACTGCTTTAGATAAAGTGTATGATGATTTAATGTCAACTTCAAAAGTGTTTAAAGATATAAATAATGAGATTAATCAAATTGAAGAAGATGTTACGGACTCTCAATTGGAAAGAATATTAATAAATATAAAATCAGATATAAATAAACAAATAGATATTTTAGATTCTCTAAAATCTACATATCACTTATGCTATAAATGCAGTTAGAGAAACAGTTGGAGGAATAACACAAACAAACTTTACAAGAGATATAATAATGCTTTCACTGTTTATTCCAATAGGTATTATAATCGGGTTATTGCTAAACAAGAGATTTAGAAAAATCAATGCATATGTAGATGAAAAAATGGAAGAAACAGAAGTAATGATATAATTAAAATATTAACATATTCTACCTTGTTTTAATTAGGTAGGATATGTTTTTATTGACATTGATAGAATATGATAGTAGAATAAGACTAAATATTAAAATTTTTATTAATGAGTTTTTGTTTAAAATGAGAAAGTAGGGGTTTGTTGTGAAAGAAAAAATATCGAAAGTTAAAAATGCAAAAGTAATTGCGGTTGTATTAGCTGCAATTATAATGTTAAGTGTTGGTATATTTCCTACACTTGCAGTTGAAACAGAAATTGAAACTGACGCAGTTGTCGATATTTCTAAAGTTGGTGTAGAATTTAGAGAAGAAAATGGAGAAAGTCAATATAAGTTTATTTATGCTGCATCTGCTGGTACTGCTCCAGTAGATGGTGCAACTGTTCCTTCAGTTTCCCCTCCTCCGGCTTTTACGGCTCCGACAGCATCAGTGGGAACAATGCCTACAGAAGTAGCTACAACAGCACCACCACCAGCACCAGGCACTGTATGGACATCGTATACAGGTGCTGTTACAATTAAAGGCAGTACCAATGCAAACCGTGTCACAGTTCTAAGTGGTGACCACGATATTATTTTAGATGGTGTAGATATTAATGTATCAATAATTGGACAGTATGTAGCATTTGATATACAAGGCAATTCAAAAGTAAATTTAACACTTAAAGAAAACACTATTAATAAATTGCAAAGTTATCACTATTATCCTGCTTTGCAAGTTCAAACACTTGCTAATGGTATAGCTGAAGTAAATATTATTGGTAGTGGAACATTAAAAACAAAATCTATGATTGCTGCTAGTATAGGTGGAGCAAATGAGAATACTAGTGGAATAATTACTATAGGGGATAATGCAAATGTTATTGCCACCGCAGTAGATATAGGAGCAGGTATTGGCGGTGGAAAAAATGGTGATGGTGGTGTAATTAATATTACTGACAATGCAAATGTAGTTGCTACTGGAGGAACTTCAGCAGCTGGTATTGGCGGTGGCTATAATGGAAGTGGTGGCACAATTACTATTGACGGTAATGCTACAGTAAATGCTAAAAGCTTGTATGAAGGAGCAGGCATTGGTGGTGGTGCATATGCTTTTGCAGGTGATATAACTATAAAAGGACAAGCTACAGTAAATGCATCAGGTAATTATGGGCATGGTATAGGAAGTGGTTTTGGTTATTCATATGGAGTTGGGCAAACACCTAATATTGAAATTGGAAGTAATGCAAATATTATAGCTACAACAAATGATAGTAGTAAGAGTGCAATTGATAATAATTTAGTTGTAGTTGAACCTGAAAACGAGCAAGCAGCAAATATACTGGAGTTGAATTTTGCATCTGAAGTAATAGCTAGTTCAGATATGTATATTGTAGAAGGTGATAGTCCAGTTTTATCATATTACCCAACAAATACGTTTGTATCTATTGCCATGACAGGGCTTGAAAAAAATAAGCAATATTCTGTGTTAGTAGATAATAAGGTGCAAGAATCAATAAATTATTATACTGGAGAAGCATCAACAAACTTTATTTTAGAGCGTAGTGGAATGAATCTATATTATGATGTGCAAAATTCGACTGAACTAGATAAATATCTAGTTACATTTAGAGAGTCTAGTGACCCAGCAGGAACTGGTAAAATATTAGCTCAAGAAGCAGTTAGCTTTGGACAGAATGCTGCTATGCCAATAGTGCCACTTCTTAGGGAATATAAGTATGTAGCAGATTTTAATGAAGACGAGTTGTTAAATATAACAAGCGATAAAGAGTTATATTTTGATAAAGAAATAAAAACTTTCCAAGTAGAAGAAAACTTAAATACTGATACAATAATAGTGGATTACTTTAATACAGAAGAAACAGAAAAAAATGTTTTTGAATATGACCAAATTGCAAAAGCTGTTTATAAAGGGACTGGTAACGTTGTTGGATGGAAAATAAACGACGAAACAGTGTCTTTAACAGGTAGTAGAGTTTATGCTTTTTATGTAACTCAAGATTCTAATGTTGAGCCTATTATAAGTGACACTGCACTTAATGAAGTTAATATTTATGTTGATAATACTCAGTACTCAACAACAGATGACCAATTAAAAATATATTATCCAATAATTACATCAGGATATGAAAATGCAGAAACTATAAAATATGGTGTACTTCGTTCAACAGCAGTTGAAGATATGCAAACAGCAGAAAATACAGTTATATCAGATTATATAGCTGGTGGAGTAAATAACAATATAAAAGAGTATACTAATGCTAATGATGGTTTAGGTGTAATGAATGGTGACGGTAGATACAACTATGTAGCAGTAGTACCTAAAAATACAGATAAAAAACTATATATGCAAGCATGGATATATGTAGACGGAGTAGTGTATTATACAGATATAGTAGAGAAAACACCGTCTCAAATAATACAAGAAGAACAATAAAATAAATTTGGTGGCTGTCGCACTAAGGTTAATATTAACAAGTATTTGTAGGGGAGCATTCCATATGCTCCCCTTTTCTTTGTGTATTTGATGAATTTCGGGCGAAAATGGATTTCGCATTTACAACGAATTTGTTCCATATAACAAAAAACTCAAATGAGACAGATTAATTTGTGTATTATAAAACTATTGATAAAATTGGAGATAACTGATAATGAATACACCTTTAGCTCAGAAAATAAGACCTCAAACACTTGAAGATATAGTAGGTCAAAAACATTTAATCGGTGAGAATAAACCTCTTAGAAACATAATACTATCAAACGAAATACCTAATATGATTTTTTATGGACCGTCTGGTGTTGGCAAAAGTACATTAGCTTCTATTATTGCAGAGAAAACTAATAGAACTCTAAAAAAATTAAACGGTACAACAGCATCAACTCAAGATATTAAAGATATGGTAAAAGAGCTTGATATGTTTACTGGAATAGATGGTATATTACTGTATCTTGATGAGATACAATATTTTAATAAAAAACAACAACAAACTTTACTTGAATTCTTAGAAGATGGCAGAATTACATTAGTAGCGTCAACTACTGAAAACCCATATTTCTATGTTTACAATGCTATTCTTAGTAGATGTACAGTGTTTGAGTTTAAATCTGTACCAAAAGATGAAATTGTCATAGCGATAAACAGGGCTTACAACATATTAAGAGAAAATAGTAAAGATAAAATAGAAGTAGATAGTAATGTGATAAATTATATTGCGACTGCTTGTGGTGGAGATGTAAGAAAAGCTATGAATGCAGTTGAATTAACTGTAATATCAACTATAGCAGATAACAAAGTAAAAAAAATCACATTAGACCTTGCAAAAGAATTAACACAAAAAAGTTCTATGAAGTACGATAAAAACGGTGATGAACATTATGATATAGTGTCTGCTTATCAAAAATCGATGAGAGGTTCAGACCCTCAAGCAGCACTCCATTATTTAGCACGTTTACTAGTTGCTGGTGACTTACCCTCAGCTTGTAGGAGGTTGCTTGTTTGTGCTTGTGAAGATGTAGGACTTGCATATCCTCAAATTATACCGATAGTAAAATCGTGCGTAGACATAGCACTCCAAGTAGGTTTGCCAGAGGCTAAAATACCTCTAGCAGATGCAGTAGTATTAGTTAGCACTGCACCAAAAAGTAATTCAGCATACTTAGGTATTGCTAGTGCTATGGAAGATGTAAACAGTGGGAATTTCGGGAATATACCACGAGCATTGCAAAATAAACATTTTGATGGTGACGAAAATAAAAACAAAGGACAATTTTATATTTACCCACATGATTATCAAAACCATTACACATATCAACAATACTTGCCAAACGAAATTAAAAATGCAGAATACTATAAATATGGTATGAATAAAAACGAACAAGCATTTAAAAGCTATTGGGATAAAATAAAATAATTAGAGTTAAAATAGTAACATTATAATTTATTTAAGTTTTTAAATATAAATTGCTAATCAAATATAGTGCAATTACACTTTAAATATCAATAATTATGAACAAATTGTGAATATTGCACTAATTATCGGTGTAAAGATTGGTTGCCGAAATTTCTATATTTCGCTAAAAACATTAAAATACTTTACTTGTCTTTTATAATTATATTGATAGCTTATGCTTAGCTACAAATTTTTAATTAGGAGGCTAAAATATGGTAAAATCACAACACAAGATTATCGCGTTTGTACTTGCTCTATTTATGGTTTTTGGTTTAGTAGTTGCAACAACTGCTACTTCAAGTCTTTCTGTAAATGCCGCTAGTGGAGATGTAGTATATCTTGAACTTCCATCTGAATGGAACTCTCCTCATGCTTATGTATGGAGCAATTCTTCAGATGCAGCACAACAATGGCCAGGAGCATCTATGACAAAAGTTAGTGGAGAAACTAATGTCTATAGTTATACAATCCCTGGTAATCAAACAAACGTTATATTTAACAATGGAAGTGGTAGCCATCAAACTACTGATTTAACTATTCAAGCAGGTAAAATCTTTAAAGTTTCTGGCGGTTCTACTGGTACAGCAGTATCTGGTAGCTGGAGTGACTACAGTGGTAGCACAGCTCCAACAGACCCAACAGACCCAACAGACCCAACAGACCCAGAAGACCCTACAAACCCACCAGTAACTGGTGACGGTGCATATGCTTACTTAAATAACTCTGCAAATTGGTCTAGCCCTACAGTGTATTTTTGGAGCGAAGCAGGTGGTAGTGGTAGTGCTTGGCCTGGTCAAAGATTAACAGATGCAGATAAAGACAACTTAGGTAACTATCAAGTATTTATTCCATCTGATAAAGTTTACGGAGTAATTTTCAGTGATAGTGGTAACTCACAATCAGCTGACTTGATGATTGGACAAGGCGACAACAAAATTTATGACAACTCATCAAATACTTGGGAAGATTATGACACAAGTGCTATTAAATTCTCAAGTGCAGGTCCTGACCTTGAATCTCCACAGTACAAACAAACAGCAATTACTTTCTCAGCAAATGCAGCTGGTGGCGAAGGTGCTATAAGCTACAAATTCTCAGTAAGTAATAGTTCTGGAACTCAAACAATTCTTTCTGACTATAGTACATCAGTTAAAAGTGTAGTTTGGACACCTCAAGCAACAGGTAACTACACAGTTACTATTGATGTAAAAGACGAAGGTGGAAACACAAATAGCAGAGAATACAAATATGTAATCAATGACGATGCTACAAGTGTTGACCCAGTATTAAAAAGCATTACTCCTGCTTCTGGTGACGAGATTAAAGTAAATCAACAAGCTACAGTACAAGTAAATGCTGGTGGTGGTAAAGTTGGAACAAACTTATTATTCTATAAAGTTGCTGTAACTGACCCACAAGGTAATAGTGTAAATACAGTTTACTATAAAACAAGTAATGAATTAGACTTTACACCAACTATGCTTGGAACATATACAATTGATGTAACAGTTCAAAACAGTGAAAATACTGTTGTTAACAGAGCATTTACATATGAAAGTGTAAGTTCAGTAACTCCATCAACAGACCCTATAATTAGCTCATTTACAGCTGATAAAGTCTCACCTGTAATTGCTAATACTGCTGTTACTTTCACAACTACAGCATCACAAGGACTAGCACCTTACTTATATCAATATTCTGTAAATGGTCAAGTAGTAAGAGCATACTCATCAATTAACCAATATGTGTGGACTCCAACTACAGCTGGTACTTATAATGTTTCTGTAACAGTTAAAGATGGTAATAATAAAACTGTTTCAAGAACACAAAGTTATGTAGTAGAAGAAGCAGCTCCAACAGTTATAAAAGGCGACGTTGATATGAATGGTAGAGTTTCTATTGCAGACGTAGTATTACTACAAGGATATCTAGCGAAAACTGTATCTTTAAGCGACGAACAACTTTTAAGAGCTAAAATAAGTGGAACTGGAAATCCTAACATAAGCGATGTTTTATTAATTCAACAATATTTAGCAAAGAAAATTCCATCATTAGATTTTTAATTAACTCAAATAATACTATCCAAATTAGGTAGGAGGTAAATGAATGCATAAAGTCAAAAGAATTGTAGCGTTACTATTGATAGCTATGTTAATGGTTTCTGTTGCTGCTGTATCAGCAAGTGCTGTTGAAACAGAAGAGGAAACTGTTGCAAATTCTAATCAAATTATAGTACATTACAAAAGTCAATCAGGACAAGTACCAACAATTTATTATTGGAACAGCTTGCCTCAAAATATGGAAACAACATATCCAGGTGTAGCAATGACATATGATTCTGCTCAAGTAGGTGGAAACTGGTATACTTACACATTTAACAATATTACAAAAGTAAATATGTTATTTATTGAAAATGGCGAGCAATCAAAAGAACTTTCAAGAAATCAAACTGGTGAATACTGGTATGATGGTAAAAAATGGAACACAAAAAACCCAGATACAGTTGTAGAAGCTGAAAGAAATGATTTTAGAGAAGAAACAATCTACTTTATAATCACAACTCGTTTCTATGATGGTGATACAGGTAACAATGTACACTGTTGGGACGACTCAAGAGCTGGTAACGGCGACGGCGACGAAGCATGGAAAGGTGATTTCCAAGGCTTAATCGATAAACTAGACTACATAAAAGCTTTAGGATTTAGTGCTATTTGGATGACTCCAGTAGTAACAAATGCTAGTGGATATGACTATCATGGATACCATGCACTTGACTTTACAACAGTTGATGCACGTTACGAAAGCGAAGGAGCTACATATCAAGATTTAATTGATGCAGCTCATGAAAAAGATATCAAAATCGTACAAGACGTTGTATGGAATCACTCAGGTAACTTTGGTGAAACAACACTAAAACCAATCTTTGAGAAAAACTTCACAGATGTTTCTCAATTAGCTGATATGGAATCAACAATGGAGCCTACTTCATTATTGTTAGACTATTTCAACTTATCTTCAGCTGAAGAATATTATGCTCAAACTCCAGAAGTACAATACCAACAAAGACTTACAATGATGAAAGAAGATAATACAGATACAGACAACTTCTATCATCACGAAAAATCATTAGGTTGGGGACAATACACAGAACAAACTGGACAAATTGCCGGCGACTGTGTTGACTTAAATACTGAAAATCCTGAAGTAGCTGAGTTTCTTACAGATACTTATATGGACTATGTTAATATGGGTGTAGACTCATTTAGACTTGATACAGAAAAACATATCAACAGATGGACACTTAACAGTGCTTATTTCCCAGTATTTGAGCAAGTTGAAGACTTCTACATCTTTGGCGAGGTTTGTGCAAGATGGCATGGTGCATTTAACGAAGGTGGAGCTTCTGACTCTGTATTCTTCTACACATGGGACGAAACAGGTTCATGGGCAAGCAACTGGAGTGATACTGACTGGAGTGCAAACTTAAGCAACTCTACAAAACACTTCACAGAACATTCATACAAAGAAACAAACATTACAAGTGATAATGCATTCTTAAACGGTAACGAATACCATACACCTGACTATAGTCAAGCTAATGGTACTGGCGTAATCGACTTTGGTATGCACTGGGCATTTGATAACGCTAGCTCAGCTTTCCATGCTGGTAAAGATGCAGATAAATACTTTAATGACTCAACTTGGAACGTTGTTTATGTTGACTCACACGACTATGGTCCAGACCAAACACAAAAAACACGTTTCAACTATGGTCCACAAGTATGGGCAGAAAACTTAAACTTAATGTACACATTCCGTGGTATTCCTTGTTTATATTATGGTAGTGAAGTAGAGTTTATGAAAGGTGCTGTTATAGACGTAGGTCCTAATGCACCACTAGATGAAACAGGTAGAGCTTACTTTGGTGATTACTTAGAAGGCGAAGTTAATGCAACAGACTTTAGCGAATACACAGCAACTGGTACTGTAGCAGATACATTAAATAACCCTCTATCATTACATATCCAAAGATTAAATGAAATTAGACGTGAAATCCCTGCATTACAAAAAGGACAATACTCAACTGAAGGCGTAAGTGGTAATATGGCATACAAACGTCGTTACACAAATGCAGAAGAAGGTGTTGATAGTTTTGTAGTTGCAACTGTAACAGATGCTGCAACATTTACAGGAATTCCAAATGGTACATATATTGATGCTGTTACAGGTGACGTTCAAAATGTATCAAATGGTTCATTATCAATTAGCTCACCAGGTAAAGGTAATATGAGAGTATATGTACTTAGCTCAAATGGTTTTACAGGTATAGATGGTAAAATCGGAGAAACAGGCACATACTTAAAATAATGCTTTAGAAATAAAATTGACTAATTAGTCAAAACATAGTAAAATAATTAAGCAAGTCAGTAGATTAAATCTGTTGACTTGCTTTAATTTTTTCGAAATAATATGCGTATCACAATTACATCACAAATGTGATGTAATATATAAAATATATTTATATAATATAGAGGTGTAGTAATGTATAATCAAAAGAGATGTATCTTAATAGTAGATGATGAAGAAAAAATAGTAAGAGGCCTTAAAGACTTTTTTAACGCTAAAGGATTTTACATAATGACAGCTTACAATGGAGAAGAGGCACTAAATATTTACTATGAAAATAATATTATTATTGATATTATCTTGCTAGATGTTATGATGCCAATATTAGACGGTTTTGAGGTGTTAAAAACACTTAGAGAAAATAGTCTAGATGTACCAGTAATATTTTTAACAGCAAAAGACCAAGAGTATGACCAGTTACAAGGGTTTGACCTAGGCACTGATGATTATATAGCAAAACCATTTTCCTTAGCACTTTTACTAGCTAGAATAGAGAGTGTGTTAAATAGAGCAGGTAAAAACTCTAAAAATGAATTGGTTTTAGGAGATATTAAATTAAATATTAATAGCAAAATGCTATCTGTTTATGATGAAAATATTAGTTTAACTGCTAAAGAATATGAACTGTTATATTACTTGATTATAAATAAGGAAATTATTTTATCAAGAGAAAAGATTTTAACAGCTGTTTGGGGTTATGATTATGACGGCGATATACGAACAGTAGATACTCATATAAAACAGCTAAGGACAAAGCTGTGTGAAAAATCAAGTTATATAAAAACAATCCACAGAATGGGATATATGTTTGAGGTGAAGTAAATGAAAATCAGCATACAACTAAAAATTATAATTTCTTTTTGCTTGTTAATATGTTTTATGTTTGTTTCAGTTCTAGTGTTTGGCTCTTTCTTTTCAAGGGAGTATTTTATATACCAAAATAAAAATGAATTACTTGATTTTTATTACAAGATAGAAAACTCGTATAGTGATGACGAAGAAATTTTAAATGAATTAACAGCTAATGAGGACAAAATAAAAGGTTTTTCAGTTCAAGTTTTTTCAGAAAATGAACTAATCTTTTCAACTAGAAGTATGATACCGTTTCAAATTCCAGATAAAGGCAGACCAGAAAGTGATAGACAATTAGTATTAGATGAATATGAGTATAATCCAGAAGTTAAGGTTATAAATTCAGAGAATATTAATAATAGTATGCTTTTATTACAAGGTAAAATTAATTACAATAATGAAACAAGATATATAAATATAAGTAAGCCACTAGAGTCAATTGAAGAAAGTGTAGATATGTTTACACAAATCAGTTTTATAATATGTTGTGCAGTTTTAATCTTAGGTATTATTGTTATATATTTTATTTCAAAAAGCATTACTAAACCTATTAAAAATATAGAATTAATTTCAAATAAATTATCAAGTTTAGATTTTTCTTATAAAGTAGATGAAAATATTAATACGAAAGAATTATCAAATTTGGCAGTAAGTATTAACTCTATGTCAAGTCAGCTAGAAAGCTCCATAAACAACCTTAAATTAGCAAATATTGAGCTTCAAAAAGATGTTGATAAACAAAAACAATTAGAACTTATGCGACGTCAATTTATAGCAAACGTCAGCCACGAAATGAAAACACCATTATCGCTTTTACAAATATATTGCGAGAATTTAAAATACAATATTGATAATGTAGACAAAAATGAATATTGCGATATTATAATTGAAGAAACTAACAGGCTTGATAATATAGTGCGTGATATGCTTAACATATCTAATATCGAAAATGGATTATCAAAAATGGAGATGAAAGAGTTTGATTTATCTATTAGTACAGAAAAATTAGTTAACACAATGTTGCCTATGCTAGATGAATTTGACTTATCTGTAGAAATCACACCTAATATAAATATAAATGGCGACCAAAAACATATTGAGGAAGCTATGAGAAACTATATTATGAATGCTATTTCCCATACTGAAAATAATAATAAAATAAAGATAAAATTATCAATTTTTAATAATGAAATTGTGTTTTCTGTATATAATGATGGTGAGAAAATTATAAAAGAAGAGATGAAAAATATATGGGATAGCTTTTACAAAAAAGATAAATCAAGAACTAGAACTACATCTGCTAATGCTGGATTAGGTTTATATGTTGTAAGAGTTATTGTAGAAAAACACAACGGCGTATATGGGGTTACAAATAAAGAAAACGGTGTGGAGTTTTATTTTACAATCAACTTGAAGAGTTAACAAATTGTTCACAATTTAAACACTTATCCTCACAACTCTATCACAAATGTACTATATAATAAGTTTAATTCAATTAGGAGGAACGTATTTATGTACATTTTTAAAAATGCTCTTAAAACCATAACTAGAGCAAAAGGCAGAACTATTTTAATATTTATTTTAGTAATGGTAATAGCAATTTCGGCGTGTGTTGCTTTAAGTATTCAAAGCAGTGCAGAAAAAGCAAAAGATAGCACATATGATAATATGACGGTGTCAGCTCAGATTGTTACAGACAGAAATAGTCTTATGAACGAAAATAGAGGCGACCAAGAGGCTATGCAAGAGCTTATGGAGACTATGCAAGAATCGATGTCGCTAGAAGAGATGGAAGAATATTCAACAGTAGAAAGCGTTATAGGATTTTACTATGACTCTTCAATTTCACTAAACGCCACAGATACAACAGTGTATGAAGTTGCTACTAACCAAGGTGCTGGTGGTTCTATGGGTGGTAGAGAAGATAAAATGGGTATGACTTTAGGAATGAGCAGTGGCGACTTTACATTAACTGGCTATAGTTCACACGATGCAATGACTAGTTTTATTGATGGTACACTTACAATATCTAGTGGAGCAATGTTTACTCAAGGAGAAGCGAATAACGAGTGTGTTATAAGTGAAGAAATAGCAGCATTAAATGAGTATGAAGTGGGGGATGAGATAACTCTTAGTAACCCTAACAAAGAAGATGAAACTATAGATTTTACAATAAGTGGAATATTTACTTGCGAAAGCACAGATTCATATGCTAATGACATTTACACAAGCTATGAAACAATACAATCAGTATGTGAAAGTTCAGAAGAAGTAAGCGAAATGTATGTAGATGAGAGAACTGGAGCAGAAGTTTCAACAGCGTTAGTAGGAAGAACTAACGGAACATATCTTTTTGAAAATCCTACTGAATTTGAAGAGTTTGAAAGTCAAGCAGTAGCGTTAGGTTTAGACGATGAAAAATACACAGTAACATCAATGGACATAGAAACATTTGAAAGTAGTATTTTACCACTTGAAAATTTAAGTAACTTCACAATGATATTTTTTATTGTTGTATTAGCGATAGGAGCATTAATATTAATAGTGTTTAACTTGTTCTCAGTAAGAGAGCGTAAGTATGAAATAGGTGTACTTTCAGCAATAGGAATGCCTAAACCAAAAGTTGCATTACAATTTATTAGTGAAGTATTAATGGTAACATTAGTAGCTGTAATAATAGGTGCCTCTATTGGAGCAGTTGCATCAAATCCATTGGGAGATATGTTGCTTACTAGTCAAGTTGAGTCATTAGAAGAGCAGTCAAATTCTGTTAATGAAAACTTTGGAGGAAATTTCTCTGGTAGAGGTCAAGGTGGAGATGCTAGTATGCAACAACCACAAGGTGGACCTGAAACAATGGGTATAAATGCTCAAGATGTAGATTACGTAGATACATTACAAACTAGCACTGACTTGATGGTTTTATTACAATTAGTAGGAATAGGTTTATTACTATCCTTATTAGCAAGTAGCGTAGGCATAATATCAATTTTAAGATATGAGCCACTTAAAATATTAAGTGAACGAGCATAAATAGGAGGGTAATAATAATGAGTATATTTAAACTAGAAAATGTAGAGTATTCTTATGATAAAAGAAGATATGTAATTAAAGACTGTAATTATAAATTTGAAAAAGGCAAAGTTTATGCAATAGTAGGAAAATCTGGAGCAGGTAAAACAACATTACTATCAATGTTATCAGGGCTTACAAGACCAACAGGTGGACATATATATTATGAAGATAAAGATATATCTGCAATAAATCAATATGATTATCGTTCAAAATATGTAGGGGTAATATTTCAATCATATAACTTGCTACCACATCTAACAGCAAAAGAAAATGTAATATTATCAATGGATATAAGCAACAAAAAGATTGAAAACAAATCAGACAGAGCAACACAATTATTAGACGATGTTGGCTTATATGATGAAATGATTAATAGAAAAATATTAAAATTATCTGGAGGAGAGCAACAAAGAGTAGCAATAGCAAGAACGCTTGCATATAGCCCAGAAGTAATATTAGCAGATGAGCCAACAGGTAATTTAGATGGAGAAACACAAGATAACATAATGGATATATTTTGCGAGTTAGCACATGAGCAAGATAAGTGTGTAGTTATAGTAACACATTCACCAGAAGTAGCAACAAGAGCAGATGTATGTTACGAATTAATCCCAACAATAAAGAAGAAAAGACCAAAAAACAGAGCAAAAAATCAAGAATAAAAAACTCCCAAACCAAAATAATATATAGCATAAAAAGCTACCACTGTTCAAGAAAAATTAACAGTGGTAGCTTTTTACAACCGATAAAAAATTTTATACTAGATAAGTAGTTATTGCAAAATATCCAATTACTACAGCGCCTAAAACAATTCTGTACCAGCCAAATATTTTGAAGTCATGCTTTTTAATATATCCCATTAAGAATTTAATAACAAATATAGATACAACAAATGCAACAACCATTCCAACTATAAGTATAATTGCTTCATCAAATGAAAAGTTAAAACCATAACCAATAAGTTTTAAAACACTTGCACCAAACATAACAGGAACAGCTAAAAAGAATGTAAATTCAGCAGCAACAGTTCTTGATACACCAACAACTAGACCACCAAGAATAGTAGCTCCAGAGCGTGATGTGCCAGGAAATAGAGCAGCTATTAACTGAAAAGCACCTATTTTTAAAGCAGTAGGATATGTAATATCATCAATACTTGTAACCTTAGGTTTTACATTTTTGTTTCTGTTTTCTATTATAATAAACAGCACACCGAAAATAATTAAAGCAAGGGCTACCGTTTGCCAATTGTAAAATAATTCTTCTATTTTATCATCAAATATAAGTCCTACAATAGCAGCTGGTATACAAGCTACTATTATTTTGCCCCACATAGATATTTTCTTTCTTTCAATAACAAATTTGTTGTTTTGTTTTTCTATAGGACAAAGTTTTTTAAAGTACATACAAACAACTGCTAATATAGCACCCAATTGAATAACTACTAAAAACATACTCATAAATTCAGCACTAGCATCAAGTTTAATGAATTCATCAAGTAAAATCATATGTCCTGTGCTACTTATTGGTAGCCATTCTGTAATTCCTTCTACAATTCCAAATAATACTGCTTTTAAAATTTCAATCATTAAATCACCTTTAAATATTATTTTATAACTTTATAATTTTATCATTATTAAATGTTTTAATCAATAAAAAATTGTCATCATATAAAATACAATGACAATTAATATATATCAAATAAGCTCTTCGCCTTTTTCTATTGATGTTATCATATCTACTCTTTTTTCATGTCTATCGCCTTCAAATGGAGTGTTTATAAAGATGTCTGTCAACTTTATAGCCATTTGAGAATCTATAACTCTACCACCTAAACATAGTATGTTAGAGTCGTTATGACGTCTGGTCATTTCAGCACAAAATTCATTTGTAACTACAGCTGCTCTTATCCCTTTAACTTTGTTAGCTGCTATTGATATTCCAATACCTGTACCACAACATAATATTGCTTTGCTAGCCTTACCAGAAGTTACGCTTTTTGCTACTTTGTAGGCTATCTCTGGGTAGTCTACAGAATTTTCGCTATATGTGCCAAAATCCTTATATTCTATATTCTTGCTTGCTAAATAACTTTTTATTGCTTCTTTAATTAAAAAACCACCGTGGTCTGCTCCTATTGATATCATTTAACTTCATTCCTTTCAGTTTGCTTCTTTTTTAATTCTCTTTGTGCTTGAGGTAGCCTTAAATATATTGGCATTAACTGATTTGCATTTAAAGTATTGTTTGACTGTACTTCTTTTTCTGCTAAAATCGCAGTTGAAAATGCTTTTTGATATTTAAGATAAGTTTGTGCTACTTCTAAATTAGGTATATCGCTTTTTAGTAGTTCAAATGCTAAATCACTTCCATCACCACATAAGATGATTTTTTTATCTGTGTATTTACTTAAATCGCTAATAAGTTCTGCATATGAAATGGCTCTGTCATCGCATAATCTGCTAATTATACCATTAGAATTACAATCAAAAAGTGCATTATAAAATTGATTACATCGTGCGTCCATTACACTACACGCTATACAATCCATACCAGATAAATTTTGTGCTATGCACTCTAAAGTTGAAATTGAAACACAAGGCTTGTTTAAAGTCCAAGCCATTCCTTTTATAGCAGATACTCCAATACGAACACCTGTAAATGAGCCAGGTCCTGCGTTTACAGCAAAGGCATCTATTGTAGAAATATCAGTTTGAGTGTTTTTTAAAAGTGAGTTACACATATCCATAAGAGTAGTGCTATGAGTAAGTTTTGTATTGATAAAAAACTCACCAACTATGTTTCCATTTTCTGATATTGCAACTGATGCAGGGCAGGCAGTAGAATCAATTGCTAAGATTTTCATAATAAGTCAACTCCCTCAATAGTGAATATACGTGTATTATCATTATCACCTTTATCAATAGTAATTTTTATGTGATTTTCTGGTAGAGCGTTTTCGATATTTTCACTCCACTCAACAATTATAATCGCTGTTTCTAAAAAATCAAAATATCCAGTTGAATAAAGGTCGTCCCAACTGTTTATCCTGTACATATCATAGTGATATATTTTATAATCAGCTTGATATTCATTAACTAGTGCAAAAGTTGGACTAGATACATCATCTAAAGAGTTTAGACCTTTTGCAATTCCAGAAGTAAGAGCAGTTTTACCCATTCCTAAACCACCAAAAAATGCTATAACTTCATTACCCTTTAAAGATTTTGCGATTTTTTCACCTAAGGAAATAGTTTCTTTTACATCATTTGTTATAACTTTAATCATTGATTTTACTCTCTTTTACTAATTAAAATAATCCTTCTATTTTACCACTGTTATTAACATCAATATTTTGTGCTGCTGGAACTTTTGGAAGTCCTGGCATTGTCATAATATCGCCTGTTAATACAACAATAAAACCGGCACCGTTAGATAATCTAATATCTTTTACAGTTATTTCAAAATCTTTTGGAGCACCTAGCTTTGTAGGGTCGTCTGATAATGAATATTGATTTTTTGCAATACATATTGGTAAATTACCAGCACCTAATAATTCTATATCACCAAGTGCTTTTATAGCTTGATAACTAAAGTTTACTTTGCTTGCTCCGTAAATTGTTTTTGCTATTGAATTTACTTTTTCAACTACTGTTGAATCAAGTGAATAGATTGGAGCAAAGTTTGATTCTTTTTCGCAAGCAAGACAGACTTTTTTAGCTAGTTCAATACCACCGTCTCCACCTTTTGCAAAAACTTCTGATAATGCAAAATCAGCGCCTTTTTCCTTGCAGTAATTTTCTATAAAATTCAATTCGTCTAGTGAGTCTGTATCAAACCTGTTTATTGCAACAACTACTGGTACGTTGAATTTTCTCATATTATCAATGTGAACACCTAAGTTTGATATTCCATTTTTTAGTGCATCTAAATTTTCTTCTTTAAGTAGTGTTTTATTAACACCACCATTATACTTTAATGCTCTACAAGTAGCTACAATAACAATAGCATTAGGTTTTAATTTAGCTAATCTACACTTTATGTCTAAGAATTTCTCAGCCCCTAAATCAGAACCAAAACCTGCCTCAGTTATACAATAGTCAGCTAGTTTTAGTGAAAGTTTTGTAGCTCGCACTGAATTACAACCATGTGCTATATTTGCAAATGGACCACCATGCATTATTGCTGGTGTACCCTCTAATGTTTGTACTAAGTTTGGCATAATAGCATCTTTTAGCAGTGCTGTCATTGCACCTTGTGCATTGATATCTTTAGCAAACACAGGTTTGTTTTCTAATGTATATGCTATAAGTATATTTCCAAGTCTAGTTTTTAAATCATCTATATCAGAAGCTAGACATAATATAGCCATAACTTCACTTGCTACTGTTATTATAAAACCATCTTCTCTAGGTATACCATTTATTTTTCCACCTAGTCCTACTATAATATCTCTTAATGCTCTGTCGTTCATATCTAAACAACGTTTTATAAGTATTCTGCGTTGGTCAATTTTTAAATCATTCCCTTGTTGCATATGATTATCAAGCATTGCACATAATAGATTATTTGCTGAAGTTATTGCATGCATATCTCCTGTAAAATGAAGATTAATATCCTCCATAGGCAATACTTGAGCATAGCCACCACCAGCAGCACCACCTTTAATACCAAAAACAGGACCTAACGATGGTTCTCTAAGTGCTATAATTGCATTTTTACCTATTTTAGCCATAGCTTGTCCTAGTCCAGTTGTAGTAGTTGTTTTACCTTCACCAGCTGGAGTTGGATTAATTGCTGTAACTAAAATTAACTTTCCGTCGTCTTTCTTTTTAAGTCTTTTAAATAAGTTTTCGTTTAGCTTAGCTTTGTATTTTCCATAACAATCAAGTTCATCTTCTTTAATTCCTATTTCTTTTGCGATAGTTGTTATAGGTTTAAGTGTTGCCTCTTGAGCAATTTGAATATCAGTTAACATAATATTACCTCCGATAACTTGTAGTATTTTAAAAATTATATCATTTAATTAATGTCAATACAAGAGAAAAAATAAATTGATGTCAAGAAAATTGTAGAATACAAATAAATAATGTATATTTATACAATTTTACTTGCTAATATGCACTTTTATTGATATAATAAATTGATAAAAGTATAGTTGTCAAAGTGATAGTAAGGAGCTGATTAAGATAGAAACTACAGTATCTCGAAAAAAAGCAAGAGAGCAAGCGTTTATATTAGGATTTGAAAATATATTTACAAATGAATCAATAAATGAAATGTTAGAAGTTACAAAAGAATTTGATGTGGTAGACGAACTTAAAAACATAGATGAATTTGCTATCGATTTAGTAAAAGGAATGCTTGAGAATAGAGATGACATAGATTGTGTTATCGAAAGCAAAGCAAGAGGCTGGAAAATAAACAGAATTTCTAAAGTTGCACTGACAGTAATAAGGTTATCGGTGTATCAAATAATATATTCAAAAG
This sequence comes from uncultured Eubacteriales bacterium, assembly GCA_964369405.1. Classification (GTDB taxonomy): domain Bacteria; phylum Bacillota; class Clostridia; order Oscillospirales; family Acutalibacteraceae; genus CAYJFG01. The sequence continues at coordinate 38,895 of CAYJGB010000001.1, forward strand.
ATTTAACTATTGCAAACGACCCAGTAGGAGTAATAATAAACGAGGCGGTACGAATTACAAAAAAATATTCTACTGTTGAAGATGGGGCGTTTGTAAACGGAGTATTAGGAACAATAGCAAGAGTAGAAAAGCAAGATGAAATAGATAGAATAGACTTACAAGTACAAGAGACAATAAAACCAGAGGATTGCCCATTAGATTAAAAATTAAAGTTAGTATATATAAAATCAACGCTTAAAGACGATATTTGATATTTATTGTTTTTCAGGCGTTGAAATGTTTTAATAAGTAATACAAATAATCTTAAAGTAAGGAGAAATATATGAACTTTTCTGTGTTGTCAGTATCTCAGATAAATTATTATATTAAATCGATTTTTGAATCAGATGATAAATTAAGTAGTGTTTTTATAAGTGGAGAGATATCTAACTTAGCAGATAGCTATAAATCAGGACACATATATTTTTCCTTAAAAGACAGTAAAGCAGTTATAAGATGCGTAATGTTTGCTTATAATGCAAAAAGGCTTAAGTTTATCTTAAAAGATGGTATGAAAATACTTTTAAGAGGAAAAATTTCGGTTTATGAAGCGACGGGGCAGTATCAAGTGTATGTTGAAGATATGCAACCAGACGGAGTAGGTGCAGTTACATTAGCATTTGAACAATTAAAAGAAAAACTTTTAAAAGAAGGATTGTTTAATGATGCTAATAAAAAGCAATTACCTAAGTTTCCAAATAAAATTGGTGTAATAACATCAAAAAATGGAGCAGTTATTGAAGATATAAAGAATGTACTTAACAGGCGATATAAATTAGCAAAAATATTACTTTGCCCAGTAAGTGTACAAGGCGAAAACAGTGCTAAAGAGATGATAAAAGCACTTAAATATTTAGATAAAAATAAATTGTGCGATGTAATTATTATTGGCAGAGGTGGAGGAAGTGCAGAGGATTTATGGTCATTTAACGATGAAAACTTAGCACGCTGTATATACTCTTTAAACACTCCAGTTGTGTCAGCAGTAGGGCATGAAACAGATTTTACTATAACAGATTTTGTAGCAGATGTAAGAGCAGCTACGCCATCAATGGCAGCAGAGATAGTATCTCCTGAAGAGCAAAAGTTAAAGATTGATATTAATAATTTAAAAGAAAATATGATAAGTAATTTAAATTATAAAATCAACTTAAATAGAGAAAAAATTAAACGACTTAATCAAAATTTATTATTAAGACATCCACAAAAAACACTTGAAAAGAATATTATAGAGTGTAAAGAGTTAGAAAAAAGACTAAAAAATGCATATAGTAATAAACTAAATTACGAAAGATACCGATTAAGTTTAAATATCGGAAAATTAGAAACATTAAGCCCACTTAAAATACTTAGTAGAGGATATTCGCTAACGTATAAAGATAGTAAGATAATAAAAAATGCAAATGAGCTAAGTGCTGATGATACTATATCAATTAAGTTTGCAAGTGGAGAGAGTAAGTGTAAAGTGTTGGAGGTAAGTTATGAGGAAAAATGCAACTTATGAAGAAGCAATAACTAGATTACAAGAAGTTATAAAAGAACTAGAAAACAGTGAGTTAACATTAGAGCAGTCTTTAAAATTATTTGAAGAAGGTACTAAACTTACGAGTTTTTGTAATACTAAATTAGAGCAAGCAGAACAAAAAGTAAAAGTTATATCAGTGGAGGATACAGACATTGAGTAAAGATATATTGATTATAGAGCAACAGTTACAAAAATATATAGATGAGTATAAGACAAAAAAATATAATAATCAAATTGAATTAACAAATTCTATAGAATATAGTTTGATGGCTGGAGGCAAGAGGATAAGACCTCGTTTTGTTTTAGAGTTTAATAGGCTGTGTGGTGGAAAAGACAGTAATGCATTACCGTTTGCATGTGCAGTGGAGATGATTCATACATACTCACTTATTCATGATGATTTACCATGTATGGATGATGATGATATGAGAAGAGGCAGACCATCTAATCATATAAAATACTCTGAGTGTACAGCACTTTTAGCAGGAGATGCACTACAAAGTATGGCTTTTGAAATAATGTCAAGAGATATTCAGCCAGAAAACGCATACAGTGCAGTAAAGGCAATCAATTATTTATCAGAAAATTGTGGGATATCTGGTATGGTTGGTGGTCAAGTGATAGATATAGCACTTGAAAATATGGATAAAAAAGATATTAACTTAGATGTAATTACAGAGATGTACTGTAAAAAAACAAGTGCATTAATTATGAGTGCTTGCATTATGGGTGCAATAATAGGCAATGCATCTGATAAGCAAATCGAAGCAACAAAAAAATATGCTTTAAACATTGGTCTTGCGTTTCAAATTGTAGATGATATATTAGATTTAACATCAACTACAGAAAAACTAGGAAAACCAGTGCTAAGTGACGAAAAAAACAACAAAAACACTATAGTGAGTTATATCGGTATCGAAAAAGCAAAAGAAAAAGTTTATGAGCTTACACAAGAGGCAATAGAACAATTAAAAGTGTTTGATAATAACTCAAGTGATTTAAAAGATATAGCAAATTCTCTAATCAATAGAGATAACTAAAATAAGGGTAGGGGTAACTTATGAAATATTTAGATAAAATAAAATCTCCAGATGATTTTAAAGATTATTCTACTTCTAAGTTATATGAACTTTGTGATGAAATTAGAGATGTGATAGTAGATACTGTGTCTAAAAATGGTGGACATTTAGCGTCTAACTTAGGAGCAGTAGAGCTTACAGTTGCATTGCTTAAGACTTTTCCAGAAGTAGAAAACAGAATTGTGTGGGACGTAGGACATCAAAGCTATACTCATAAAATTTTGACTGGTAGATATGATAAAATCTCCACTATTAGAAAAGAGGGAGGTTTATCAGGTTTTCCAAAGCGTATGGAGAGCGAATATGATGCTTTTGATGTAGGTCATAGTAGTACATCAATATCAGCAGCGTTTGGAATATCAAGAGCTAAAGCTATAAAAGGCGAAAGTGGCTACAGTATAGCTGTTATTGGTGATGGTGCATTAACTGGAGGACTTGCATACGAAGCATTAAACAATGCAGGTAGAACTAAAAAGAATTTTATTGTAGTTTTAAATGATAATAAAATGTCAATATCAAAAAATGTAGGTTCAGTAGCAAGGTCACTAGGTAGAATTAGAATGAGACCTGCTTATGTTAAAGTGAAAAGTAAGTCAGAAAAGATACTTAATAAAATACCTTTAGTAGGTATACCTACTAAAACAATACTTAAAAAGTCTAAAAACAGATTAAGAAAAATGTTATATAAAGAAACATTATTTGATAATTTAGGGTTTATGTATTACGGACCTGTATATGGTCACGATTTAGAAGAGCTAGAAAACGCATTTAATGTGGCTAAGAGTCTAAACGGACCTGTATTACTTCACGTTATAACTAAAAAGGGTAAAGGTTATGTTCACGCAGAAGACGACCCTAAAAATTATCATGGGGTATCAAGTTTTGATATAGAATCTGGAGAATCAAATAGTTCAAAAACAGGCTTTTCTGATATTTTTGGTGACGAGATTTGTGAAATGGCTAAAATTGATAACAGAGTCTGTACGATTACAGCAGCAATGCAATCTGGAACAGGTTTAAATGATTTTGCAACACTCTACAAAACCAGATTTTTTGATGTTGGAATTGCAGAAGAACACGCAATTACATTTGCAAGTGGAATGGCAACAGAAGGATTGCTTCCAGTTTTTGCAGTGTACTCATCTTTTATTCAAAGAGGAATAGACCAAATTATACATGATGCAGCTACTCAAAACTTACACATAGTGCTAGCGATTGACAGAGCAGGTGTTGTAGGAGAAGATGGAGAAACACATCAAGGAGTATTTGATGTATCGCTTTTAAACCCGATACCAAATGTGCAAATATATAGTCCTTGCTACTTTGAAGAATTAAGAAGAGATTTAAATAAAGCTGTATATTCAGAAGGTGGAGTAATTGCAGTAAGATATCCTAGAGGTTCACAATTATATATGCCAGAGGACTTCTTATGCTTAAATAAAACATTTGATGTATATTCTCAAAATCCATCAAAAATAGCAATAGTGACATATGGTAGACTTTTCAGTTATGCATGTATTGCACAAAATGAATTAAAAGAACAAGGTATAAATATAGATGTTATTAAACTAAATAGAATAAAACCAATACCACTTGGAGCATTAGAAAGTGCTAAAAAATATGATTCACTTTTCTTCTTTGAAGAAGGTGTAGAAATTGGTGGTATAGGACAACATTTTTTATATCAGTTAAATAAACTAGAATATAAAGGTGAATATACTTTAAAAGGTATAGATGATTGTTATATAAAACATTCAAGTGTAACACAAGCATTAGCAAACTTAGGGATTGATAATGATGGTATGGTTAATCTGATAGTTCATAAAGTAAAAGGGAGATAATTTAATGGCAGAAAAAAAGCGACTAGACACGCTGATATATGAGTTAGGTTATACTCAAAGTAGAGAAAAAGCAAAAGCTGTAATTATGGCAGGGCTAGTGTATGTAGATAATCAAAAAGCAGATAAACCTGGGACTTCATATAAAGATGATGTTAAAATAGAAGTTCGTGGAGGTGCTCCAAAGTATGTTAGTAGGGGTGGATTTAAGCTAGAAAAAGCGATAATAAGTTTTAATATAGACCTTAACGACTGCGTTACTATGGATATAGGTGCATCAACAGGTGGCTTTACAGACTGTATGTTACAAAATGGTGCTAAAAAAGTTTATAGTATAGATGTAGGTTACGGTCAATTGGATTGGAAACTTAGAAACGATGAAAGAGTAATAAATCTTGAGAGAACAAATATAAGAAAAGTTACAACACAGGAAATAAAAGATGAGATAGACTTTTTTAGTGTAGATGTTTCTTTTATATCATTAAAGTTAGTTTTGCCAATAGCTAGACAATTTATGAAAGAAAATAGTATTGCAGTATGTCTTATAAAGCCTCAGTTTGAAGCTGGTAGGGAAAAAGTAGGCAAAAAAGGTGTAGTAAGAGATATAAAAGTACATAAAGAAGTTATAGAAAATATAGTAACATTTTGCTTAGAAAATGGGTTTAATGTGTTAGGGCTTGATTATTCACCAATAAAAGGACCAGAGGGTAATATTGAGTATTTAATTCAAATTCAAAAAAGTGACAATGCAGTAAACACATCAGTCCATACAGCAGATAGTATAACTTTAGACTCACATAATGATTTAGATAAAAAATAAGGTGGGGTGTATTATGAAAGTTGCAATAATACCAAATTTAACAAAATCTAGTGCAGATAAATTTACAAAAAAATGTGTAAAAAGATTATTAGAATTAAACTTAATACCTATGCTTACAAAAGATAATTACATAGATGTTTATGGCAAAGAAATAAATAAAAATATTGATGTGCTTAGCACAATAGAACAATTAGTTAGATGTTGTGATGTTGTAATTACAATTGGTGGAGATGGAACAATAATTAACACAGCAAGCTATACATCAAAAGCAAACAAACCGCTTCTTGGTATTAACCTAGGAACATTAGGCTTTGTAGCTGAACTTGAGTGCGACGAACTTGACAAATTAAAACATCTTGTAGACGGAGATTATAATATTGATAAAAGAATGATGATAAAAGCAACTGTTAATCAAGGAGATGAACAGAAAGTATATCATGCTTTAAACGATATAAATATTTCAAGAGGTGCTTTATCAAGAATTATTGATTTATCAGTATCTTTAAACGATGAAGAAATTTCAAACTACAGAGCAGACGGGCTGATTTTTTCTACGCCAACAGGCTCAACAGCATATTCACTATCAGCAGGAGGCCCTGTTATTGAACCTAGAATGAAGTGTATTTTATTAACTCCAGTCTGTCCACATTCGCTTTTTGCACGCTCAGTACTATTTTCTAAAACTTCAGTTATAGAAGTTAGTGCTTGCAATAGCGATACTGACGAAATATATTTAACTATTGATGGGCAACACTCTATAAAACTTGACCATTGTGACACAATTACAATAGAAACATCTGAGTTAAGTACAAAACTTATTTCGATTAATAATAAGAATTTTTATAGAATTTTAGACGATAAATTACATCATAGAACTAATTGAAAGGTGCATTTCGTATGAAAGCAAAAAGACACTCAAAAATATTGGAAATAATACAAGCTCATTATGTTGAAACACAAGAAGAATTACTAAAATTGTTAAAAAATGAGGGGTTTGAAGCTACACAAGCAACGGTATCTCGTGATATAAAAGAGCTCAGATTACAAAAAACTCAAAGTAAAGACGGAAAATATTATTATGCAACTAAGCTAAATATTAAAAGCAATGAAAAAACAAGTTTCAATTCATTATTTTCATCAACAGTACTTCATGTTGATTATGCTGGTAATATGATAATCCTCAAAACGACTAGTGGAATGGCTCAAGGCGTGTGCGTAACAATAGATAATTTAGAGTGGAGTGGAATAGTTGGCACAATTGCTGGCGATGACACTATTTTTATAGTTGCACGAAACTCAAGTGTTGCAATAACAATTGCAAACCAGTTTAAAAAGTATTTATGATTGGAGTGAAAAAAGTTGATATCATCTTTATATATTGAAAATATAGCAGTTATAGAAAAAACTAATATAGAGTTTAAAAATGGATTTAATGTGCTTACTGGTGAAACTGGAGCAGGTAAATCAATACTTATTAATGCGATAAACGCAGTTTTAGGACAAAGAACATCTAAAGATATTATTAGAACAGGTGCTAAAAGTGCTGTAGTTATTGCAACATTTGAAAATATAAAAGAAGATATTAAACAATTCTTAGAAGAAAACGGATTTTCTATAGAAGATGATAGCATCATATTACAAAGAGAGATATTTTCAAACGGAAAAAACACTTGTAGAATTAACGGCAGACCAACAACACTTACAATGCTTAAAGATATATCTACAAATCTAATAAGTGTGCATGGACAGCACGAAAGTTACAACTTAATGTCGCCAGAAAAACATTTAATGTATATAGATAGCTTTGGAGATACTTTTAATGATATTGAAGAATATAAAAAGCTATATGTAGAGCTTAGAAAAATAAAAAATAAACTAAACGAGTTAAAAATTGATGATGCTGTACGTCAACAAAAAATAGACTTACTTAAGTATCAAACTAACGAAATCAGTACAGCAGATTTAAAAACAGATGAAGAAGAACAGCTAATTGAGCAAAAGACAATAGCTACTAATAAAGAAAAAATAACTGACGGATTGAAAGAAACATATAACCTACTAGCACAATCAAGTCAAGCAAATGTAATATCGCTTACACAAGAAAGTATTTATAATTTAGAAAATATTGCTGACTGCTTACCAGAACTTAAAGAAATTAACGATAGACTTAATAATTGTTTTTATGAAATACAAGATTTAAGTTCAGAAATTTTAAATTTAATTAATAACTCAGAAGAAACAGAGTATGATTTAGAGTTTATAAACGAAAGACTTGATTTAATATATAAATTATATAGAAAATATGGTAGTTCAATAGAAGAGGTTCTAGAATTTTATAGTAAAGCAGATAAAGAACTTAAAATTTTAGAACAGTATGATATTAATATGGAAAGCTTAAAAAATGACTACAACAGCTTACTTAAAAAAACATCTGTTCTTGCAAAAGCACTATCTGACAAAAGGCAAAAAACAGCGTTAATTTTTTCTGATAGAGTAAAAGCAGAGATGACATATTTAAATATGCCAAATGTAACTTTAGCAGTAGATTTTCAAAGGACACCACTTACAAATACGGGTTGCGACAAAGCAGAGTTTTTAATTTCTGCTAATTTAGGAGAAACACCTAAACCAGTTTCGAAAATTGCATCTGGTGGAGAGCTTTCTCGTATGATGCTTGCAATTAAAGCAGTACTTTCAAATAACGATGACACTGACACACTTATTTTTGATGAGATAGACACAGGTATAAGTGGTTCATCATCTCAAAAAGTAGGGCTTAAACTTAAAGAAGTTTCAAAAAATAAGCAAGTAATCTGCATAACACATCAAGCACAAATCGCAGCACTAGCAGATACTCATTATCTTATAGAAAAGAAATTTGAAAATAATAAAACATTTACTCAAATTAACGAGCTAGAGTTTGAAAGCAGAACTCAAGAAATAGCACGTATTATTGGTGGGGTAGAGATTACTCAGCTTACACTAAAACACGCTGAAGAGATGCTTTTAGCAACTAATACTAAAAACGATTAGAATAGGATATAACTTAAATGAAAATATGGGAAGTTTTAGAACTTAACAAAGAAGAAGCAACAAATATTGCAAAACAATTAAATATACCTTTAATAGTTGCTATTATGCTACAAGTTAGAGGCTTTTCTGACTATGACGAAATTATGGAGTTTTTATCTGATGATATGGAACTGTCTGACCCATATTTAATGATTGATATGGATAAAGCAGTAAATAGAATTAATGATGCGATAAATAATTTTGAGAAAATTTGTATATTTGGCGATTATGATGCAGATGGAGTAACATCTACATCATTGTTGTATCTGTATCTAAATGAATGTAGTGCAAATGTTATGTACTATATACCAGATAGAGAGCATGAGGGTTATGGTATGAATATATCGGCTGTCGATAAGCTCAATGAGCTAGGTGTGAAATTAATAATCACTGTTGATAACGGTATATCGGCTTATAGTCACATTGAATATGCAAACAGTTTAGGTATAGATACAGTAGTTACCGACCACCATACAGTGCCAGAAGTTTTACCAAAAGCTATTGCAGTTGTAAATCCTCACAGAGAGGACTGCGATAGCCCATACAAAGATTTTGCAGGGGTAGGGGTAGTGTTTAAACTTATAATGGCACTCGAAGATGAATTTCTAGATATAGAACAACTGCTTGAGAAATATGCTGATATATGTACTATTGGCACAATTGGAGATATTGTACCATTAACAGGTGAAAATAGAGTTATAGTGAAATATGGCATAAAAGCACTTCAATACAGTCAAAGAGTTGGAATTAAAGAACTTATGGAAGAGGCAGCAATTTATGGTCAACCTTTGACTGCTGGCAAAATCTCATTTACTTTAGTTCCTAGAATAAATGCTTGTGGTAGACTTTCCCTTTCTGAAAAGTCTGTACAGCTTTTAACAACGCAAGAGAAAGAAAACGCAAAAGAAATAGCAACAGAACTTGGAGAAAATAATTTAGAGAGAAAAAACATTGAAAAAGAGATTACACTTAATATAATTAATAAAATAGATGAAAACCCTTGCATAAAATATGATAGAGTTATTGTAGTAGATGGAGAGAATTATCATGCTGGTGTTATTGGTATAGTTGCATCTAGGTTAAAAGATATATATGGAAAACCAGTTATAGTGATTAGTAAAAGTGGAGATATTGGTAAGGCGTCTGGAAGAAGTGTAAGTGGTTTTTCACTAATAGATGCAATTACGCAGTGTTCACATTTACTTACAAAATTTGGTGGACACCCTATGGCTGCTGGTTTTTCGCTAAAAATTGAAAATATAGACACTTTCAGAAAAGTTATAAACGAATATGCAAATACATTTCCACCAAATTATGATAAAGTAACTATTGATACAAAACTTAATCCCAAAACATTAAACCCACAAATGGTAGGTAACTTGTCTATGTTACAACCATATGGAGCATATAACCCTACACCTGTTATTGGTTTATTTAATATGAAGATAGCTAACATGACTGCTGTAGGTGGTGGAAATCATATAAAACTTACATTAAAGCGTGATATGACAGTAGTAACTGCTATGAAATTTGGAAGCAAGTTAGAAGACTTCCCGTATAAAATAAATGATGAAGTTGATTTAGCAGTTAATTTGGATACTAACAATTACAACGAAAATATATATTTGAGCATTGTTATAAAGGAAATAAAATATAGTAGTGTAGACAATGAAAAACTACTATATGATAAACATTTGTTTGAAAAATTTAAAACTTCTCAAGATTTATCAAAAGATGAAATCAATAGACTATTGCCGATAAGAGAAGATTTTGCAAAAGTTTATAGATATTTAAACTCAGTCAAAAAGTTTACATATCCTTTAGAATTTTTGTTATATAGGGTAGATGATACATCGATAAATTACGGTAAGTTATTAGTAATATTAGAAGCCATGAAAGAACTTAATTTGATTGAATATCAAAACAAGTCAGTAAGTGTTAATATAAATATGTTAAAACCTACTGGTAAAACTGATTTAGAAACAGCTAAAACTATAATAGAGCTTAATAAAAAAATAAAAGCAATTTAAAATAGGAGAGATAAATTATATGCCTGATAACATTGTACATTATCAAGATTATGACGAACTAATAATTATACTTAAAAAAAGTGACCAAACTTATAATATGCCACTAATCAAAAAAGCATATGAACTAGCGTTGTCAGCTCATGGTGACCAACGCAGAGTATCAGGTGTACCATATATTCTACATCCTACATCAGTAGCTTGCATACTAGCTGAATTAGGTATGGATTCTGACTCTATAATTGCAGCACTGCTTCATGATGTTGTAGAGGATACTGAAATCCCGATAGAATTAATAGAAAAAGAATTCGGAAAAGAAATATCACATCTAATTGATGGAGTTACTAAACTTAAGAAAATTCCTTTTTCTACAAGAGAAACTCAACAAGCTGAAAATATCAGAAAAATGCTTATTGCAATGGCAGCTGATGTGCGAGTAATTATTATAAAACTTGCAGATAGACTACATAATATGCGTACAATAAGTTGTATGCCAGAGCAAAAAAGACGTGACAAAGCACTAGAGAATATGGAAGTTTTTGCTCCAATAGCACATAGATTAGGTATTAAAGCACTAAAAGAAGAGATGGAAGACTTATCTATTAGATACCTAGACCCTGTAGGATACTGCGAAATTGAACACGCTTTAGCACTATCTGATGCTGGACGTAAAAAATTTATTTCGAAGATAAAAGAAGAAATTGTAAAAAGAACTCAAGGAACAATACCTAATGTTTATGTTGAGGGTAGAGTTAAAAGTATAAACTCCATATATAGAAAAACGTATATGAAAGGTAAAACTATTGACCAGATTTTTGATGTATTTGCTGTTAGAGTAATTGTTTCTACTGATATAGATTGTTATAACGTGTTAGGTGTAATTCACGATATTTATCAGCCTTTACCTAATAGATTTAAAGATTACATTTCTACTCCAAAACTTAATAATTATCAATCGCTTCATACAACAGTAATCGGAAAAGAAGGATTGCCTTTTGAAGTTCAAATTAGAACGTGGCAAATGCATCATACATCAGAATATGGCATTGCTGCTCACTGGAAATATAAAAGCGGTGGAGCGTCTAAAAAGGATATTTTAGAAGATAAAATTATGTGGGTAAGAAGAATGCTTGAAAACCAGACTGAAGATGATATTACAGATTTAATAGTTGATATCAAAACAGATTTGGCGATTGAAGATGTATTTGTATTTACTCCAAAAGGAGATGTAATAGACTTACCTCTTGGTTCAACTGTAATTGATGTTGCGTATGCTATTCATACAGCTGTAGGTAATAGAATGACCGGAGCTAAAGTTAACGGTAGAATTGTACCAATAGATTACAAAGTTAAAACAGGCGAGATAGTAGAGATTATAACAAGAAAAGAAGGTGGCTCACCAAATAGAGCATGGCTTAAAATTGTAAAGACTAGTGAAGCTAGAAATAAAATAAGACAATGGTTTAAAAAAGAAAAAAGAGAAGAAAATATTATAGAGGGTAAAGCAGAACTTGATAAAGAATTTAAAACAGCAGGTATAATAATACGTGATGAAGATATGGCAGACTTCTTATCAAAAGCAATAAGAAAGAAAACATATAACTCACCTGAAGAGTTTTATGAAGCAATAGGTTATGGTGGAGTTCAGTTATGGAAAATTATTCCTAGAATTAAAGAGGAATATAATAAGATGACCACTAGGGTTGAAGACATAAAACCTGTAATTACAAAAGAACTACCTAGAAAGCGTAGAGCAAGTAGTGGTGTAATAGTTGATGGTATGGACGATATGTTAATTAAGTTTTCTAAATGTTGTAATCCACTACCAGGAGATGATATTATTGGGTTTATAACACGTGGTTTTGGAGTATCTATACATAAAGATAGTTGTGTAAATGTCCCTAAAAATATTGATGAATGTACAGACCCACAAAGATGGGTTAATGCACAGTGGGCAAATGAAGTGCCTAGTGAAACATTCCAAACAAAGCTTATAATAAATGCAGTAGATAGAACAGGGTTACTTGCAGATATTACAATACAATTATCAGCAATGCACATATTTATAAATAATATGGAATCAAGAGAAAGTAATAATAATCAAGCAGTAATGAAGTTGTCTATAACAGTAAATGGTAAAGACCATTTACAGTTTGTAATAGATAAACTTAAATCTATAAAAGGTGTAAGCAGTGTTACAAGGTCATAATTATTTTATATAGGAGTTGTAAAAGTTGAAAGCAGTTATACAGCGTGTAAGTGATGCACAAGTTTTAGTTGATAATGATATTAAAGGAAAAATTGGTAATGGATTTTTAATATTATTAGGTGTTAAAATTGGAGATACTAAAAAAGATGCAGAAGTATTAGCGAAAAAAATCTACGGGCTTAGAATTTTCAGTGATGAAAACGATAAAATGAACTTATCTCTAGCAGATATTAACGGAGAAGTATTAGTAATATCTCAGTTTACGTTATTTGCAGATTGTGCAAAAGGTAGACGTCCATATTTTAAAGATGCTGAAAAACCAGATGTAGCAAACGAGCTATATGAATACTTTTGCAAATGTATGGAAGAAAACGGAATAAATAGTGTACAAAAGGGAGTCTTTGGTGCTGATATGAAAGTATCGCTTACAAATGACGGTCCAGTTACAATAATTATTAATTCGGAGGAACTTAGTAAATGATAGAAGTTAAAAAATATATAGTATCTATGATGCAAACAAACTGTTTTATTATTAAAGATACCAAAAGTAATGAAAGTGCCATAGTAGACCCAGGAGCAGTTACAAAAGAATTACTAAAAGAGATACAAAAATCAGAATATAAATTTAAATATATACTACTTACACACGGACACTTTGACCATATAGCAGGAGCTAATGAAGTAAAGAATATTACTGGAGCAAAAATAGTTATATGCCAAAAAGAAAAAGAATTTATAGAAAATAAAGATTTAAATTTATCAGATTTATTTTATAAAGGTGGACTACCAAAAACTAATGTAGATATTTTTGTTGATGAAAATCAAGATGTACTAAGTTTAGGAGAGTACAATATAAAAGTAATAGAAACCCCAGGTCATACAATAGGTGGTTGCTGTTACTTAATAGGAGAAAATTTGTTTACAGGAGATACTGTAATGCAAGGAACAATTGGTAGAACAGATTTTCCAACTGGCTCTTATAAACAAATTATAAAATCTGTAAAAAAACTTATAAGTTTATCTAAAAACTACAATTTGTATTGTGGACATGGTGATGATACAACACTAGAAAGAGAAATTTCAAGCAACGAATATTTTGGTATGTGATTATGAAACTATATATTGAAAATCATAAATTTCACTATGAAATGGAAAATGTAGTAAGACTATTTTTTCATAATGAAAAAGTTGAAGTTGTAAAAGAATTTGAAGAGTTAATAAGCCCATATATACTTACTAAAACTTATCAAAAAGATAATGATTTGATTGTTATAGTAACAGTTAATTTTAAAAACTTTAATAAAACTAAGCAAAAAATAATAAAAGATTATTTAAAAGTAGATTTTAATGAACAAGAAAGAATAATGGCAATTTTGCTTTATGAGTTGCTTTTAGAGTACACTAAAATTAAACCATCTTGGGGAATTGTAACAGGCGTTAGACCTGTAAAGTTGTATCGCAGTTTAATAAACGAGGGTGGCAAAACATTTGCTAAAGAATTTTTTGAAGATAAATATCTTGTATCTAAAGAAAAGACTAAACTCACAATTGACACTGAAACAAACGAAAGTAAAATTTTAGAATTATCTCAAAAAAAATCATTTAGCCTTTATGTTTCTATTCCGTTTTGTCCATCACGTTGCACTTATTGTTCTTTTGTATCGCAGTCGATAGAAAAATCTCAAAACTTAATAGCTCCTTACTTTAAAAAATTGTGTGAAGAAATTATTTACACTGCTAGTATTGTAGCTAAACTTGATTTAAAACTAGAATCAATTTATATTGGTGGTGGTACGCCTACTACGTTATTCCATACAATGCTTACAGAGTTAATTAGAATTATAAATGATAACTTTGATGTGAAGAATTGCAGAGAATTTACAATAGAGGCAGGTAGACCAGATACAATAACAGAAGAAAAACTGATAGCAATTTATAACGGGGCTGTTGATAGAATTAGCATAAATCCACAAACCTTAAACGATGATATTTTAAAAAGTATAGGTCGAAAACATACATCAAAAGAGGCTATAAGTGCGTTTGAACTAGCTAGAAAAATAGGTTTTAAGCACATAAATACAGATTTGATTATAGGACTACCTAATGAGGGATTAGAAAGTTTTAAAAATACTTTAGATATAATAACAGATTTAAAACCAGAAAGTATAACGATACATACATTATCAATGAAAAAAACATCAACACTCAACAAAGAGAACGTATTAATTTATAAAAATGATGCAATAATTGCAGAAAATATGCATAACTATGCAAATATAGTTTTACCCAAATGTGATTATCAACCATATTACTTATACAGACAGAGTAAAATGGTAGGAAACCTAGAAAATGTTGGTTGGTCAGTTGCAGGTAAAGAGGGTATATACAATGTATATGTAATGGACGAAACACATACTATAATTGGCTGTGGGGCATGTGCAGTTACTAAATTAAAAGAACCTAACGGAAAATATTTAGAAAGAATATTTAATTATAAACTACCATACGAGTATATAAATGATTTTGACGAAATGATAAACAGAAAGAAAAAGATTGTAGAATTTTATAGAAAATTCGGGTAAAGTTATTAATTTGTTAACAATCTATTTATTGATTATAGTAAATAGATGTGATATAATTCTGTTTATAAATTAAAATTATATATAAATTAAAGGAGAAAATTAATTATGAGTTTATTCGATGATGTTATGATAAATGCTAAAAGTACGGTGACAAAAGTTTCTAAAAAAGCAGAACAACTGATGGAAAACACAAAACTAAAAAGAACAGAAAGTGATATAAATAACGAGATTGAAGAAAAATTAACAGATTTAGGTTTGTTTGTATATGAGTCAACAACAAGAGGCGATATGAACAAAGCAGAATTAAAAACAAAAATAGCAACTTTAAACGAACTTTATAAAGAGTCAGAAATTACAAGAGCAATGATTGCAGAATGTAAGAATAAAAGAGCTTGTGGAATTTGTGGCTCGTTTAATGATAAAGAAGCAGTTTTTTGCAATAAGTGCGGAACAAAACTAACAGATTTTACTTCAGAGTTTAAAAAAGTTAAAGATGAAGAATTAGAACAAACAAAGAAAGCAGAAGATGAAGAAAAAGAAGTAAAAGAGCAAATTAAAATTGATGTTAAAGAAGAATTAAAAGAGTCTTTAGTTGAAGAGTTAAAAGAAATAAAAACAGCTAAAACAGAAATAGATAACGAAATATCATCAATCTCAACAAAAGATGAAGAGATAGAAGAAGTTGTAGAAGATATTACAGATGTAACAGAAGAAGAAAGAGAAATTTTTTCTAACTCAAGAAATGAAGAATAAGTAGTATTAAATTTAAAATATTTTAATATATATTATTAAAAGAAGTATGTAAGTACCTTGTGATAGCTAATTGTAAGCCGTTACAAGGTACTATAATAAATATAGCATATGAACATTTATTACTCTCGCTTAGCCGTCTAAAATTTGCCTTGCACTACAAAATTTTATTTCGACTATCCTAAGACAAATAAAAGTCCAAATGCTATATATTAAAATGACGATTAAAAGGCGGGGGTTCTTTGATAAAGAATAATAATTCTGTACAATCTACTGAAACTACTTTTTTAAAAGGTGCTATGATATTAAGTGTCAGTATGATAATTGTAAAGGTTATTGGAATGGTATATAAAATAGCCATGGCTAGAGTGCTGGGTGAGCTTGGTAATGGTATTTTTAATATTGCTTATGATATATATAATCCATTGTTTATGCTTGCAACTGCTGGTTTTCCCATTGCTATTTCCAGATTAGTTTCTGAAAATGTTGCAAAAAAACGATATAGAGATGTTAGGAAAATACATAAGATATCAATACCGATTTTTATTATAGCAGGTATTGTTTGCTTTGTTTTATTAATCATATTATCACAGTTTTATGTTCAAATTATTAATGCAGGCGATGCTAAACTTGCAATATATGCTTTAGCTCCAACTATATTTTTTGGTTGTTTAGTTTCAATTTATCGTGGTTACTATGAAGGCCTTAGAAATATGGTTCCTACTGCTGTGTCTGAAATCGTTGAAGCTAGTTCAAAATTATTTCTAGGATTAGCTTTTGCTTATGGGTTATCATATGTTGCTACTATGGAATATGAAAACTCTGGTACTTTATTTGGTGTAGCACAACCTAGTCAAGAGGCATTTGTATCTGCTTTAACTCCATATACAGTTGCTGCTGCTATTTTAGGTGTTACTATCGGTTCTTTTTTAGCGTTTTTGTTTTTGTTTTTAAGACATAAAATTAAAGGCGACTCTATTACTAAAGAACTTCTTTTAAATTCACCACGCAGTACAAAAAGCTCAAAACTTCGTAAACGCTTAATTATGACAGCTATTCCTATTGGATTAGGTGCAATTGTAATGAGTATATCTGGTAGCATTGATACAATGTTTGTTCAGCTTCGAATAATTGATATTATGAATACAGCTCCAGATGTTTTAAAAGATATTTATAGTTATGTTGACCCTCAATATTTTTTAGCTAATGCTAATGGTGAAACACAAATACAAGTGTATCTATATGGCTCTTTTTCATATGCTACTACACTTCTTATGCTTATTACTGCTGTTACACAAGTGTTTGGTACTAGTGCGCTACCCTCAATTACGCAAGCATGGACACTTAGAGATAAGCGAAGAATTAAGTCGAGCATAGAAACAGTTTTAAAGACTACTACTTTATTTACATTACCAGCTGGTTTAGGTTTATGTGCTTTAGCACAACCGATTTTAACACTTATTTACTATAACGAAGGAACAGTAGACGGTATTCAAATAGCAACACCAGTACTTCAAGTAATGGGTATATCAGTACTATTTATTGCAACTAGTACACCGATTTGTAGTATGCTTCAAGCAGTTGGTAGGGTGGATTTACCTTTAAAATTATTATCTATTGGTATGGTTATTAAAATAATTTTAAATTACACTCTTGTTGGTATTCCAGAGATTAATATTAAAGGTGCAGCAGTTGGTTCTTTAGTTGGTTATTTATTTATTTGTATAGCAGGTATATACTTCTTATGTAAAGAAACTAAAATTGTTCCAAACTTTGTTTCTATAATAATTAAACCACTATTTTGTGCAATAGCTTCAGCTGTTTCAGCATACTTAGCATACTCGCTGTTTAATAATTTGTTAGGAAATACTGTTTTAAGTAGCAATATTTCGACAATAATTGCAATAGCAGTAGCGGCTGTAATTTATGTAATTTTCTTGTTTTTAGTAAGAGGGATTGAAAAAAATGATATTTTATTGCTACCAAAAGGAAATAAAATTGTAAAAGTACTTGAAAAAACAAGATTAATGAGGTAAAATGTATATTGCACGAAGTTTAGTAGCAACGAGGTAGTTTTATGAAATTTGAAATTAAAGAGAAATACAATGTAAATGATTTAGTTTTAATAATGAAATTACTGAGGTCTGAAAACGGTTGTCCTTGGGATAGAGAGCAAACTCATGAGTCGATAAGACAAAATTTTATTGAAGAAACTTATGAGGCTGTTGAAGCTATTGACTTAAATGATGTGGAGCTTTTAAAAGAAGAATTAGGCGATGTGCTTTTACAAGTGGTGTTTCATAGTGAGATGGAAAGCGAAAAAGGGAATTTTACTATGGAAGATGTAGCAGATGATATTTGTAAAAAGTTAATTATAAGACATCCTCATGTATTTTCAGATACAAAAGCAGATACAGCAGAAAAAGTTTTAAGCAATTGGGATAACATTAAAATGCAAACAAAATCTCAAACTACTCAGACACAGGCTATGCTAAGTGTATCTAAATCTCTACCATCACTTATGAGAAGTAAAAAAATCCAGCAAAAAGCTGCTAAAGTAGGCTTTGATTGGGATAACATAGATGGTGCATTTGATAAAGTATATGAAGAAATACAAGAAGTAAAAGAAGCGTATGCTACAGGTGACAAAAACTTGTGTGAAGAAGAGTTAGGAGATTTATTATTTTCAGTTGTTAATGTTTCGAGATTTTTAGAAGTAGATTCAGAAAAATCGTTGTATAAAGCTTGCGATAAATTTATTGATAGATTTTCAAAAATTGAACAGCTTGCACTACAAAGAAACATCAATATAAAAGAAGCTAGTTTAGAACAGCTAGATGCCCTATGGGACGAAGCTAAAAAAAATAAGTATGTTTTAGTAACGGAGGAAGTAAATAATGAACAAAACAGAATTAATTGCAGCAGTTGCAGAAAAAAGTGAATTAACAAAAAAAGACGCAGAAAAAGCAGTATCAGCAGTTTTAGAAGCAGTTGTAGAAAGTGTTGCTAAAGGCGAAAAAGTACAAATCGTAGGATTTGGAACATTTGAGCAACGTGAAAGAAAAGAAAGAATGGGTTGTGACCCTAGAACAAAAACACAAATATTAATTCCAGCATCAAAAGTACCAGCATTTAAAGCAGGTAAAGCATTTAAAGTAGCTGTAGATAAATAATTTTGACCTTATATTTTACTGTCTGTTAAATTATAACGGACAGTAATTTTTTATATAAAGAAGTATATACGAAATGGAGAAAAATAAGCATGAGACTTGATAAATATTTAAAAATTTCAAGAATAATAAAGAGAAGAACTATAGCTAATGAGGCATGCGATGCAGATAGAGTAATAGTAAATGGGAAACCAGCACGAGCATCATATAATGTTAAAGTTGGTGATGTAGTAGAGGTGCAAATGGGTAGCAAGCCATTAAAGTTTGAAATAGTTACAATAATCGAGCATGTGAAAAAAGAAGATGCAAGTTTGATGTATAAAATAGTTGAGTAATTAAGTTATAATTTTATATTATCTTTCATAGATTTATGTATATAGCTATTAACGAAATTAGGAAAAATTTACTATTAGTAAAATAAAAAGCTATAATTATAAATCTAGGAGGATAATAATATGATTGAAGATAAAAAAAGACAAATATTACCACATAGTATAATTGTTGAAAATAGAAATAAGATTGCAATAACAGGAGTATTAGAAGTTGGTAGCTTTGATGAAAATATAGTAATAATATACACTGACTTTGGAGAATTACATTTAAAGGGAAGTAATTTTCATATAAGTAAACTAAGTTTAGATATTGGCGAAGTTAATATTGATGGTCAGATAACATCTATGATATATACAGAAAATCAGCAAAGTAGTAACGGGTTATTTTCTAAATTATTTAGATAGGGTGTTAGAATTTGGATTTAATACAACCATCACAAGTGTTCGTGTTTTTATATGCAATGATTTTAGGAGTTATATTTGCAGTATTATATGATTTTTTCAAAGTTATAAGATATTTTAATAATAAAGATAAGTATATCACTTTTGCAATAGATATAATATTTATGATTATATGTGGATTATTATATTTTTACTTTTCTGTATCGTTCAACCAAGGACAAATTAGAGCGTTTACAATAATTGGCACTATTTTAGGCTTTTTAATATATATTTATGTATTTGGTAGATTTACAGATAAATTCATTTTTATAATAACTAAAAAGCTGTTGTTATTTTTTTGTATTTTAAAGAATGTTTTTCTTAAATTTACGTACATAGTTGTAAAAATATATTCAAAAATTAAAAACGGTATATTATTATTAGTAAAAAAAGTCCGAAACAAGAAAAATATTTAAAATTTTATAAATTTTACTTGCAACATAAATCGTATATAGTGTATAATAGTACTAGATATATTTTATACTTATTATAGTTAGTAGGTGAGAAGGACATGGCAAATAAAAATGACAAGAAAAGTAACGATACTGTAATTAAAGAAGTTGATTTAAAAGCTAATAAAAAGGAAGTTACAAAGAAAAAAAACTTATCTAAAGTTTTAATTACATTAGCTGTTATATCCTTTTCAGTATACGCATTAGTTGTACTAGTTAATCAGCAAATGCAAATTAATCAAGCAAAAAGCGAATTAGATAAAATATATGATGAGATTGAACTTATTGAAATAAGTACAGATGAGCTTAACAAAATAGCAAATTCTGATGCTGAGGAAAATGAACAATATATCGAAGATTTAGCAAGAAACCAATATGGGTATGCAAAAGAAGGCGAACGCATATTTATTAATATAGCAGGTTAATATTTTATTATTTATATAGGGGGATAAGTTTTTTTTATGCAACTTGAAGTAGGAAGTATTTTAGAAGGCAAAGTTACAGGAATAACTAATTTTGGAGCTTTTGTAGATTTAGCAGATAATGTTACTGGTATGGTACATATTTCAGAAGTAGCGCCAAATTTTGTAAGTCAAATTAAAGACCATTTAAAAGTTGGTCAAGAGGTTAAAGTTAAAGTTTTATCTGTTGGTGATGACGGTAAAGTAAGTTTATCTATTAAAAAAGCTATGGAACAACCAAAAGTTCAAGATAAAAACCGTGGCAATGCAAATAATGGTAGAAATAATCGTTACAATAATAATAACAATAATAACAACCGTTCAGGCGGTGGTTATAGAAACGATAAAAGAAAACCGTATCAACCAGCACCACCAGTTAATAGTCCTGGTAACTATGAGTGGCAAAGTAAAAAAACAGACAGTTCAAGTTTTGAAGATATGATGAGTATGTTTAAACAAACAAGTGATGAAAAAATATCTGTTCTTAAAAAAGGAGAGGCAGCACCTAGAAGAAGAAAACCTCAAAAATAATTTTGTGTAGGTTTTAGCTGTTTTATCTTATATATAATATAATGTTTTGTAGAGCAAGTGGCTCTGCCATTGCTGTAATAATAATTATGCGATGGTAGGTGTTCTTGTTCTATATTTATATATATCAAAATAATTAAATTGTTATAAATTAAAAGGAAAAGTGGCGATTTTATGGTTGATGAATATAAAAGACTTGAAAAATGCACGAAAGCTGTTAAAAAATTTACTGATATTAAACCTTTGTTAGCTATAGTATTAGGCTCTGGATTAAGTAATGTAATAGATTGCGTAGATATAAAAGATACAGTTTATTTTAAAGATATAAAAGATTTTCCTATCACTACAGTTAGTGGTCATAAAGGTAGTTTTGTTTTTGGATATATCAAAAAAACACCGGTTGTAGTTTTGCAAGGTAGAATACATTACTATGAGGGTTATAATATGAATGATGTTGTTCTACCAATTAGAATTACTAGTATGTTAGGTGTTAAAAATATCATTATCACAAATTCTGCTTGTGGAATTACTCCAGATACAGAAATTGGCGACTTAATGCTAATAACTGACCATATCTCCTCGTTTGTACCATCTCCACTAATAGGCTCTTCTACATCTGATTTTGGCGAAAGAATACCTAGTATGAAAGACGTATATAATAAATATATAATAGATGTGCTAGATAAAGAGGCACAAAAGTTAGAATACCCTGTAGATAAGGGTGTATATTTGCAAGTTTCTGGACCTAATTATGAAACGTGTGCAGAAACAAAAATGTACTCACTACTCGGTGCAGACGCAGTGGGAATGTCTACAGCGTGCGAAGCTATGGTAGCTAAGCATATGGGAATGAATGTATGTGGTATTAGTTGCATTTCTAATAAGGCAGTAGGTACTAAAATGGTATCTTATGCACATAGTGAGTCGAAAAAGAGAGCTAATTTAGTAGCACCTAAACTTAGAAAATTAATAGTTAATTCAATAGAAAAAATAGTAATGGCAAAATAAACTATATTTATATTGACATATAATAATTAATGTGATAGTATAAATGTGAATTTAATATTAAACTGTTGAAACGGATATAAAAATAAGAAAAGTGTTTAAAGAGAGTTGGGGACGGTGGAAACCTGATAATTACTACTTATTAAATGGACCGTTGAGGGCATAGTCAAAGAGGGCGACCTTGAGTATTCTATGACGTTATGACTTACGTTAGTAGTCGGAAATATGGTAGTATTTCGCTAAGTGTGTAAGCTTTGCTTACAAAACAAGGTGGCACCACGGGTATAAAGCAACTCGTCCTTGACAGAATAATTTCTGTCGAGGATTTTTTTATTCCTTTACAGAAAAAATGAATACGGAGGAACTAAAATGAATTTTTATCCAGAACTATCTAATGCAAAAAAAATATTATCGAGTGGAGATTATAAATCTATTCCGATTAGCTTAACTATTGATTTATGTTTTGAAACTTTACAGATTTATAAAAAATTAAAAAACATCAGTAAGAATGTATTTATTTTAGAGTCTTGTGAAGACCGAGAAAATTTAGGAAGATATAGTTTTTTAGGATTTGACCCAACATTTGAAATAGTTGCAAAAGACAACAAACTTAAAATAAATACAGGTACTACAGTGAATATAGATGTAGAAAAACCACATGAATATATACGTAACATTATTGCAGAGAATAAAAGTCCAAAGATAGAAAAATTACCACCATTTACAGGTGGTTTAGTAGGTTATTTTTCTTATGATTTTATTAAATATAGTGTTAAAAAACTTAAATTAGATGCTAATGATGAGGAAAATTTTAATGATGTAGACTTAATGTTGTTTAATAAAATTATAGCAATTGATAATCTAAATAAAAAAATTATATTAATTGTAAATATTAAAACAGATTATTTAGATACAAATTATAATAAGGCAATAGTAGAACTCAACAACTTGAAATCACTTATAATCAATGGTGATGAGGTAAACGAAGAGAAAGGTAAATTATTATCTCCACTAAAAGCGATATTTAATAAAGAACAATTTTGCGATATGGTTAACAAAGCTAAAAATTATATAATCGAGGGCGATATTTTTCAAGTGGTTTTATCAAATAGACTATCAGCGAAATATCAAGGTAGCCTAATAGGAGTATACGAAAAACTAAGAGTAAAAAATCCATCACCATATATGTTTTATTTTTCTAGTAACGATATAGAAATGGCTGGAGCATCTCCAGAAACGTTAGTAAAAGTTTATGACAATAAAGTTATGACATATCCACTAGCAGGAACTAAGCCACGTGGAAAAACTATAGAAGAAGATAAAATGTTAGAAAAAGAACTGCTATCTGATTTAAAAGAGAGAGCAGAACACAATATGTTAGTGGACTTAGGAAGAAACGATATTGGTAAAATTAGTAAATTTGGAACAGTTAAAGTTGAGGAGTATATGCAAGTGTTAAGATTTTCTCACGTAATGCATATAGGCTCAACAGTTACAGGGCAAATTGAAGAAAATAATGATGCAATAGATGCAATAGATGCTATTTTACCAGCAGGCACTTTGTCAGGAGCACCTAAAGTTAGAGCCTTAGAAATTATAAACGAGCTTGAAAATGAAAAACGTGGTATATATGGTGGGGCAATAGGTTATATAGATTTTAGTGGAAATATAGATACGTGTATTGCAATTAGACTAGCTTTTAAAAAGAACGATAAAATTTTTGTGCGTTCAGGTGCTGGCATAGTTATGGATTCTGTACCAGAAAGTGAATATCAAGAATGTATTAACAAAGCAAAGTCTGTTGTTAGCGTGTTGGAGGGTGAATTATGATTTTAATAATTGATAATTATGATAGTTTTTCATATAATTTATATCAACTAATAGGAGAGTTTAACAGCGATATTAAGGTGATAAAAAATGATGAGCTTTCAGTTGAAGAAATAGATAAGCTTGCACCGAGTCATATAGTGTTGTCGCCTGGACCATCAAGACCAATTAATGCTGGAGTTTGCTTAGACGTTGTAAGACAATTGCACAGTAAATATCCAATTTTAGGAGTTTGTTTAGGACATCAAACAATATGTGAGGCGTTTGGGGCTACAATTACTTATGCAAAAGAAATAATGCATGGTAAGCAGTCTGTAATAAAATTAAGTGATAGCATACTATTTAACAATCTTGATGAAAAAATTTCTGTTGCTCGTTATCACTCTTTAGCAGCTAAAGAAAACACAATCCCTAGTTGTCTTAGAGTAACAGCAGTTTCAGACGATTTAGAAGTAATGGCTGTTGAACATTTTGAGTATCCAATATATGGAGTTCAGTTTCACCCAGAGTCTATCTTAACACCATATGGTAAAGTGATAATTCAAAATTTCTTAAAAGGAGATAATTAATATGATAAAAGAAGCAATTGTAAAACTTTCTAATAAAGAAGATTTAACTGCTGATATGGCACAAAATGTTATGGATAATATAATGAGTGGAGAAGTTTCAGCAGTTCAAATAAGCTCATACTTGACAGCTTTATCTATAAAAGGTGAAACAATAGAAGAAATTGTAGCATCTGCTAAAAGTATGAGAAAACACGCTACTAAACTACTAAACGACCAAGATGTTTTAGAAATTGTAGGAACAGGTGGAGATAAATCTAATTCGTTTAATATATCAACTACTTCTGCTATAGTTTTAGCTAGTGCAGGACTATCAGTTGCAAAACATGGAAATAGAGCAGCGTCTAGCAAATGTGGTGCAGCTGATGTACTAGAAGCATTAGGCGTTAAAATTGATGTACAGCCAGAAAAAAGTTTAGAAATGCTAAATGAAATTGGTATTTGTTTTTTATTTGCACCACTTTATCACCCTGCTATGAAATACGTAGCTCCAGTTAGAAAAGAGTTAGGAATACGTACTATTTTTAATATATTAGGTCCACTATCAAACCCGTTAGGTGCAAGTATGCAACTTATGGGGGTGTATGACGAAACTTTAGTTGAACCTTTAGCAGAAGTTTTAACTCGATTAGGTGTTAAAAGTGGAATGGTAGTTTATGGAACTGATAATTTAGATGAAATATCTTTATCAGCACCAACTAAAGTGTGTGAGATTAGAAACGGTTGGTATAAAAGTTATGTGATTAATCCACAAGATTATGGGTTTGAAAAATGTAGCAAAGAAGAGCTTATAGGTGGTAGTGCAAAAGAAAATGCTCAAATCACATTAGATATATTAAAAGGTAAAAAAGGAGCTAAGACAGATGCTGTTATTCTTAATTCAGCAGCAGCTTTATATATTGCTAGAAATGATTTAACATTATCTGATGCAATAGAAGAAATTAAAATGATTATAAATAGTGGAAAAGCAATCGATAAATTGAATGAGTTTATAGAGATGTCTAATAAATAAGGTTAGGAAGTGTATTTATGATATTAGATGATATAGCACAATATGCAAAACAAAGAGTTATTAAAGATAAAGAGAGTAAAAGTCTTGAAGATATTAAGAAAGAAGCATTAAGTTTACCAAAAGGTGATTTTATCTTTGAAAAGGCTTTAAGAAATAATACTCCGTCATTAATTTGCGAGGTGAAAAAAGCTTCTCCATCTAAAGGGATAATATCAGAGGAGTTCCCATATGTGGATATAGCAAAATCGTATGAAAAAAATGGAGCTACTTGTATATCTGTTTTGACAGAGCCAAAATGGTTTTTAGGTAGTGATGAAATATTTAAAGAAGTTAGAAGTAATGTAAAAATACCTCTGCTTAGAAAAGATTTTACAGTTGATGAGTATCAAATATATCAAGCCAAAGTAATGGGTGCAGACTGTATTTTGTTAATATGTGCATTGTTAAGCGAAAAAGAGATATCTTATTATATTGATATTTGTAATAAATTAGGGATAAATGCACTTGTAGAAACTCATAACGAAGAAGAAATAAAAAAAGCTATTAATTCAAATGCTAAGATTATGGGTGTAAATAATAGAAATTTAAAAGATTTTACAGTCGACTTAAATAATGCATCTAACTTAAAAAAACATATTCCACATGATGTAATATATGTTGCAGAAAGTGGTATACTTACGCCAAATGACGGAATTAATTTAGTTAAAAAAGGTGCTAATGCATTACTTATAGGTGAAGCACTAATGAAAACTGATGATATAAGTTCATTTATAAAAGAAATAGTGGAGTATGATTATGACTAAAGTTAAAATTTGTGGTCTATATAGAGAAGAAGATATAAATTTTATTAATATAATAAAACCAGATTATGTAGGCTTTATTATAGATTTTCCAAAAAGCCATAGGAGTATAGATTTTAAAAAAGCACAAAAGCTAATTAGTAAAGTTTATAAGAATATAAAGATAGTTTGCGTGTTTGTAGATAAGCCAATAGACTCTGTTATAAAATATAATGGTGTATGTGACATAGTTCAGCTTCACGGTGCAGAAGATAATGAGTATATAGATAATATTCGAAAAATTGATAGTAATATAGAAATATGGAAAGCATTTAAAATAAAGAGTGAAGAAGATTTAAAAAAAGCTATTAATAGTAATGCAGATAAAATTTTACTTGATAATGGATATGGAACAGGAAAGCAATTTGACTGGGAACTTATAAATGGATTTGGTAGAGAATTTATCTTAGCAGGTGGAATAAATGAAGAAAATGTTATAAAAGCTATAGATACTTATAAACCATTTGCAGTAGATGTGAGTAGCTGTGTAGAAACAAACAAAATGAAAGATTTTAGTAAGATAGAAAAATTAATTAATCAAGTAGAAAAAGCAAATAAAAAGGAGATATAAATTATGAGTAACGATAAATTTGGTATTCATGGTGGTAGATACATTCCAGAAACACTTATGAATGCAGTAATAGAGCTTGAAAAGGCTTATAATTATTATAAAAACGATAAAGAATTTAACCAAGAGCTTACAAGTCTTTTAAATGACTATGCTGGTAGACCATCACTATTATATTTTGCAGAAAAAATGACAAAAGACCTAGGTGGAGCAAAAATTTATTTAAAGAGAGAAGATTTAAATCACACTGGTTCACATAAAATTAATAATGTTTTAGGCCAAGTGTTACTTGCTAATAAAATGGGTAAAACAAGAGTAATTGCTGAAACTGGAGCAGGGCAACATGGAGTTGCAACAGCAACAGCAGCAGCACTTTTTGGTATGGAATGTGAAATATATATGGGCAAAGAAGATGTAGAGCGTCAATCTTTAAATGTGTATAAGATGAAACTATTAGGTGCTAAAGTTCACAGTGTAACGGCTGGTACTGCTACTTTAAAAGACGCTGTGTCAGAAACTATGAGAGAATGGACATCTCGTATAACAGACACTCACTATGTGTTAGGTTCAGTTATGGGGCCACACCCATTCCCAACAATTGTACGTGATTTTCAAGCAGTAATATCAAAAGAGATAAAAGAACAATGTTTACTTAAAGAGGGTAGACTGCCAGATAAAGTAATAGCTTGTGTTGGTGGTGGTTCGAATGCAATAGGTGCATTTTATAATTTTATAGAAGATGAAAATGTAGAGCTTATAGGTTGCGAAGCTGCTGGTAGAGGGATAGATACACTTGACACAGCAGCTACAATATCAGTTGGAAAAATCGGGATTTTTCATGGTATGAAGAGTTATTTTTGTCAAGATGAATATGGTCAAATTGCTCCAGTATATTCAATTTCAGCAGGACTAGATTACCCAGGGATTGGACCTGAACACTCGAATTTATACGATACAAAAAGAGCAAAGTATGTAGCGATTACAGATAGTGAAGCAGTAGATGCTTTTGAATATCTATCTAAAACAGAAGGGATTATCCCAGCGATTGAAAGTTCACACGCAGTAGCATATGCAATAAAAGTTGCTCCTACAATGGATAAAGATAATATAATTGTAGTTAACTTATCTGGTAGAGGCGACAAAGATTGTCTTTCAGTTGCAAGATATAGAGGAGAGGAAGTAATAGAATGAGCAGTAAAATAGAAAATGCATTTAAAAATGGAAAAGCGTTTATTCCATTTATAACTTGTGGTGACCCAGATTTAGAAACAACTAAGGAATTGATATATGAGTTAGAGAAACAAGGAGCAAATATTATAGAGCTTGGAATACCTTTCTCTGACCCAACAGCAGAGGGAAATGTAATACAAGGAGCAAATTTAAGAGCATTAAAGAATAATATCACAACAGATGATATTTTTGATATGATTAAAAGTTTAGATGTTAAAGTGCCATTAGTTATAATGACATATGCAAATATTGTATTTTCTTATGGTATACAAAAGTTTTCAGATAAGTGTAGAGAAACAGGCGTAAGTGGGCTTATACTACCTGATATTCCATTTGAAGAAAAAGAAGAATTTAGTAAGATTTTTCAAGATAATGAAGTCGATTTTATTTCACTTATAGCACCTACTTCAAACGATAGAATAAAAATGATAGCAAAAGAAGCTAAAGGGTTTGTGTACTGCGTATCATCTTTAGGAGTTACAGGAGTAAGGCAAAGCATAGTAACAGATATAGATTCTATGGTAAGTTTAGTAAGAGAAGTTTCAAATATTCCTGTAGCAATAGGGTTTGGAATATCTACACCTAAGCAAGCGTATGAAATGTCACAAAAAGCAGACGGTGTAATAGTAGGTTCTGCAATAGTTAAAATAATTGGAGAAAATGGCAATAAGAGTGTTCAGCCAGTTAGTAAACTTGTGTCTGAAATAATAAAAGAAATAAGATGAAATAAAATTTTACTTGACTAGACAGAGAAATCATTTTAAAATAGAACTGTTAATAAATTTATAGTAAAGGTTGATTGTTTTGGGTGCAGATGTATGGGGTTTAGTAATTGTTTTAGCACTTATATTAATAGTGATAATTGTAGTAGTGGTTATCATATATAATGTGTATCGTAAATTGACTAGAAAAGTAAAAAGCGTGTCTAAAATGATGTTTGATACTGAAGATATTGTAGAGGGTATTTCTGATATAAAACAGAGTGAATTGTTATCTGATGATACTCCAAAATCAATAAAAGGTATGGAAAAATTAGAAGCTCCACGAATACATAAGGACTTCCCAGAACTATCTTTAGAGGACTTAAAAAGTAGAAATATATCTGCTGTATACGAGTTTTATAATGCGTTGAAAAATCAAAATTTAGACATATTTAAGCAAGAAGAAAACTTAAATTCTATGCTAAGCTCAATGATAGATAAAAATAGAGTGAATAGCATTGTTATTGATGAAGTTTCTGTACATAATCAATGTGTTAGTAGATATATAAAAACGGCAAGTACAGCTACAATAACTTTTCACGTTGCGTTTGAATATATTCAAAAGGATAAAACCAATATAAACGGTAGAAAAATACAAAAAACAGCCCTTACAAAATGGGTCTATAGACTAGATGATGATAATTTTTCTGATACTAGTTCAACTGTTACAAAAAGTTGTCCAAATTGTGGAGCACCAATAGTAGGGGACGGCAACTCTATTTGCGAGTATTGTAGTGCTAGTATAAAAGTTGACTATAACAGGACATGGAACTTTACATCTATGGTAATAGAATAATAATAATAATAATAATAATAATACAGTCTGAGAAGATGAACTTTTATGTTCGTCTTCTATTTGTTTATATAGAGTTTTTTTGAATAGAAAGCTTGATTATATTCTTTTTTGTAAAATATTGATATTTCGTACTAGATATGGTATAATTATAAAAGTTAAATACATATTGTGGGGGAGTTAAAATGAAATGTCCATTTTGTAGTTATGAAGAAAGCAAGGTTATCGATTCCAGACCAGCTGACTCAGGGGAAAGAATAAGAAGAAGACGTGAATGTTTAAGCTGTGCTAAGCGATTTACGACTCATGAAGTGGTTGAAACAGTTCCGATAATTGTAGTTAAGAGAGATAAATCTCGTGAAGTGTTCGATAGAAATAAACTTTCTAGTGGTCTGATTAGAGCTTGCGAAAAAAGACCAGTTTCTATTAACTCTATAGAAAAAATGGTTGATGACATAGAAAACAAATTACAAAACTCATTAGACAGAGAGATAACATCAAAACTTATTGGTGAGTATGCAATGGAGCATCTAAAAAATGCTGATGAAGTATCTTATGTAAGGTTTGCATCTGTATACAGACAATTTAAAGATATTAATACATTTATGGAAGAACTAAATAAGTTATTAAGTGATAAATAATAAAAAACGACTTTTCAATTTTTTGAAAAGTCGTTTTTAATATATTAATTTTGTTTTATAATTTGATTTTAAATTTAAGCAAGCTTAAAAAGTTTTGTATTAAGCCTTGTTTTTTCTAACACTTTTATCAGTGGTATTCCCAGTAGTAAACAAACTCCTAATTCGCCTAATGCAACTAGACTTGCTTGAGTTATAAAACTTACAAAATTAAATGGTCCAGGAATAAAGAAAATTTCAATCTCTAAACCTATAATAAGCCCATTGAAAATAGCCGGCATTAAAAGTGATAAAAAAGGGATGTTAAAAAATTTAACATTTTTAAGATTGTATATGCATAAAGCAGCTAATAATGTTGCAAATGAACCCATTACCATATCTACAGGTAAAGCATTAAGAGCAACCATATTTGCAAGCACACAACCTATTGTTAATCCTGGTATTGCTGCTGGTGTGAATAGTGCTAAAATAGTTAAAACTTCAGACACTCTAAATTGAACAGCCATAGAAGTTGAGTTTGGTAACATCATCTCCTGAGCATACGTTAAAATAATGTACATACCAGCAATTACTGCTGCTTGTACTATGTACAGTACACGCTTATTGTTTTTCATTATTAAATTTCCTCCGTAGTGTTATTTATAGTCTGGAATTTGCGACAGACTTTTATTTCAATATAAATATTACAATATTTTTGTAAAAAGGTCAATAGTTAATTGAATTTTAAATTTAAAATTGCAAATTTGATTGGTATATTGTCATATTTCTATTAAATTTAACACAGCAATGCGAAATTTTAGACGGCTAAGCGTAACAAATAAAAGTTCATATGCTATTTTTGTAGCAAATTTTAAAATCTCTTAATAATATGTATTAAAGTATTAATATTAAGGGGGATTTGCGTTGACTTACAAAAAAGTTAAGATTATATTATCTGTAATATTTATTTTTATAATAGTAATTTCGATTACAGCGTGTACTGGTGAGGACAATAATAATGATAAAGTATATGTTGTTTCTACAACTACAATGTTAAACGACTTAGTAAGTGTTATTGGTGGAGATAATGTTTATGCAGAAGGTCTAATGAGTTATGGAATAGACCCACATATGTATAAAGCTAGTGCAGGTGATGTTTCAAAAATGGAAAAAGCACAAGTTGTAGTATATAATGGCTTTCATTTAGAGGGTAAGATGGGAGAGGTTTTTGAAACATTAAAAGAACAGAATAAAAATGTAGTGTGTATGGAAGATGCAATTGATAAGAATTTATTATTATATAAAGCAGAAAATCCAGATGTATACGACCCACATATTTGGTATGATGTTAGTTTGTGGAAAGATGCATCAAAACACCTTGCAAATAGCCTGATAGAAATAGATAGTAAAAACGCAGTAGAGTATAGAGTAAATTTAGAAAATTACTTAAAAGAATTAGATGAACTAGAAGATTATATAATTGATAGAGTAGACGAAGTAGAAGAAAGTCAAAGAGTACTAATAACAGCACATGATGCGTTTGGTTATTTTGGTAATGCATATGGGTTTACAGTTCGAGGATTACAAGGAATAAGTACAGACTCAGAAGCAGGAACAGCAGATGTAAGTAGTCTTGCAAATTATATTGTAGAAAATGAAATTAAAGCGATATTTGTAGAATCATCAATACCACCTAAAAATATAGAATCACTACAAGAAGCAGTAAAAGCAAAAGGTTTTGAAGTTGAGATAGGTGGAGAACTGTATTCAGACTCGTTAGGTGATGAGCAGTCAAACCATAACACATATTTAAAGACATTTAAAGCAAATATAGATACTATAGTAAACGCTTTAAAGTGATTGGAGGAAGTTATGGAAAATAATTTAGCAGTAAAAGTAAAGAATTTAACAGTAGCATATGATTCTAAACCAGTGTTATGGAATATTGATTTAGAAATACCAAAAGGTAAATTAGTAGCAGTTATAGGACCAAATGGAGCAGGAAAAACCACTTTATTAAAGACGATATTGGGGTTAATAAAACCAGTTACTGGAACGATAGATATATATAATAGTACAAGTAAAAAAAGTAGAAACAATATTGCATATGTACCACAATGTGGAAGTGTAGACTGGGATTTTCCAACTACAGTATTAGATGTTGTTATGATGGGAAGATATGGACATTTAGGCTGGTTTAAACGAGTTAAAAATAAAGAAAAAGAAATGGCATATGATACTTTAAAAAAAGTAGGAATGGAAAAATATGCAGATAGACAAATAAGCAAACTTTCAGGAGGGCAACAACAAAGAGTATTTTTAGCAAGAGCATTAATTCAAGAAGCAGAAATATACTTTATGGACGAACCTTTTAAGGGAGTAGATGCACAAACAGAAAAATCAATAATCAAGATACTTAAAAAGTTAAAAGAAGAGGGTAAAACAGTAATAGTAGTGCATCATGATTTGCAAACTGTTAAAAATTACTTTGATTGGGTTACTCTTATAAATTTAAGATTAGTAGCAAATGGAGGAGTAGAAGAAACGTTTACCAAGGAAAACATACAACTAACTTATGGGTGCAGAGATATATTTATTGTAGGTGTTGACTAATGAATATTATAATTGATATGCTGTCTGAATATACATTTCAAGTTGTAGCGATAGGTGCGTGCCTAATTGGAATAATTAGTGGGTCGGTGGGAAGTATTGCTGTTATAAGAAAACAAAGTTTAATAGGCGATGGTATTTCTCACTGTGCATTACCAGGAGTAGTGCTTGCGTTTTTAATTTCTGGAAGTAAAAACACAGAAGTCTTGATTGTCGGAGCATTAATAACAGGGCTGTTGTCAACGTTTTTAATTTTGAATATAGTTAAAAATAGTAAAATAAAATTTGATAGTGCTCTTGCTATGATATTAGCTGTCTTCTTTGGATTAGGGTTAGTTTTACTTACACATTCTCAAAAAATCCCTAATGCTAATCAAGCTGGTTTAGACAGATTTATTTATGGTCAGGCAGCATCTCTTATGTTAGATGATTTGATTTTTATGATTATATCTACTGCTGTTTTGCTAGTTTTTATAATCGTCTTTTGGAAAGAAGTAAAACTAGTTTCTTTTGACTGTGAATATGCTCAAACGCTAGGGTTTAAAACGAAAATATTGAACTTCTTGATTTCTTTTTCTCTAGTGGTAACTATTGTAATCGGTTTGCAAACAGTCGGTGCTATTCTTATGAGCTCTATGATTATCGCACCAGCTATTGCTGCAAGACAATGGACAGATAAATTATCTAAAATGATTATATTATCATCAATCATTGGTGGTGTGTGTGGTGTTGTAGGTACAATAATCAGCTCATTATCTACAAGTTTGCCAACAGGCCCTGTTATTGTTGTGTGTACAACTGTAGTTACGCTTATAAGCCTCTTAATCGCACCTAATAGAGGGATAATATTTAAAATATATCAAAATCATCAAAATAAATTAAATTTATATAAGAAAGGTGGGTAAAAGATGTCAGCCAGTTTAGAAATTCAAATTATCTCTATATTAATTTCTGTTGCTTGCTCTGTAGTTGGCGTGTTCTTGGTGTTAAGACAGATGTCAATGATTACAGATTCTATTACTCATACTGTTTTACTAGGTATCGTGTTATCTTATTTTGTTTTTAAAGATTTGTCATCACCCTTTTTGATTGTAGGAGCAGCAATTATGGGTGTTGCTACTGTATGGTTTACAGAAACAATATCTAAAACTAAATTAGTTTCACAAGAAGCCTCTATTGGAGTAGTATTTCCTTTGTTTTTTTCTATAGCGATTATTTTAGTTACGTTATTTGCAAATTCAGTACATTTAGATGTTGACTCTGTTTTGTTAGGAGAACTTGCATTTGCTCCGTTTGATAGATTTGTTGTTTTTGGTATAGATATAGGTGCTAAAGCTATCTATGTAAGCTTAGTTTTGTTAGTTGTGAATTTAGTATTTATTATAGTTTTGTATAAAGAATTAAAACTCTCAACATTTGACCCAATGCTTGCATTAGTGTTAGGATTTTCACCAGTGTTACTACACTATATTATTATGACACTTGTATCTATAACTGCTGTTGGTGCATTTGAGGCTGTAGGTTCAGTGCTAGTTATTGCTTTTATGATAGGTCCACCAACTACAGCGTATTTACTAACTAATAATTTAAAATCTATGATACTAATTAGTGCTATATTAGCATTAATCAGTAGTGTATTAGGGTATCAAATAGCCAGTGTTTTAGATATTTCGATTTCTGGTAGCATTGCTGTAGTTATAGGTTTATTATTTATAATATGTTATATTTTCGCACCTAATCAAGGATTGATTAGCGTCTTTATCAGAAAAAAGCGACAGAGGTTAGAATTTGGAAAAGTAGTAATTATATCTTATTTAAATAAATCTAGTATAGTAATTAAAGATAAAGCAGATGTAATTGAAACAGTGCATAGTAATATTAAACTAGATAACAAGATGCTTAAAAAAATCATCTCACAACTGACTAGTGAAAAGAAAATAGAAGTTGTTAATAAAGAGATTAAAATAACACAAATAGGTATAGAAAATTATAAGCTAGAGATTAATAAGATTTTTAGTTAAATAGGTGCTGTCGCACTAATGCTAATATTACCAAATATTTGTAGGGAACATTCCACATGCTCCCGATTTCTTATGAATTTGAAGATTTCGCCCCTACAGGATTCTTGTTCTATTATAATTTGAGATATATAAAATCAACGGGCGAAAATGGATTTCGCCCCTACAACTGGATTGTATAATATATGAACAATTTTCTAAACTCGACAGCCTCTTATCTATAGCTAGTTTTTTGATTTATCAGTATTGTTAGTAACTTTTATCTTGCTAAAAAAAGTCTTTATTGCCATGATAATTAGTAAAGCTCCAAACAATTTAGTTAATATATTGTTATCAATGTGTTTAGATATTTCACTACCAATTATAGAGCCTACTACACCTAAAATTGCAAATGGAATTGCGACTTTCCACACTATTAATTTTTTTCTTGAATATACTATAATTGCCACTATTGCACAAGGTAAAAAGAAAAGTAAGTTTATCCCTTGTGCAGTGTCTTGAGGTGTGTCTGTAAATAGAGTAAGGTAGATAATTAGTACACCACCACCGCCTAAACCCATAGAGCCTAATATACCAGAAATCACACCTGCAAAGATATTCATTTAAAAAGCAGACGTATGCCTGCCCAAATCATAAGAAGAGAAAAAATCTTTTTAAGCAAATTTCCGTTGATTTTCTGTAAAAATATAGTTCCGATAATTGCACCGATAACACCCCAAAATAAATAGGGTAAAGTGTCATTAATAGTAACTTTCCCATTTAGAATATACGATATTGAACTAGTTACACATATAGGGAATATAATACATACGCTAGTGGCGTGAGCTTTTTTTATATCAATATGTTTTTTAAGAATAGGCACTAAAACCATACCACCACCAGCACCTAAAAGACCATTAATTATACCAGAAATAAATCCATATATTGAGCATATAAGTTTAGACATAATAACCTCCAATAGAAATTACAACTATTTTTTGCAATATTTGTAGTATTATTCAGTTAATTGTAAACAAATTATTAATAAAAGTAGCAAATCAATAGGCAATTGTAAACAATTAATGAACAATTGCCGATAACTATTGCTTTTACATTTAAATCTGATATAATCTAGTTGTGACAAGTTTACAGAAACAGCAATAGTTGTTTCAGCAGAAAGGAGAAGAGGTTGCAATGTAGTAGTTAGTGATTAAAAGATAAAAGTTAAGAATTGAATGAATTATAAAAAAATTTTAGAAACATAAAATTGTTATGTTTTTACGTTATTATATATATTATATTGGTTTCAGAGCAGTAGATGCACATTTGTGTGATACTGCTCTTTTTTTAAAAATTAAATAGGTTAAACCTTGCAAAAGTATACTGTTTATGTTAAAATTTATTTTGAAATTGCAAGCAGGAGGAAAAATAATATGTCTGGACATAGTAAGTGGAGCACAATTAAACAAAAGAAAGGTAAAAATGATGTAGCTAGAGCTAAAATTTTTACAAAAATAGGTAAAGAATTAATAGTAGCAGTGCGTGATGGTGGAAGTGCTGACCCTAATGTTAACAGTAAATTAAAAGATTGTATAGCAAAAGCAAAAGCAAATAATGTGCCTAATGATAATATAGATAGAATAATTAAAAAAGCATCTGGTGATGGTGACGATACAAATTACGAAGCATTTACTTATGAGGGATATGGCATAGGTGGAATAGCAGTAATAGTAGAAACTCTTACAGATAATAAAAATAGAACAGCTGCTGATATAAGGCATTACTTTGATAAGTATGGTGGAAATTTAGGTACACCAGGCTGTGTATCATTTATGTTCTCTCAAAAAGGTGTATTAGTAATAGATAGAGAAGAATGTGATAAAGACGAAGATACGGTTATGGAAATAGCATTAGAAGCAGGGGCAGCTGATTTTGAAGCAAGTGAAGAAGCGTTTGAAATATATACAGAGCCACAAGACTTTAGTAGTGTAAATTCAGAAATGTCAGAAAAAGGTTATGAGTTTGTATCAGCAGAGGTAGAAATGGTACCAAGCACATACACAAAATTGACTGATGAAGAGCAAGTGAAAAAGTTTCAAAAGTTTTTAGAAATGCTAGAAGACCACGACGACGTGCAAAACATATGGCACAACTGGGAAATAGAAGAATAAAAAATAGAAAAACAGGTTATATTATCAAATGCTTTTTGAGTATGTAATATAACCTTTTTTAGTATAATAGAGTATTAGGAGTGTAGTATGAAAAATATTACAATATTGAAAAATGATGCAAATCAAAGACTTGATAAATTTATTTTAAAAAGATTTAAGACAATGCCAAAATCATTGATGTATAAATATATTAGAACTAAATATATAAAAGTTAATGGGAAAAAGTGTGATAAAGCTACTATGTTAAAAGAGGGAGATATAATAACACTTTATATAAAAGACGAGTTTTTTGATACACCAGTAGTAAAAAACTATGATTTTATGAAAGCACCAACAGATTTAAATATTGTTTATGAAGATGAAAATATTATTTTGTTAGATAAAAAGCAAGGGCTTATAGTTCACCCAGATAAAAATTATGATTGTGATAGCTTAGTATATCGACTAAAAAATTACCTATATAAAAAAGGTCAATATAACCCAGAAAGTGAAAATAGTTTTGCACCTGCCTTAGTTAATAGAATTGATAGAAATACAGGTGGAATAGTAATAGGAGCAAAAAATGCACAGTCGTTAAGAGAGTTAAATTATAGAATGAAAGAGAGACAAATAAGAAAATATTATAAATGCTTAGTTAATGGGAAAATGAGTAAAAAAGAAGAATTTTTAACAGCCTATGTACTTAAAAACGAGAACAAAAATAAAGTGATAATATCTAATGAAAACAAAGACGGATATAAAGAAATAAAGACAAAATATAAAGTGTTAAAAGAATATGATAATAATACATCACTATTAGAAATCGAATTGTTAACAGGTAGAACTCATCAAATTAGAGCACACTTAGCATCAATAGGACATTCAATATTAGGAGATACAAAGTATGGTAAAAATCAGAATATGAATAGTGAATATAAATTCCAAGCATTATACTCATATAGACTGTGTTTTAACTTTTCAGATAATATAAGTCATTTAGAATATTTAAACAATAAAGAATTTGTAGTAGATAACATTACTTTTAGAAAAAAATAGATTAATTGGTTATTAGTTGCAAATAAAATCTTGATGATTTATTTTTCTTGTGATATAATATTCTGATAATATGGTTAATTATGTTTTTTAAGGGTGGTAAGAGTTGTGGTTGTTTTAGGAATTGACCCAGGATATGCTATTGTAGGGTTTGGTGTTGTAGAATATAGTGGAATAAATTATAACCCTGTAGCATACGGAGCAATTAAAACAAGCAGTCATACAGATTTTAATTATCGCTTAGAGCAAATTTATGATAGTTTAGATATTATAATTAAAAGACATAAACCTAATGCTATGGCTGTAGAAAAAATATATTTTCAAAACAACAAAAAAACAGCGATTAACGTTGCTCAAGCTAGAGGCGTAATAATGCTTGTTGCTCAAAAAAACAATATACCTGTATTTGAGTATACTCCACTACAAGTTAAAACAGCAGTAACAGGATATGGTGGAGCTAAAAAAACTCAAGTTATGGAGATGACTAAAAGATTATTAAATCTTAAAGAAGTTCCAAAACCTGATGATACTGCCGATGCATTAGCAGTAGCAGTAAGTCATATTCAAGCATCAGGCACAAATATTAGAATGCAAATGTATAAAAGGGGAATTAAATAGATGTTTTATAGCCTTAGAGGAAAATTAATACATACAACACCCACTTTTTTTGTTGTTGAATGTGGTGGAGTAGGATATAAATGCTCGTCAACGTTCAATACGCTTAGAGAGCTTCCTAAAATTGGAACAGAAACAACAGTTTATACATATTTAAATGTAAGAGAAGATAATATTGAGTTGTTTGGATTTTCTAGTCAAGAAGAGCTTGATTGTTATAAAATGCTTACTAGTGTAAGTGGGGTAGGACCTAGAGTAGGAATTGCAATGCTTTCAGAATTATCTTCTCAGCAAGTTGTGGTAAGTATTGCAACAAACGATAGTAAAACACTTACAAAGGCACAAGGAGTAGGGCCAAAACTAGCACAGAGAATAGTGCTTGAATTAAAGGATAAAATAAAAGGATTAACAGATAACAATACTGTTATAGATATGGAGAGTACTACTGTTATATCTAACAACTCAAATATAGAAAAAGCGATTGGTGCATTAGTAGGCTTAGGGTTTAGCAGTGCAGATGTTACACCTATAATATCAAAATTAGACCAAACTTTAACAGTAGAACAACTCATTGCACAAACATTAAAAGAAAAAGGTAGACGCTAAAGGGGGTAAATTTAGATGGATAATGAATTTGATTTTGAAAATAGAATTGTATCAACTCAAGAAATACCATATGATACAATGTCAGAGGAAAATCCTCTAAGACCTAAATCGTTAGACGAATATATAGGGCAAGAAAAAGTAAAAGAAAATTTATCAATATTTATTGAAGCGGCTAAGCAAAGAAAAGAAACACTTGACCATGTGTTATTATATGGCCCACCAGGACTTGGAAAAACGACTTTGTCTTCAATAATTGCAAGTGAACTAAATGTGAACTTGAGAATAACATCAGGTCCGGCTATAGAAAAACCAGGCGATTTAGCAGCACTACTTACTAACTTAAATGAAGGCGATGTTCTTTTTATAGATGAAATTCATAGACTATCAAGAGCAGTTGAAGAGATACTTTATCCGTCTATGGAGGACTTTGCAATAGATATAATAACAGGTAAAGGACAGATGGCAGCGTCATATCATTTACCATTGCCACATTTTACTTTAGTAGGTGCAACGACAAGAGCCGGACAACTTACAGCACCACTTAGAGATAGATTTGGTGTAGTGCTTAGACTAGAGTTATACACACCTGAACAATTGTCACTTATAGTTAAGAGGAGTGCAAGCATATTAGGTGTAGAAATAGACGAAGATGGTGCATTAGAACTTGCATCTCGTTCACGAGGAACGCCGAGAATTGCAAACAGATTACTTAAAAGGGTAAGAGATTATGCGCAAGTAATAGGTGATGGTACAATCACTTTTGAAACAGCACAAATTGCTCTTGATAAGCTAGAGATAGACCATTTAGGACTTGATTCAAACGATAGAAGAATGTTATTAGCACTAATAAAATTTTATAACGGTGGGCCTGTTGGTATAGAAACATTAGCAGCGGCAATTGGTGAAGAAGCTATCACTATTGAAGATGTATACGAACCATATTTAATGCAGATAGGTTTTTTAAGCAGAACACCTAGAGGACGTTGTATAACAGCAGAAGCATGTGCACATTTAGGGCTTGAATTTCCAAATTCAACTCCAGTAACACAGCAATCATTATTTAATGATTTAAAATAATCATAAATATATATAAAAAAACAAAATTAAAAAACAAAAAACAAAAAATCAAAAGAAAGAAAAGGTATATGTTATGGGTAGATTATTTGGTACAGATGGTGCAAGGGGAGTAGCTAATACAGAACTTACTTGTGAATTAGCAATGAACATTGGTAGAGCAGCAGCGATGGTTTTAGTAAACGATGAAGTTAAACATCCTACACTGATTATAGGTAAAGACTCAAGAATAAGCTCAGATATGCTAGAATCAGCATTAGTCGCAGGTTTATGCTCAGTAGGTGCAAACGTTATTTGTATAGGAGTAGTGCCTACTCCAGCAGTAGCTTACTTAGTACGTGAAACTATTGCAAGTGCAGGTATTATGATTTCTGCATCACACAACTCTTTTGAGTTTAATGGCATAAAATTATTTGATGGAAACGGTCATAAACTTCCAGATGTGCTTGAAGAGGAAATAGAGTCTATAGTATTAGACCAAAAAGTTGAATTTCCACAATTATCAGCTGAGCAGATTGGAAAAGTTCAATTTGATGAAAGTGCTGTAGAGTTATATATTAATCACATTAAAGAAACTATTTCTAACGATTTATCAGGTTTAAAAGTTGCTTTTGATTGCTCAAATGGTTCAGCATCAAGAACAGCACAAAAATTGTTTAGTTCATTAGGGGCTGAGTGCCATTACTTAAGTTATGAACCAGACGGAATTAATATAAACGCAAATTGTGGCTCAACACATTTACAAAACTTAATAAAATATGTAAAAGATAATAAGTTAGATGCAGGAGTCGCATTTGATGGTGATGCTGATAGATGTTTAGCAGTAGACGAAGACGGAAATGTAATAGATGGAGATTTTTTAATTGCAATATGTGCTAAAGATTTAAAAGATAGAGGACTACTTAAAAATAATGCAGTAGTAGGTACTGTAATGACCAATATGGGCTTTAATGAGTTTTGTAAAAAAGAAGGTATGACTTTTGTAGCTACAAAAGTAGGCGATAGATATGTATTAGAAGAAATGCTACAAGAAGGCTATATTATTGGTGGGGAACAGTCAGGACACGTTATTTTCTTAGAACATTCAACTACAGGAGATGGACAATTAACAGCATTACAACTTTTAAGTTTAGTTGCAAGAAGTGGTAAAAAATTATCAGAAATAGCAAATTTAGTTACACCGT
Organism: uncultured Eubacteriales bacterium; assembly: GCA_964369405.1. Lineage (GTDB taxonomy): Bacteria > Bacillota > Clostridia > Oscillospirales > Acutalibacteraceae > CAYJFG01. The sequence goes on from CAYJGB010000001.1 coordinate 80,727, forward strand.
ATCCTCAAATTTTAATAAATGTTAAAGTTACACCAGAAGGAAAACTACATTTCTACACAGATTTGGAAGTTAAGCAAGTAATTGATGAAGCAACAGCTATTTTAGGTGATACAGGTAGAGTTTTAGTAAGAATGTCTGGTACAGAACCTTTAGTTAGAGTAATGTTAGAGGGTAAAGACTACAAGCAAATAGAAATTTTAGCAAATCAAATTGCACAAGTGATAAAAGATAAACTTTCTTAAATTATATTATCGGAGGAAAAGTATGCGTAAGCCTAGTTGGAAAGATTACGAACTTATAGACTGTTCTAAAGGTGAGAGATTAGAACGCTTTGGAGAAGTTATACTAATAAGACCAGACCCACAAGTTATATGGGACACAAAGAGGGAAAACTCACTTTGGAAATATGCAAATGCTAGATATCATCGCTCTTCGACAGGTGGAGGAAGTTGGGAAGTTTACAAAAAACATCCTGATGTGTGGCAAATGTCATATAAAGATATTAAATTTCAAATTAAACCAATGGGCTTTAAGCATACTGGAGTATTTCCAGAACAAGCTATTAATTGGGACTTTGTAGACAATAAAATAAGAAAAAGTCAAAGACAATTAAAAGTTTTAAATTTATTTGCATATACTGGTGGGGCAACTCTTGCTTGCCTTAATGCAGGAGCATCAGTTTGTCATGTAGATGCATCAAAAGGTATGGTACAGTGGGCAAAAGAAAATGCAGTAGTATCTAACTTGCAAGATAAACCTGTGCGTTGGCTTGTTGATGATTGTATTAAATTTGTTCAAAAAGAAATTAGACGTGGCAATAAGTACGACGGGATTATTATGGACCCACCGTCATATGGCAGAGGCCCTGGTGGAGAAGTATGGAAAATAGAAGAACAACTATACCCACTAGTAGAGCTTTGTAGTCAAGTATTAAGTGATGAGGCAGAATTTTTTATTTTAAATTCATATACAACTGGTTTATCACCAGCAGTAATGGAGTATTTATTAAGCACAATTTTATGTCCGAAATTTGGTGGAAGTGTTACTTCTGATGAAATTGGTTTACCAGTAACACAAACTGGATATGTTCTACCTTGTGGCTCAACAGCGATATGGCAAAATGAATAATTAAATAATATTTTTAAAGGATTGAAGAATGAATAAATTTATAAATGCAGAAAATGTTATATTTAAATATACTGTAGATGATGAAAATGATAACGAAATAGAAATTGAAGTTATTAAAGGAATTTCTATGCAGATAGAAAAAGGTGAGTTTGTAGCACTTTTAGGTCATAATGGTTGTGGTAAGTCAACAATGGCTAAGATGTTTAATGCAATTTTAACACCAGAAAGTGGCACAATCACAGTTGATGGATTAGATACTCAAGAAGAGATTAATACTTACGAGATAAGAAAAAAAGTAGGGTTAGTGCTTCAAAATCCAGATAACCAGTTAGTAGCAAGTATAGTAGAAGAAGATGTAGCGTTTGGACCTGAGAATTTAGGTGTAGAGTCTAAAGAGATAAGAATAAGAGTAGATAATGCATTAAAAGCAGTAGATATGTATGAATATCGAAAACACGCACCAGATAAATTATCAGGAGGACAAAAACAGAGAGTAGCAATAGCAGGAATAATAGCAATGCAACCAGATTGTATAGTACTTGATGAACCTACAGCAATGCTTGACCCTAGAGGAAGACAAGAAGTATTAGAAACAATACAGAAACTAAATAAAGAAAAAGGGATAACTATAGTGTTAATAACGCACTATATGGACGAGGCAGTTTTAGCAGATAGAGTTATAGTAATGGACGAGGGAAATATATTAACTAGTGGAAGTCCAAAAGAAGTATTTTCTCAAGTAGAGTTGTTAAAAAAACATAAATTAGATGTACCACAAGCGACTGAATTAATATATAGATTAAAATCAATGGGTTATCCGATTGATGAAATAGCACTTGATGAAGAAGAGTGTGAAAGCATACTACTTAAAATGATAAGTGATTTATAGGAGTAATATAAATAGATATGACAATTTTAGAAACAGAAAGTTTAACATATACTTACGGACTTAAAACACCGTTTGAAAAAAGGGCTGTAAGTGATGTAAATATAAAAATAGAAAAAGGTGACTTTGTAGGAGTTATAGGGCATACTGGTAGTGGTAAATCAACACTTATTCAGATGTTTAACGGGCTGATTAAACCTACAAGTGGCAAAGTATATTTAAATGGTAAAGATATATGGGAAGAACCTAAGAAGATAAGAAAAGTAAGGTTTGAAGTAGGATTAGTTTTCCAGTATCCAGAATACCAATTATTTGAAGAAACTGTTAAAAAGGATATAGCCTTTGGACCACGCAATATGGGGCTTACAGAAGAAGAAATAGAAGAAAAAGTAATAAACGCTGTAAAATTTACGGGGTTTAAAGAAGAACTTATGCATAAATCACCGTTTGAATTATCTGGTGGAGAGAAAAGAAGAGCAGCAATTGCTGGGGTAATAGCCATGGACCCAGAAGTCTTAATACTAGACGAGCCTACAGCAGGGCTTGACCCAAATGGTCGTGATGTGTTATTAGCACAGATTAAAGAATATCATAAAAAAAGAGGCAACACAGTTTTATTAGTGTCGCACAGTATGGAAGATATAGCAAAAACAGCTGATAAAGTTTTAGTTATGAATAACTCTAAAGCCGTTATGTTTGATAGCACATTAAATGTGTTTTCAAGAGGTGAAGAGCTTGAAAAAATGGGACTAAAAGTACCACAAATTACTAAAATAATGACATCAATTAGAGATAAAGGTTATAGTATTCCAAACGGAATACTTACAGTTGAGCAAGCGATTAAAGCATTTGTAGAATTTAAAAAACTTAAAAAATAAAGGAGGGTGATACTATGGTTAGAGATATAACACTTGGTCAATTTTTACCAGGTAAATCTGTTGTTCACTTTATAGACCCACGACTAAAAATAGTATTACTTTTCGCATTTATGGTTTTAGTTTTTTTTACTAATAATTATGTCGCATTAGTTGCTATGACATCTATAGTCTTATTATTTGTGTGTTTAACTAAGATTTCCTTTAAAGTGTATGTGAAAAGTTTAAAAATGATAATATTTGTTGTTATATTTACCTCCCTTATTAATCTTTTTTATGGACAAGGTCAGCCTATTGTAGAGTTTTGGTTTTTTAAAATTACGTATGCAGGTATTAACAACGCTATATTTATAATTATTAGAATTGTTTCACTTATATTTTTAAGCTCAATTTTAACTTTTACAACTTCTCCAACAGACTTAACTTTTGCCTTAGAATGTTTGATGAAACCACTTAAAGTATTTAAAATTTCAGTTCACGAAATAGCTATGATGATGACTATAGCACTTAGGTTTATACCGACTTTGCTAGAAGAAACAGATAAAATTATGAATGCTCAAAAAGCTAGAGGAGCAGATATGGAAAGTGGAAACTTATTTCAGAGGATTAAAGCGTTAGTTCCTGTCTTAATACCACTGTTTGTATCAGCGTTTAGGCGTGCATATGATTTAGCAACTGCTATGGAATGTAGATGTTATATAGGCGACCATAACAGAACTAGAATGAAAACACTTACGTTGTCTAAAAAAGATTTATATGTTACTATTACATCAGTAGGGTTAATTGTAGGGGTGATATTATGCAATGTATTAATACCAGCAGTTGCAAAGTAAGAAATATATTACTTACTATTTCTTATGACGGTAGTGCATATCATGGTTATCAAATACAGCAAAATGCATTGACAATCCAAGAAGTTTTTCAAACTGCTTTAGAAAAAATAATAGGGAAAGACTATCAAATAAAAGGTTGTAGTAGAACAGACTCAGGAGTCCATGCAAATATGTATTGTCTAAGTTTAAAAACATCTCATAAAATACCTACCGTAAGGCTTAAAGGTGCATTAAATAGATTTTTGCCACTAGATATAGTAGTTATTAAAAGTGAAGATGTTAGTGATGATTTTCATGCAAGATATTCATGCACAAGCAAACAATATATTTATAAGATTTTAAATTCTGAACATAGAAACCCATTTTTAAATGGTTATGTGTATCACTACAGATACAACTTAGATGTAGAAATGCTTAACAGAGTTGCTCAGCAATATGTAGGTACATATGACTATACATCATTTTGCACAATTGACAACAGAGAAAAAGGCGACTTAACTAGGACAGTGAAATCGTTTTCAGTTTATAAAGAAGACGACATAGTTATTATGAGTGTAGAAGCTGATGGATTTTTATATAATATGGTTAGAATAATGGTAGGTACTTTACTAAGAGTAGCACAAGGTAAATTTAAAGAAGATGATATTATTAAGATAATAAAAGCAAAAGATAGATTTAAAGCAGGACCAACAGCACCAGCTAGTGGGCTTTACTTAAACAAAGTAAACTACGATAAGTAGGAGGTTAAAAAATGAACAATGATAATAACAACGATTTAGAAAATGATGAAATAACAGAAAATGAAGTAAACAGCGAAGAATATGAAATTACTAGACAAAGTTTAAATAAAAAGGTAAAAATAATTGCAGGGATATTATTGCTTAGTATATTAGCAGTAATAGTAATATCAGTTTGGAATGCTATTGCACCAGATAAAGTAAGTGATACTGTTTATAATAATATTAATAATACTGATGATATAGGCTTTCCTACATCAATTGTCGGAACAAATATAGATAATAATAATTTTAAAATTTGGAATAGTAATATAGCATATGTAAGTGATACTTCTTTAGTATCTGTAAATAGAAACGGAAGTAAAGCAGTAGAACGTCAAATAAGTTATGCATCACCTGTAATGGTAACTAACGGAATATATAGCTTAACTTACAATTTAGGTGGAGAAGGCTATATGATTGATACAGCAGAAGATACTATATATAAAAGTGGTGGAAAAGAAACAGTTGCTGAAGAAAAAGAGATAATTATGGATGCAGATATCAATAGTTCTGGAGTATATGCAATTTTATCTCAATCAAGTGATTATTTATCTAAACTAACAATATATAACCCAGATAACACACAAAAATATGCATATTATTTTTCTCAACATTATGGGACGGCTGTATCTATAAATGAAAGTGGAACACTTGCAGCTGTTAGTGGAGTATCTTCAAAAGACGGTACTTTGGATAGTGTAGTATATATTATTGACTTTAATAGTGAAACACCAAAGGATATAATAGAAATAGGAGAAAACTTACCACTAGACTTAGCGTATTTGAATAATGGAAACATTGTATTTGTTGGAGATACAGAAACTGTAATTATGAAATCTAGTGATGATAAACAAGCATATAATTATGAAGAACTGTCGCTAACTGCTTACGATATTGATAAGGAACAAGGAGTAGTGTTATCGCTTTCTAGAACAGGGGACGGTAGAAACTGTAATATAGTATATATTCATAGTGATAAAAGTATAAATGAAGAGATAGAAAGTGATTATAAAATTACTGATGTTTCAATATATGGTAAAAAACTAAGTGCATTAAGTAATGGTGAGATTTATGTTTACGATAAAAATAATAACTTTGTAAGTGAAGTTTACGCAGGTGTTGATTCTAAAGCAATATGTATGATAAACGAAACTACAGCCAATATATTAGGCGTTAGTGAAATAAGAAATGTAAAATGGTAACTTTTGATAAAAAATATGTCTTATTTAATTGAAATTTATATTAAAATGTGTTATATTACAATATAAGAGTATATATTTTATTATGGAAAAAGTTATGAGGTAAAATAATGGGGATTATTTTAGACGTAATAGTTGTAGTGATTATAACGATTTTTATTGTTATAGGCTATAAAAGAGGGTTTATCAACACATTTCTAAATTTAATAGGTGCGTTTTTAGCTTTGTTATTATCGTTTTGGTTGTCGGAAATGTTATCGAATTGGATTTATAACACATTTATAAAAACAAACTTAATAACGTCAATGGAAAACGAGATTGTTAAATCTAGTAATAATGGACAGTCTGCTGTAGAAAATGCATTGAACTTTTTGCCAGATTTTATTGTTGATTTTCTTCCTAATATAGGTATAGATTTTAATAGCATAGAAGAAAATGCAATTCAGCAAGGAGAGGAATTTGCAACTTCTGTAGCTACCTCGATAGAAAAATTAGTAGGTCCGATTATAACAACTTTGATATATATAATAGCTCTGTTAATAATTTTTATTATAATAATTGTGTTAATAAAATTAATAGCGTCATTAATTTCTAAAATATTTAATATTCCAGTATTAAAAGAAATAAACAATATTTTTGGTATGATTTTTGGCGTTATAGCTGGGGTTTTGTTTGTGTTAGTTGCAGTAGCAATACTTAAATACACTGTGCCATACTCAGATGACCCTAACTTTATTTTAAGTTCTAAAAGCATCGAAAGTTCATATATATATGAGTATGCTTATGATTTAATACCATATTACACGTTTGATGAAAAAACAGGCGAATTTATTGCAGATAATTAAATTTGAAGGGTATAGGTTATGTTTGAATTAGAAAAAGAATTGAGGAAAATATTTACAATTCCAAATATAATATCATTTGTAAGAATAATTTTAATTATTCCTTTTGTGCTATTCTATAATGAAAAAGAATATATATATGCAGGAATAGTTTTAGTTGTTTCTGGTGTTAGTGATATGTTTGATGGAATGATTGCAAGAAAATTTAATCAAATTACAGATTTAGGTAAGGTGCTTGACCCAATAGCAGATAAACTTACTTTGATTTTTGTTATAGTTTGCTTAGGAAGTACAGCACCACAAATAATACCTTTAATAGCAGTGTTGTTAGTTAAAGAGATTTTAATGTTAATTGGTGGGGCAGTTTTAGTTAAAAGAAAGATTAAACCACCAGCTGCCAAGTGGTATGGAAAAGTAGCAACAGTTATTTTTTACACATCTATGGTTGTAATAGTGTTACTAGAAATATTTGATGTAACGGGATTTAATTTTCATTTAGCAATTACCATATGTATGATTATAACTATATCATCTATGTTATTCGCTATTATAAATTACGGTAGAATATATTTTGAACTTATTAACAAACAAAAAACAGAGAAAATAAATGATAAAAAGTGTGAAAATCACAACAGTAAAAAAGAAATTAACTAAAAATTTAGATAATATATAATTAAAAAGGAGAAAAGTTATGCTTTGTATTAGATGTAAAAAAAGGCAAGCAGTAGTATTTGTATCTCAAAATACAAATAGCGAATCTCAAGGATACTGCTTAACTTGTGCAAAAGAATTAGGTATAAAACCAGTTACAGATATAATAGAAAAAATGGGGATTTCTGAAGATGATTTTAGTGCTATGCAAGAACAAATGGACTCGTTAATGGAAATGAGCCAAAATGGAGAGATGCCAAATTTTGCAGAGATGATGGGTGGAGAATTAAACGCACTAGCAAATAATGAGGACGATAGTGAAGAGGATGACGAGGAAGACAAAGATTTTTCAGCAGGTGGAGCACCAACATTCCCATTTATGCAAAATATTTTTTCTGGTAACAAAGAAGAAAAAGACAAAGTTACTGATAAAAAAAGTAATGCAAAAAATGCTCAACCAAAGAAAAAAAGAAAGCATATTGATGCATATTGCTATGATTTAACTAGAAAAGCAAGAGCAGGTAATATGGATATAGTAATAGGTAGAGATAAAGAAATAGCAAGAGTTATACAAATTCTTAGCAGAAGAACAAAAAACAACCCTTGTTTAATAGGTGAGCCTGGTGTTGGTAAAACAGCTATTGCAGAAGGTTTAGCACTTAGAATAGCACAAGGTAATGTGCCACAAAGATTAAAAAATAAAGAAGTTCAATTATTAGATTTAACAGCACTAATAGCAGGGACTCAATTTAGAGGACAGTTTGAAAGCAGAATTAAAGGGCTTACAGAAGAAGTAAAAGCTGCAGGTAACATAATTTTATTTATTGACGAAGTTCATAACCTAGTAGGTACTGGAGATTCTGAAGGTACTATGAATGCAGCAAACATATTAAAACCATCTTTATCAAGAGGTGAGTTACAAGTTATAGGTGCGACTACTTTTAACGAGTATCGCAAATATATAGAAAAAGATTCAGCACTAGAAAGACGTTTTCAACCTGTTACAATAGCAGAGCCATCAATAAAAGATACTATGGATGTTTTAATTGGTGTAAAAGAATATTATGAGCTACATCATAGAGTTAAAGTAGACGATATGATAGTAAGACGAGCAGTAGTGTTGTCAGAAAGATATATTACAGATAGATTTTTACCAGATAAAGCAATAGACTTATTAGACGAAGCTTGTGCTTGTGCAGCTCTTAGAAATAAAGAGATGGAAATTTATGATAAGCACAGAGAAGAAGAAAATATGTTAAAATTGCGTCAAGATGAGTTAACAGTAGACCCAGATAATATAGATTATGAGGAAGTTGCAAAAGTAAGAGAAGAACTTTTAAAAGTTGATAAGAAGATAAAAGATATTGAGCATTTAGCACTAAATTCTCAAGTAGAAGAAAAAGACCTTGCAAAAGTTATTGAGCTTTGGACAGGTATTCCAGCTAATAGAATACAAGAGAATGAATTAAATAAATTAGCAGGTATTGAAAACTCTCTAAAAGAAAAACTTATAGGACAAGATGAAGCAGTAGAAGCTGTATCAGCAGCTATTAGAAGAAACAGAGTTCAAATAAGTCCACGCAGAAGACCAGCATCTTTTATATTTGTAGGCCCTACTGGTGTTGGTAAAACTGAACTAGTTAAAGTGTTATCAACAGAACTTTTTGACACTCCAGAAACTCTTATTAGACTGGATATGTCAGAATTTATGGAGAAACATTCAGTGTCTAAGATTATAGGCTCACCTCCAGGCTATGTAGGTTATGACGAAGCAGGTCAAGTTACAGAAAAAGTTAGAAGAAGACCATACTCTGTACTATTATTCGACGAGATTGAAAAAGCTCACCCAGATGTGTTGAATATTTTATTACAAATTCTTGACGAGGGTAAAGTTACAGATTCTCATGGTAGAGCAGTTAACTTTGAAAATACTGTTATTATTATGACCTCAAATGCAGGAAGCAACAGAAAAGAAGGACTTATTGGTTTTGGCAAATCAGAAGAACAGCTAAAGAAAGAAAAAGCAAAAAAAGCACTTTCTGAATTTTTACGCCCTGAGTTTTTAGCTAGAATAGATGAAATTATTGTGTTTAACTCATTAACGGAAGAAGATTTTAATAATATAGCAAAACTAATGTTAAACGAGTATGTTGAAACATTAGAAGAAAAAGGGATTAAGTTTACTTTTGATGATAAAGCTACTAAATTGTTATCAAAATCTAGTGTGGGTGGATCTAGTGGTGCTAGAGATTTAAGAAACAACATAAGAAAAAAAGCAGAAGATAAAATTGCAGAAGCGATTATATCAAGAAGAGAAGGCGAAATAGTTGGTATACACTTATCAGCAAATGAAGAAGATATTACACTAGATATTATTTAAAATTTAATGTTGATAAGTTATAGTCAATTGTGCTTGACAAAAAATGTAGTGAGTATTATAATTATTAGAGTAGATGAGTGCTTTTTAAAGAATTAATTTATAAAGCAATAAAATAATTTTGAACGGAGATAATTAATTATGAAAAGAATAAAAACTGTAGAAACACGTGACCTTAAAAAAAGCATAAAAACAGGTGGTTGTGGAGAGTGTCAAACATCTTGCCAATCAGCTTGTAAAACATCTTGTGGTGTTGCAAACCAACCATGCGAGAACAAAAACAAATAAGAATGGCTGAAGATTAAAGCCTAAAATGCCGTTTTAAACGGCATTTTTTTATTGTGGTTTTTATTGTGATTTTATGAAATAAGGAGTTAATAGAATGGTACATCAATATAAATTAGATGATTATAATATTGTAGTTGATACTTGCAGTGGTAGCGTTCATTGTGTTGATGAAGTAGCTTATGATATTATTGAAATGTTTAATAATAAAAGTGAAAATGAAATTATAGAGTTTATATTAAATAAATATAGTGAATATGAAGATGTAACAAAAGAAGAAATTAAGCTATGTATAGAGGATATTAATGAGCTTATAAAGCAAGAAAAGTTATTTACAAAAGATGTATATGATGAAATGTCTAAAACTTATAAAAATAATAGCGATGTTGTAAAGGCGTTATGTTTACATATTTCACATACTTGTAATTTGAACTGTAGTTATTGTTTTGCAAGTCAAGGAAAGTATAAAGGCGATAAAGCATTTATGTCTTTAGAAGTTGGAAAACAAGCAATAGATTTTTTGATTAAAAATTCAGGCAAAAGAAGAAATTTAGAAGTCGATTTTTTTGGTGGCGAACCACTTATGAATTGGGAAGTAGTAAAGCAAATAGTAAAATATGCTAGAGAGCAAGAAAAAGCATATAATAAAAACTTTAGATTTACACTTACTACTAATGGTGTGTTGATTGATGATGATGTAATTGAATTTGCAAATAAAGAAATGCATAACATAGTTTTATCTCTTGACGGTAGAAAAGAAGTACACGATAATTTACGTAAAAATTATAAAGGGCAAGGTAGTTATGACTTAATAGTGCCTAAGTTTAAAGAATTTGTAGAAAAAAGAGACGGCAAAGGTTACTATATGAGAGGAACTTTTACACATAACAACGTAGACTTTACAGAAGATATTTTTCATATGAGAGATTTAGGATTCAAAGAATTGAGCATGGAACCTGTTGTATGTGACTCGAGTGACCCATATGCATTAACAGAAGATGATTTACCAGAGCTTTTTAATCAATATGAAATTTTAGCTAGAGAGATGATAAAAAGTAGTAAAAAAGGTGAAGACTTTACTTTTTATCATTACATTCTAGATCTTAAGAATGGACCTTGCGTATATAAAAGGATAACTGGCTGTGGTTCTGGTACAGAATATATGGCAGTTACTCCTTGGGGAGAACTCTTCCCATGTCATCAGTTTGTAAGCGATAAAAAATATAGTCTAGGAGATGTGTGGCAAGGTGTCAGTAATATAACAGCTCAAGATGAGTTTAGACAATGTAATGTATACTCCAGAGATGAATGTAAGCTATGTTGGGCGAAACTTTACTGTTCAGGTGGCTGTGCTGCTAATTCTTATCATGCTACAGGCGATATTAATGGTATATACGAATATGGTTGTAAACTTTTCAAGAAACGTATTGAATGTGCTATTATGATGCAAGTAGCACTTAGTGAATAGGTAGATATATGAATACACCAATTTATGATTTTATAAATAAGTATATAGAGTTAGATGTATCGAGATTTCATATGCCTGGGCATAAGGGTGAAAATATTTTAGGTATAGAAAAATATGATTTAACAGAAATTAAGGGTGCAGATGACTTATATAATCCACATAGTATAATTTTAGAAAGTGAAAATAATGCTACAGAATTATTTGGTAGTAAACACACTTGCTATGCTACTAACGGCTCTACTCAATGTATAAAAGCTATGCTTTATTTAGCATATGTAAATAGTAATAGTAATTCTAATGTTATTTTATCGACTAGAAATGTGCATAAAGCATTTATAAATAGTTGCTCATTTTTAGACTTAAACGTAGAGTGGTTATATCCAGATAAGTTAGATACAATTTGTTCTTGCGTTATTTCTGATGATGTTTTAGACAAAAGGTTAAATTCTATGCAAGTTAAACCTTTTGCAGTTTTTGTTACTTCGCCTGATTATTTAGGAGCAGTACAAGATATAAAAACACTGTCGATTATTTGCAAGAAGTATAACATACCACTTTTAGTAGATAATGCACATGGTGCATACTTAAAATTTTTAAAAGATAGTTTACACCCGTTAGATTTAGGTGCTGATATGTGTTGTGACTCAGCCCATAAAACATTGCCTGTTTTAACGGGTGGAGCATATTTACATATATCAAAGAATAGTTGTATAAACTCTATAGATAATGTAAGAAATGCATTGTCTATGTTTGGTAGTAGTAGCCCGTCATATTTAGTGTTAGCAAGCTTAGACTTATGCAATAAATATTTATCAGATGAATATAGAGATAAATTAGCTAAAGTGATTGACAAAGTCAATAAACTTAAAGTAGATTTAACTTATAAAGGAATTGTGTTTAGTAAATCAGAACCATTAAAAATAGTAATAAATACAGCGAAAATAGGATATAATGGAAGTAAAGTAGCTGATTATTTAAGAAAAAATAATATAGAATGTGAGTTTGCAGATAACTCATATGTAGTTTTAATGTATAATGAGAACAACAGGGAAGAAGACTTTATAAAATTAAAAAGTGCGTTAATAAAATTGCAAATCAAACCAGAAATTAAAGAAACACAAATAACATATATAAGTAAAAAAAGTATGAGTATCAGAAAAGCTTTGTTATCTAAAAGAGAAAAGATAAGTGTTGAAAACGCAGAAAATAGAATTTGTGTAAGCACAGACTTGTTATGTCCACCAGCAATACCTATAATTGTAAGTGGTGAAATAATAGATAAAAATACAATTGAACTATTAAAATTTTATAATATAAAAGAAATTGATGTAGTAAAAGAAAAGGTAGATGAATTATGAGAGAGTTTAAATTAGTAGCAACTTGTTTATTAGGGTTAGAAGGAATGGTAGCACAAGAACTAAAAATGATGGGTGCTACTAATGTAAATGCTGAAAATGGAAGAGTAGTTTTTGATGGTAGCCCTGAAATGATAGCAAGGGCGAATATCAAATCAAGATACAGCGAAAGGATTTTAATTTTACTTGGAGTATTTGAAGCAAAAACTTTTGATAGTTTATTTGAAAGTGTAAAAAAACTACCTTTTGAAGATTTTATTTCTAAAAATGATAAATTTCCTGTAAAAGGAAATGCATTAAGCTCAAAACTTATGAGTGTGCCGGACTGTCAAAAAATAATAAAAAAAGCAGTAGTAGAAAGATTAAAAAACAAATATCGTATTGATTGGTTTGAAGAAACTGGAGTGTTATATCAGATACAATTTTTAATAATGAAAGACAAGGTTAGTATTATGATAGATACATCTGGTGATAGTCTATATAAAAGAGGTTATAGAGAAGTATCGACAAAAGCACCAATAAAAGAAACGTTAGCAGCAGCGATGGTGGATTTATCGAGAGTTAAGAGTAATCATATAGTAATAGACCCTATGTGTGGAAGTGGTACATTATTAATTGAATCAGCACTAAAAGCTAAAAATATAGCATCAGGAATAGAGCGTGATTTTATATCGGAGCAATTTTCATTTGTGGGTAAAAAAATATATAACGACCAAAGAGAAAAAGCATTAAGCGAAGAGGTAACAGAGTGTGACTTTAGAGCATATGGTTACGACATAGATAAAGAAGCAATAGAAATAGCAAAAGAAAATGCACAAGAAGCAGGCGTGGCTGATGTTATCGAATTTAAAGTAAGAGATATTAAAGACTTTAAAGTAGAGAGCGACAGAGCAACTATAATATGTAATCCACCGTACGGAGAAAGATTACTTGATATACAAACTGCTAGAGATATATATAGAATTATGGGTAGAAAATTTATGAAAAAACAAGGTTATAGCTACACAATAATATCACCAGATGAAGAATTCGAAGAGTGTTTTGGTAGGAAAGCAGATAAAAGAAGGAAACTATATAACGGAATGATAAAGTGCCAAGTGTATATGTATTTCAAAAATTGAGGAAAAAACAATCTTAAAATATGCAAAATGTAAATAAATTATTAACATTACAAAATACACTTGATTTTTTCCAAAAAAAGGTTTAAAATATAATTAGCACTCAAACATTAAGAGTGCTAATATTCAAAAATTGCTAGGAGGAAATTTATTATGACAATTAAACCACTTCTTGACAGAGTCGTTTTACAAATGGAAGAAGCTGAAGAAACTACTAAGAGCGGTATCGTGCTTACTAGTGCGGCACAAGAAAAACCACAATTTGCAACTATAGTTGCTGTAGGCCCTGGTGGCGTAGTTGATGGCAAAGATGTTGCTATGTATGTAAATATTGGCGACAAAGTTATTACAAGCAAATATTCTGGTACTGAAGTTAAAATTGATGGCGAAGATTTTACAATTATCCGTCAATCAGATATTTTAGCTGTTGTAGAGTAATTAATATAAATTTTAATTTGGAGGATAAGTTATTATGGCTAAACAAGTTGTTTACGGAGAAGATGCAAGAAAAGCGTTGATGAGTGGTATAGATAAATTAGCAGATACTGTTAAAATCACTCTAGGACCTAAAGGCAGAAATGTTGTTTTAGATAAAAAATTTGGTGCACCACTTATCACTAATGACGGTGTTACTATTGCTAAAGAAATAGAACTTGAAGACCCATTCGAAAATATGGGTGCTCAATTAGTTAAAGAAGTTTCTATTAAAACTAATGATGTTGCAGGTGACGGTACTACTACTGCTACATTACTAGCTCAAGCTTTAATTCGTGAAGGTATGAAAAATGTTACTGCTGGAGCAAATCCAATGGTACTTAAAAAAGGTATTCAAAGTGCTGTTGATACAGCTGTTGAGGCTATTATCAACAATTCACAAAAAATAACTGGTAGTGAAGATATTGCAAGAGTTGCAACTATATCATCTGCTGATGAATATATTGGTAAATTAATTGCAGAAGCTATGGAAAAAGTTAGTGCTGACGGTGTTATTACTGTAGAAGAATCAAAAACAGCTGATACCTACTCAGAAGTTGTTGAAGGTATGATGTTTGACAGAGGTTATATTGCACCTTATATGGTTACTGATTCTGATAAAATGGTAGCAGATTTAGACCTACCATATATTTTAATTACAGATAAAAAAATATCTTCAATGCAAGAAATTTTGCCAATATTAGAGCAAATTGTTCAAGGTGGTAAAAAATTATTGATTATCGCTGAAGATGTTGAGGGCGAAGCATTAACAAACTTAGTGCTTAATAAACTTAGAGGTGTGTTCACTTGTGTTGCTGTAAAAGCTCCAGGCTTTGGTGACAGAAGAAAAGATATGCTTCAAGATATAGCAACACTTACAGGTGGTCAAGTGATTTCTTCAGATTTAGGATTAGAGCTTAAAGAGATTACTTTAGAGCATTTAGGTCAAGCTAGACAAGTAAAAGTTGATAAAGAAAATACAATCATCGTTGATGGTGCAGGAAATACAGAAGAAATAAAAGCAAGAGTAAATTCAATAAGAACACAACTTGAAGTTACAACATCAGAGTTTGACAGAGAAAAACTTCAAGAGAGAGTTGCAAAACTTGCAGGTGGAGTTGCTGTTATTAAAGTTGGAGCAGCTACAGAAATCGAAATGAAAGAGAAAAAATTAAGAATAGAAGATGCATTAGCAGCAACAAAAGCAGCAGTAGAAGAAGGTATAGTTGCAGGTGGTGGTATTGCATTAATGAACGCTATTGAAGCAGTGTCAAAAGATGTTGCAAATGCAAATGGCGATGAAAAAACAGGTATGACAATCGTATTAAAAGCACTTGAAGAACCACTACGTCAAATTGCAGTAAATGCAGGGTTAGAGGGTAGTGTTATAGTAGAAAAAGTTAAGAGTGAAAACAAAGTAGGATTCGGTTTTAATGCACTAAAAGAAGAATACACAGATATGATGTCAGCAGGTATTGTAGACCCTACAAAAGTTACAAGAAGTGCATTACAAAATGCATCTTCAGTAGCAGCTATGGTACTTACAACTGAGTCTTTAGTAACAGATATTAAAGAACCAGTAGCACCTATGGCGCCACCAACTCCAGATATGGGAATGTATTAATAGTATGATGTTTAGTGGCGATTACAAGTTAGTAGTTGCCACTTTTTAAAATTGAAAGTAGGTAATATAAGTGAACATCTTAGATATAGCAATGTTAGTTTTTATATTTTTAGAAACTTTAAATGTAATAGTTTTATATTTTACGCCTAATAGCAAAAGAGGGAACGGTGTAGCTATGTTTGATGAGTGGGAAAAATCTAAAGAAGATGAAAATTCTCATTTATTTGCTAGATATATGACATATTGGGTAGCAGGTACAAAACTTATTTTCATATTATTAGTATTAGTTATTGTTATATCTGGAAATGAAATATTAAAAGTTCATACAGTAGTAGCGCTTATATTATCAATAGCTACTTACTTTTGGAAATTACACCCTATAATTAAAAAACTAGATAAAAGAGGTCAAATCACGCCAAAAGGATATTCTAAAATGTTAGGTATTACAATATCTAGTTTTATAATTATGTTTTCAGGCGCGTTAGTAGCTTATGTAATTTGGTGATAATTAAATATTGAATATAATAAAACCCATTATAAACTTAGTAATTTAAAGTTTATAATGGGTTTATTTTTATGAATATGTTTTTAATTGTTTTTCACAATTCTGCCTTTTAGCATAGGTAGCTTTATTCTTGCTAATATAAGTTGAGCAGAATAGAGTAACACAATATGTATTGGAAGTAGCAAAGAATTACTAAGTAATCTTAAAGGCATCATAACCTCGTATGGAGTGCCATATGCAATATTTAAACTAATACTAGTTATTATCAGATTACAAAAAACTGTTACGCTTAGGCAAGTTAAAATAGTACGTATTATAGAAATTTTAAATTGCTTATATAAGAATAAACCATATATTGCTCCACCTAAAGCTTGAGAAAACATAATACCAAAATTTGGAAAACCTGTAGGATGTACTATTAAAGTTATTATGTCGCCTAAAACAGCCATAATAGCACCTACAACTGGACCGAACATCAAGCCAGATATTGCAATTGGTAAAAAAGATAAAGAAATTCTATAAGTACCAATAGTAATTTCAAACATTCCTAAAATAACTCTTAGTGCAAGTAAAATGGCACAAATAGTTAAAACGTTTACAGACTTAAGTTCACTAGCTGATGATTTGAATTTGTTTAAAATAGTGTTCAATAAAAACCTCTCCTTAATTGTTTTGCTTATTATAATAATCGTATTACATAGTTTGAACATATCTTAAAATTCAAAAAAACGGAATATAGACGCACAAAGGACGCTACATTCCGCTTAAAATTATATAATATTACACCATGTAACAGCGGGATGCGAACTTTGAACCGCAGGTTAATTCCATTTCGTCCACTTGACAACTCCCCGTTCAAATGGCACTTAGCAAAAATGCAACGCTCAAAATTCTACTCTGTACTTTAACTTAGCACAGTAAGTATGCTAACATAAAGTTTTAAAAAAGTCAAGATATAAAAACTTATTTAATGTTAATTTAAATATATAGAACGTTTCTTTAAAACTGTTATGCCTCTCTTAATATGTCGAGAAACAGCAGATTTTGAAATATCAAGTTCTATAGCTATATCTTTCATTTTTTTATTTTCCAGGAAATATTTTACTATACACAGCTTTTGACGTTCTGTAAGTTCGTTTTTAATAGCTATGTTTAGAAAAGATTTCATTTTAGCAATATCGTTATAGTTTGTAGAACCAGTTTTAAACTTTTTAAAACTATATAGACTGTCAGAAAAGTCATCAAGTTTTACAATACGATTTTTCATATATTAAATTCTCCTCTTTTTTGAAGTGTTTTTGCTGTATGTATACATTCTAAATACATCGAATATAAAATAGCAATTCTGCGATTTGTTTCGCTAATAGATATATCATTTGATGTTTTTAGCTGATGTTTTAGTGAAGATACTTTTTCTTTTAAAATTTGAGCCTCTTTAAAATATTCCTGTGACCACAAAGTATAGTTCATAATTAACCTCCAATAGTATAGCATATGAACATTTTTTATTCTTGCTTAGCCGTCTAAAATTTTAAATTGCAGTGTTAAATTTAAATAGGAATATGACAATATACCAATCAAATTTGCCTTGCACTACAAAATTTTATTTCGACTATCCTAAGACAAATAAAAGTCCAAATGCCATAATTTAAAATTTTACCAAAGAGAGAATAATTTTATATGGCGGTATAAAAGATATTCTCTAGTGATATAATATCACATTATCGAATGTATGTTCAATACGTTTGCGAACGTTCGTTCCGAAAACAAACTTGATGTGTAATTTTTTACACATATATAGTGTTGTGATTTTGATTTTTGTATTTAATTACAACTAAATCCTATAGGATGTATTATATGGTCCTCTTTAGGGTTGAACTTTGAAAGCTTTTTATCTTTTAGTAGAGATGCATTAACTACTGAATAGTTACCAAATCTGTTTTTTATTTTATCGCACGTAACATCTAGTTTTTCTAAACGTGTTTTTTTATTTTGAATACTTTCTGTTGTGTCGAATATAGAAAGCTGAATACCATGATTATTATGTGTTAAATCAGACAGACTAACGCTTAAACTTCTTACGCCATTATCTGCATTTATATTATAGTTTTCTTTAAATAATTTTAGAGAAACATCAAATATATTAGATGTTAGGTTAGTTGCACTTATAAGTGTTTGTTGCCTGTTTATTGTTTGTAACTTTTTATTTCTTATTTGTATACTTACTGTTTTAGAAAATAACCCTTGTTCTCTAAGTCTTCTGCATACACTATCAGTTAAAACTTGCAATATTATCTTTATATCATCTAAAGTTGTCAAATCTCTATGCGTTGTTGTTGAGTTGCCTATGGACTTAGGCTCTCTTATATAACTATTAAGAGCCACAGGGCTTGTATCTAGCCCATTTGCAAATGAGTATAATCTATAACCCCACTTGCCAAAGCATTTATTTAAAAGGGTTTTATCCATGTTAGCTATATCGCCAATTGTATAAATCCCAAGCCCTGCTAGTTTTTTACTTGTTGCACTGCCAACATAAAACAAGTCACGACAATCTAAAGGCCATACAACACTTTTATAATTTCGAGGACTTATTATAGTTAAGGCATCTGGTTTTTTATAATCGCTTGCAAGCTTTGCGAATATTTTATTATAGCTCAATCCAATGCTTACAGTAACACCCACCTCATTTTTAATACGTTCTTTTATTTCCTTGGCAATATTTACACCATTACCAAATACTTTTCTGCTACTAGTAATATCTAACCATGCTTCATCAAGTCCAAAAGGCTCCACAAGGTCTGTATATTGGTTGTAAATATCTCTTATTTTATTTGAGTATTCAATATAACTTTTAAAATCTGGTTTTATATTTACAAGATTAGGGCACTTTTTTTGTGCTTGCCAAATAGCCTCACCAGTAGAAACACCAAATTTCTTAGCAATATCATTTTTAGCAAGAATAATACCATGCCTGTCTTCAGTGTTACCAGAAACTGCAACAGGCAAATTACGTAATTTTGGATTTTTATGACATTCAACAGATGCATAAAAGCTATTACAATCACTATGAAGTATAATTTTATTAGACATAAAAACCTCCTGTCGAACATATGTTTATTTAATTATAGAACAAACGTTCATAAAAGTCAATAGAAAAAACAAATATATGTTCGATTATTTTTTTAATTTAAATATTGAAAATCTTTTTAAAAAATAATATCAAATTTATTGACAATAAACTTACTTTAGAATATACTGAAATATGTAAAATTGTTTATTGGTATATATGGCTTTTTTACATAAAAATGATTAAAAAGGAGAAAATATTGTGGAAAATAGAATTAAGGAAACTGCTAAAAGAGTAAAAGCATTAAGAGAATTATTAGAAATTTCTATTGAAGAAATGGCAACAGCTACTGGCGTGTCTGCTCAAGAATACGAAAAATACGAAAACGGGGAATATGATTTAAGTTTTACTTTCTTATATAATTGTGCCGATAAATTTAATGTGGATATTATTGAGCTAGTTACTGGGGAAAATCCACATTTAATGTCTTATTCTGTTGTAAGAAAAGATGAAGGCTTAGTTATAAAAAGACGTCAAGGTTTTACATACCAACATTTAGGGTATAGATTTAAAAACAAAACAGCAGAAACATTTTTAGTAACAGCACCTTATAATGAAGATGAACAAGATAAAGAAATAAAATTGTCTATTCACGAGGGTCAAGAGTTTGATTATGTTTTAGAGGGTAGTTTGAAAATAGTAATAGGTTCAAATACAGAGATATTAAACGCTGGCGATAGTATTTATTATGACTCTAGTAATGGTCATGGTATGATAGCTATAAATGGCAAGGATTGTAAATTTTTAGCAGTAACGATACATCAACAAGATAATTAAAATATTAATTAAAGAATCGAAAGGAACTTAATATAATGATAAATATTCATCAAAGATTTTGTGAAGAAACATTTGAAAACGGAGAATTAGTAGACTTTAAGATTAAGTATGAAGAAAATTTTAACTTTGCATATGATGTACTAGACGAAATTTCAAAAGCTGAACCTAAAAGAAGAGCTATGTTTTGGTGCAATGATAAAGGTGAAGAAAAAACTTTTACATTTGAAGATATGACACGTTATAGTAATATGGCTGCAAATATGTTTACAGATTTAGGCATTAAAAGAGGAGATACAGTTGTTTTAATACTTAAAAGACATTATCAATTTTGGACAGCATTATTAGGACTTCATAAAATTGGAGCAGTTGGAATACCGGCTACCAATTTGCTTACAAAAAAAGATTTAGTATATAGATTTAACGCAGCAGATGTAAAAGCTGTAATTTGTACAACGCATGGAGATATAATTAAGCATATCAACGAGTCTTTACCTGAGTCACCAACAGTTAAAGTTAAGATAAGTGTTAATGGTGAAGCAGACGGCTATGTAAATTATGATGAGCAATTAGAAAAATACAGTGATAAACTTGACAGAATAGAAACATTATCATCAGACCCTATGTTACTTTACTTTACATCAGGTACAACAGGGCTTCCTAAAATGGTGTGGCACGAACAATCATACCCTTTAGCACATATAGTAACAGCTAAGTACTGGCACAATGTAGTACCAGACGGGTTGCATTTAACGCTTTCAGATACTGGTTGGATGAAGGCTATGTGGGGTAAACTTTATGGACAATGGTTAATGGAAGCTGGTATTTTTGTATGTGATTTCGACAAATTCACACCAACAGATTTATTAAAATTATTCTCAAAATATCAAATAACAAGTTTCTGTGCACCACCTACAATGTATAGATTTTTCATCAAAGAAGATTTAAGCCAATACGATTTATCAAGCATTAAACACGCAACAATTGCAGGAGAGCCACTAAACCCAGAAGTGTTTAATCAATTTTACAAAGCAACAGGCTTAAAACTTATGGAGGGTTTTGGACAAACAGAAACAACTCTTACGCTATTTAACTTGATTGGAACAAACCCTAAACCTGGTTCAATGGGAAGACCATCACCTGCGTACAAAGTTGACTTAATAGACTTTGATGGTAAATCTGTACAGCCTGGTGTAGTTGGAGAAATCGTTATAAGAACAGACGAAGGTAAAGTTTGTGGTATGTTTAATGGTTATTACAAAAACGAAGATTTAACTAAAAATGTTTGGGATAATGATATATATCATACTGGAGATACAGCGTGGAAAGATGAAGACGGTTATTACTGGTATGTAGGAAGAACAGACGATATAATTAAATCATCTGGATACCGTATAGGACCATTCGAGATAGAGAGCGTAATAATGGAGCATCCATGTTGTTTAGAATGTGCGATAACAGGAGCACCAGACGAAATAAGAGGACAAGTGGTAAAAGCTACAATAGTATTAGCAAAAGGGTATGAACAAAGCGAAGAGTTAAAAAAAGAAATACAAGATTATGTTAAGAAACAAACAGCGCCATATAAATACCCACGAATAGTAGAATTTGTAGATGAACTACCAAAGACAATAAGTGGAAAGATACGCAGAACAGAAATAAGAGGAGATAAAAGAGATTAATATTTCCCAAGAAATAAATATAGTATAAAATCTCAAGGGTTTATTTATAGCAAAAAACAGAGAGATAAATTGAAGAATAAAGTAGGATAATACAGTAGAATATTTAAAAAGGGAATCCACAGTTTATTAGTGGTTTCCCTTGTTTCGTACAAAGTTAATAAAATGAAAAATGAAAATCAAGATGAAAAATGAAAATTGAAATGAAAATTAAAATGAAAAAATAAAAGTTAAAATGAAGAGGTAGATTTTATGCAACTAAATGCGATTAGTCACAAATCAAGCGAAAATATGAGTTATCAGCTTAGTAAAGATGAGCTAGTAATAAGTATTAAAACAGGATATGATGTAGATAAAGTTATTATAGAGCATGGTGACCCGTTTCTATATGGTATAGCAGGTGACCTTACACAGTGGCACGGAACACGTGAAGAAATAACAGAAAAATACGAGCTAGATAACCACATATGGTGGACAATAAAATTAAAACCAGAATATAAAAGATTAAAATACTTTTTTGAATTACATTCAAAAGATGAAAGTATATATTACTTAGAAAGTGGATTTGCTACAGAGGAACAATATAACATTGCTGGTAAAAGACAAGAACTGTTTTATTTTCCATGGATGAACGAAATAGATATGTGCGTTACTCCACAATGGGTAAAGGATACAATATGGTATCAAATTTTCCCAGAGAGATTTTGCAATGGAGATAGCAGTATAAATCCAGACAACACTAGAGAGTGGAAAAGCGAAAAAATAAAATCTCCACATTGGCAGTACGGTGGAGATTTACAAGGAATAATAAATAAATTAGAATATTTAAAAGACTTAGGTATTACAGGCATATATATGACACCTGTATTTGAGTCTACTTCTAACCATAAATATAATACAGCAGACTATTACAAAATAGATAAACACTTTGGAAATAATGAAGTTATGAAAACACTTTGCGATACTGCACATAAACTAGGTATAAAAATTATGATAGATGCAGTATATAATCATAGTGGGCAAAACTTTGCACCATGGGAAGATGTAGTTAAAAATGGTGAAAATTCAAAATATAAAGATTGGTTTATGGTAAATAAATTTCCTCTAACTGATGCAAAAACTCACACAAAAGACGGAAGATACTATTCTTTTTCTTTTGCAGCATTTATGCCAAAATTAAACACTAATAACAAGGAAGTAATAGACTATCTATGTGAAGTTAGTGAATATTGGGTTTCTGATTATGGTGTAGATGGAATTAGGTTTGATGTTGGAAACGAAGTATCTCACCAGTTTTTAAAAGAGCTTAGAAAGCGTGTTAAGGCTGTAAATAAAGACGTATACTTGTTAGGAGAAATATGGCATAACTCTACACAGTGGTTACAAGGTGATGAGTATGACTCAGTAATGAATTATCCATTAACAGCAGCAATATCAGAGTTTTGGCAAGATGAAAATGTAACTTCAAAAGATTTTGAGCATAATATAAATAGATGTAGATTTATGTATCAAGAACAAGTAACAGATACTTTGTTTAATATGTTAGATTCACACGATACAGAAAGATTAATACATAGAGCAAACCACGAAGAAGATGTGTTTTATCAACAACTAACACTGTTATATACAATGCAAGGCACACCATGCGTATTTTATGGTACAGAAATAGCATTAGAGGGTGGAGGCGACCCAGATTGTAGAAGATGTATGCCATGGGATAAAATTGAAAATGGAGAATATGACGAAAAAATAAATAAGCTTAAAAAATTAATTGAGTTAAGAAAAACAAACAAAGCATTTTCAAGTGGAAAAATTTCTTTTGAGCATATATATGGTGATAGGGTTTTAAGTTATATAAAAACAGATGAAAAAGGAAATAAAGTAAAAGTTATATTAAATGCAGAAGATAAAGAAATAGAATTACCAGAGGGAGAAATATTATTTTCAAACAATGTAGTAGGCACAAAAATACAAGAGTTTGGAACAGTGATATTAAAAATATAGAAATTAAACTACTTGTAATATTTAGTATAATATGCTATAATTAGTTAGAATAAAATAGGGGTGTGTTATATGGAAAAAATAAAAAGTAAGATAAAGCCGATAATAATTATAACAGTATCAGTTATAGTATTAATATCTGGAATATTTGTATATTTATTTAGAATAAACTATTTTAATATTTTAGAGATAATTGTATCTCCAAATAATACGACAATTATTACAGTGTATGAAGATACATCTGCTGAGCTAGTTAGAGATGCATCAGGCAACAAAATAATGAGTAAATTTTATTACGATGTTAAAGGTGATTTAAATTTTGACAATTATGGTTTATATACTTATAATGGAGTATATATATCACCTTGTCATGAAAACGTAGTTTTATCAACGATTGATGATAACGGGAGAATTATTCTTGAAGTAGTTTATTCTTTGAATGATGTTCATTATGATTTAACAAATTCAATACGTCAGAGTATTATAAGTAGTAAAAAAATTAAAGAGTTGTCTTATGCACTAGATTATAATATACAAGTCGATGTGATAAAATGGACTGATGTAAAAGATGTTATGACAGTTGAGTTTGAATACATAAATAGCGAAGATAAAAAAACTGCAGGAACACTCGATTATAATTGTGTTACTGAAATGATTACTAATATTGATTATGAAACAGAAGTCGAAAGTGATGACGAATAAGAATAATGTTAACATTTAATATATACTGAATATCAAACAACTGGGCTGTTGAATTAAAACAGCCCAGTTGTTTTCATTGTAACAAAAAAAATTTATAGTCATAAAATATATAAGAACATATTTTATGTAAAGGTAGGTGTAAATTTAAAATAATGGACACCAGAGAACTTTTTGCAAGACTAATTAAGTGTGAAGCAGGTGGGGAAGGGTTAGACGGAATGCAAGCTGTTGCAACTGTAATAATGAATAGAGCCAATATTCCATATGGAGAATTTGCCAGAATAAGTAACGGTGGCGATATTCGAAATATTATTTTGCAAGATAGACAATTTGTATGTGCTAGAACAACTGTAGAAGGGCAGTATAATCCACAAAATTTATACAATATGGCGATAGAGCCAATAGATTATGAAGTTGCTGACTGGGCAATAGCTGGAAACGTTTTAAATGGTATAGGGAACTCATTGTTTTTCTTTAATCCGTATAGTGCTACTTGTCCACAGTTTTTTCCACCAAATGGAGTAGGTGCATTTTATGCAAGAGTAGGAGACCATTGTTTTTATGCACCTACTGAAAAATATAAAGACACATAAATGGAGGGGCTATAATTGAATAATTCAATAGATTTAGGTAGAATTTACGGATTTAATGATTGTAAAGATGGCAGTTGTTCATATACAGGAAACGTAGCACCAAATATACCATCACTAGAAGAGATAGCATATTACAATATAGCAAGAGCAAATATTGATGCTCAAAATACACAAGAAGATTATAAAAGACAAGAGGAATTACAAAACACATTGCAGTCAGGTGGTTTTAGAGATAGAAGTCAAACTATGCCAGAGCAAGTAGTAGACAATATAACAGCAAGAGATATTTCTTATGGTGGTCTTAGTAGGAGTTATACTACAACAGAGCAAGGAAATGACTATACATTGACACCAAAACTACAAATACCAATGGATATGATGAATGATAACAGTAACTTGAATATGATACCAGAATATAATCAACCGTACCCAGTAACAGCAGAAAGCATACAATATTTAAATGCTTTTATGAGAACTCAAGTTGGTAGAAGGGTAGAAGTTGAATTTTTAATAGGTTCAGATGATTTAGTAAGTAAAACAGGATACTTGCTAGGGGTTGGAGCTAATTACATCTTAATAAATGAGCTAGGAACAGCAAATTTAACATCTTGTGATTTTTATAATATAAAGTTCGTAACATATTTCTATGATTAATCATCAAAAAGAATAGAAGAGATTATGTAATTTGAGATTAAGAAACCTTTTTCAGTAAGATATAATCTATCGTTATCATTGCAAACAAAGCTAGTAAATTTAGGTTTGTTTGCATTTTTAATATATTTTTCTGGAAAAGAGCAATTAAATCTCTCCTTGAATTTAACAAAAGAAATACCTTTTGTTAACCTTAAATTCATCATAATATATTCTTCTTCACTACCACCATTTCCATCATCAATAATAATATTATTATAATAATCACTAAAATTGCTAGGAGAGTAAAATCGTTTATTATCTACATAGGAATGAGAGGCTACACCAAAACCTAAATATTCTTCACAGAGCCAATACTTTAAATTATGCTTGCTTTCAAAGTTAGGCTTGCAAAAATTAGATATTTCATACTGATTATAACCTAATGTCTTTAAGTATGTTATCATAAACAAGTATAAATCACTTACAGTGTCTTCATCTGGCAAATTTAAAGTATCTCTGATTTTGTTATACTTTGTTTTTTCTTCAATTTTTAATATGTATGCTGATATATGAGGTACATCTAAACTCTTACAAAAATATAAAGTATCTTGTAAACTTTCTTTTGTTTGTTTAGAAATTCCTATCATTACATCTAATGAAATGTTTGTAATACCAGATTTTTTAATTTTATCAACACAATTAATAATATCAAACTTTGTGTGTCCTCTACCTAATATCTCTAGTTCTAAATCGTTAGAAGATTGCATACCAAGCGAAATTCTATTCACTCCTGATGTGTGCAAAAGAGTAAAATCTAAATTTAGAGTGGAAGTAGGGTTTACTTCAATAGTAATTTCGGGATTGCTAACAGTATAATTATTATATATGCAATTTAATATTTTAATTATATTGTCAGTTCCTATAATGCTAGGCGTACCGCCTCCAAAGTAAATAGTATCAATTACTCTGTTGTTATATTTATAGGAATTATCTTTAATTTGATTACATAAAAAACTAATATATTCCTCTGACTTTTCGATACTGTATTTTCTTGAGAAAAAATCACAATAAGGACATTTTTTAATACAAAATGGTATATGTATATATATGGATAAAGGTTTCATAATTCACCAACTTTAATTTTATATGCTATAATATCCATTATACAATAAATTATATAATTCTACAAATAAAAATGGGGCTGTCGCTTTTAGAAAATTGTTCGTCATATTATACAATCCAGTTGTAGGGGCAAAATCCATTTTCGCCCGAAATTCTTCAAATTCAAAAAAATCGGGAGCATATGGAATGCTCCCCTACAAAGATTTGGTAATATTAACATTAGTGCGTAAGCCCCATCACAGTAAGGTTAAATATTATTTGCAGTTTTTATTGCAGTTATCATATGCAGGATTAAAAGCATAGAAATTTTTACTATTTAATTTATCTGTTGTAATTCGTAAGCCTTCGCCAAATCTTTGATAATGCACTACTTCTCTTTCTCTTAAAAATCTAATTGGGTCTATTACATCAGGGTCATCACAAAACCTTAAGATGTTTTCATAAGTTACACGTGCTTTCTGTTCTGCTGACATATCATTGTGTAGGTCTGCTACTACATCACCCTTGCTTTGTATATAGCCTGCTGTAAACGGTGCACCAGATGCAGAAGTTGGGAAAATACCTGTTGTATGGTCTACAAAGTATGTGTCAAACCCACTTTCTCTTAACTCTTCTACACTTAGATTTTTCGTTAACTGATACACTATTGTTCCAATCATCTCTAAATGTCCTAATTCTTCTGTGCCTATATCTGTGAGTATTGCTTTAAGTTCTGGATATGGCATACTGTATCTTTGGCTTAGATATTGTAGAGAAGCTGATAATTCTCCATCAGGTCCTCCATATTGAGTAATTATAATTTTTGCAAGTTTTGGGTTAGTCTGTTTGATATTGACTGGATATTGTAATTTCTTTTCATATACCCACATGATTAACACTCCTCCTTATAACTTGTATCCCAAGGCCATGGGTCAGCAATCCAACCCCATCTATTACCACCGTTTTCATCAGTAGTTAAAGCACCATATTTTTCTTCGTACTCTGTAGTTAGTTTTTGGCTTTTTATACTATATTCCTCTAGCTTTTTAGCGATTTCAACATCATCTGGATGAGTATCTAAATATAAATGTAAATCTGTTATTGCAAAATCTACAGATGTAATTTGTCTTAGTAACATTTCACGCTCTTTCATAGTTATTCTCCTTCACAACCAACAAAAGGTTTTTTTAGTACAGGGAACATAGTGCCAGATACAGCACCTTGTTCTGCTGAGAATGTTTTATTGCTTGTTTGATATGGCACATACGCCATAGCAACGCTTATATCGTCTGGAATAGCTTTTATTCCATATTCTTCCATTGTCATAGTATATAAATCATTTTCCATAAATAAATTCCTCTCTCTAAAGTAACTATATTTAGTTATAAAATATAATATGCAAAAATAAAACAACTAGTGATTTTTAAATAATCACTAGTTGTCAGACCGTAACATAATTGAATAATAACAGAATTTTAAATTTAATTATAATATTTAATTAAGTATATAAATTGCTAGGTTTAAATACCCTGCAAAAGTCACCCATAAAATATAAGGGATTAATAAATAGCCAGCAGGCTTTGAAATGTTGTAAAACTTAATTGTAGTGATAATGATTAGTAATAACAAAATTATAAGCCATACAAATGCAAAAAGATAAAGTTCGAAATTGAAAAAAATTATTGACCAAAAGAAATTGAAAATTAGTTGTAACCCGTAAAATTTAAGAGCAGATAATTTTTCTTTATCTGAGCTATTGGAAGTTAAAACTAAGTAAGAGGCTATTCCCATTAAGATATATAGAATTGACCACATAATGGGGAATATAAAACCTGGTGGTGAAAGTGGTGGCTGATTAAGATTTTGAAATTGTTCCATACTATTACTAGATATGAAACCAGCGAGCATACCAACAAGTAATGGGATAGCGATACAGATTATTAATGCTTTAAGATTTTTAATAGATTTTAAATGTTTTATCATAATTAACACCTTCTTTAATAGAAGTATATGCTAGTAAAATAAAATAATAACTGAATTTATAAGAAAAATCAAAAAACTTTAAAAAAAGTAAAATTTTGTTTGACAAACAAACGTAAAAAATAGTAAAATAAGTAGTTGTGATATGTATTACAGATATTTTAGGAGGAATTATTTTGCCTGACTTTTTAAACGAGATAAGTAAAAGAAGAACTTTTGCAATTATATCTCACCCAGATGCCGGAAAAACAACTTTAACAGAGAAATTATTACTTTACAGTGGTGCGATAAATGTTGCAGGAACAGTAAAAGGTAAAAAATCTTCAAAGCATGCAGTGTCTGACTGGATGGAAATAGAAAAACAAAGAGGTATTTCAGTAACATCATCTGTGCTACAATTTAAGTATGATGGATATTGTATTAATATACTAGACACACCAGGACATCAAGACTTTTCAGAAGACACATATAGAACTCTTATGGCAGCAGATAGTGCAGTAATGGTTATTGATGCATCAAAAGGTGTAGAAGCACAAACTATAAAATTATTTAAAGTATGTTTGCTAAGAAATATACCAATTATAACATTTATAAATAAAATGGATAGGGAAGCAAAAAACCCATATGAATTGTTAGAAGATATAGAAAATGTACTAGGAATAAATACATATCCAATGAATTGGCCTATTGGATGTGGAAAAGAGTTTAAAGGTGTATATGATAGAAAAGAAGAAAGCATATTATCATTTACAGCAAACAATGGACAAAAAGAAGTAGAACAAAGAGAATTAAAAGTAAATGATATTGACTTAGAAAATGAAATTGGCAAATTGTTTAAAGTGCAATTACTTGAAGATATAGAGCTTCTTGATATAGCGGGAGATGATTTTGATATAAATCAAGTAAGAGAAGGAAAGCTTACACCAGTATTTTTTGGTTCAGCACTAACAAATTTTGGAGTAGAACCATTTTTAAAAGAATTCTTAACACTTACAACATCACCACTACCTAGAGAAACAAAAGATGAAGAAATAGAACCAACTGATGAACATTTTTCAGCATTTGTATTTAAAATACAAGCAAATATGAACAAAGCACATAGAGATAGAATAGCATTTATGAGAATATGTTCAGGAAAATTTGAAAAGAATATGGAAGTATATCATGTTCAAGGTGGCAAAAAGATGAGGTTATCTCAACCACAACAAATTATGGCACAAGAAAGAGAAATAATAGAAGAAGCATATGCAGGAGATATAATTGGAGTGTTTGACCCAGGTATATTTTCTATAGGAGATACAATATGTCTAGCAAATAAAAAAGTAGAGTTTAAAGGTATACCAACATTTGCACCAGAACATTTTTCATTAGTAAGACAAAAAGATACAATGAAGAGAAAACAGTTTATAAAAGGTATATCACAAATTGCACAAGAGGGAGCAATACAAATATTCCAAGAACTAGGAGCTGGAATGGAAGAAGTAATTGTAGGAGTAGTAGGAACATTACAATTCGAAGTGTTGGAGTATAGACTTAAAAATGAATATAATGTAGATATTATAATGAGTGGATTGCCATATCAGTTTATAAGATGGATAGGCAATGAAGATATTGACCCTAAGACCTTAGATTTGTCATCAGATACAAAAAGAATACAAGATTTAAAAGGTAATTATTTATTATTGTTTACTAGCCAGTGGACAATCAATTGGGCGTTAGAACATAATAAAGATTTAATTTTAAACGAATTTAGCGTGTAATACTTAAGGGTGATGGTGCTGTCTCACTAATGTTAATATTCCCAAATCTTTGTAGGGGGGAGCATTCTATATGCTCCCTATTTTTTGTAAATTTGAAGAATTTTGTGCGAAAATGAATTTCGCTCCTACAACTGGATTGTATAATATGACGAACAATTTTCTAAATGCGACAGCCCCATATATACGCTTAATGGCAGTAACAAACATAATCATTTGTTACTGCCATTTGTTATAGATATATATCTAATTTTTTAAATTATTTGTTTAATCCTTCATAAACTGCTACTGCACAAGCAACTGTTGCACCAACCATTGGGTTATTACCCATTCCGATTAAGCCCATCATTTCTACGTGTGCTGGTACTGATGAAGAACCTGCAAATTGTGCATCTCCATGCATACGTCCCATTGAATCAGTTAAGCCGTATGATGCAGGACCTGCTCCCATATTGTCAGGGTGAAGTGTACGTCCTGTACCACCACCACTTGCAACTGAGAAATATTTCACGTTATTTTCTAATGCCCATTTTTTATATGTTCCAGCTACTAAATGTTGGAAACGTGTAGGGTTTGTTGAGTTACCTGTAATAGATACATCAACGCCCTCTAAAGCCATTATTGCAACGCCTTCACGTACATCATTAGCACCATAACATTTTACTGCTGCTCTTTCTCCGTCTGAGAAAGCTCTTTCTTCTAATACTTTAACTTCACTTGTGAAGAAGTCAAATTCAGTTTTTACATATGTAAAACCGTTTATTCTTGAAATGATATATGCAGCATCTTTTCCTAAACCATTTAAGATAACTCTTAATGGTTCTTTTCTTGCTTTATTTGCTGTTCTTGCAATACCAATTGCTCCTTCAGCTGCTGCAAAACTTTCGTGTCCTGCTAAAAATGC
This sequence comes from uncultured Eubacteriales bacterium, assembly GCA_964369405.1. Classification (GTDB taxonomy): domain Bacteria; phylum Bacillota; class Clostridia; order Oscillospirales; family Acutalibacteraceae; genus CAYJFG01. The sequence goes on from CAYJGB010000001.1 coordinate 112,380, forward strand.
AAAACATTTAGTTTCATCTCTTAGTAACATTGCTCCTAGGTTACCATGTCCTAAACCTACTTTTCTTTGCTCTGCTACTGAACCTGGTATACAGAATGCTTCTAAGCCTACACCGATTAACTCAGCTGCTTGAGATGCTGTTGTTGCCTCTTTTTTAATTGCAATTGCACAACCTAATATATACGCCCATGCTGCATTTTCAAATGCGATTGGTTGTATACCTTTTACTATTTCGTCTGCGTCTACGCCTTTTGCAAGACATATTTCTCTAGCCTCTTCAAGACTTGCTATACCATATTCGGCAAGGCACTTCTCTATTTTAGGCATTCTTCTTTCTTTGCTTTCAAAAACTACTGCCATTTTCGTGTCCTCCTTACCGATATTATTCTTCTCTAGGGTCTATGTATTTAGCTGCGTTATCAAAACGTCCATACTGACCGATATTGTTTTTGTATGCTTCGTCTGGTGTCATACCATGACGAATATCTTCCATCATTTTACCGATTTTTACAAATTGGTAACCTGTTACTTCATTGTTTTCGTCTAAAGCTGTTTTTAGTACATAGCCTTCTGCCATTTCCATAAAACGTACGCCTTTTGCTTTTGTACTAAACATTGTACCTACTTGTGAACGTAAGCCTTTTCCTAAATCTTCAAGGCCTGCTCCGATTGGTAAACCACCCTCAGAGAAAGCTGTTTGGCTTCTACCATAAACTAATTGTTCAAAAAGATTTTTCATAGCAACGTTTATAGCGTCACATACTAAGTCAGTATTTAAGCACTCTAAAAGAGTTTTACCAGGTAGTATTTCTGCTGCCATTGCTGCTGAGTGAGTCATACCTGAACAACCAATTGTTTCTACTAGAGCTTCTTCTACAATACCTTCTTTAACGTTTAATGTTAATTTACAGGCTCCTTGTTGTGGTGCACACCAGCCTACTCCGTGAGATAGACCTGCTATGTCTTTGATTTCGTAAGATTTTACCCATTTTCCTTCTTCAGGAATTGGTGCTGGACCATGATTTGGTCCTTTCGCAACTATACACATATTTTCAACTTCATGTGAATAATTCATATACATGCTCCTTTCGCATTAGAATAGTATAACATAGTTTGTTTATACTGTTTATATTATATCAGTTTTAGGGATTTATGCAAGCAAATTAACGATAAATTTACACAATTTGTTAAATTATATTAAAAAAATTAGTATTTACTTATATGTTGATAAAAATTGCTGAAAAGAAGTAGTACTCTTTATCTAAACTTACGGTCGCCCGCCATTCAAATCGAAGATTTGAATGAAGATGCACCAACACACTCCTTGTAAGGTTTAGGAAAGTGTTGGTGCATCTATGCTCGAAACTAAAGTTTCGAGTGCGGGCGACCGTAAGTTTAGATAAAGGCCTACTTTTAATTTTTTTTCTTACTATCTTCTATTAAACTCTCTTTTGCTACTGCAAGCATTAATTTAATTCTGTTTTCTTGATTAACTCTAGGTGCTCCTGGGTCATAGTCTATTGTAACTATATTTGCACGCTCATCAATACTTTTTATTTTTCTTATCATACCTTTACCATTTATGTGGTTTGGTAAACAGCCAAATGGTTGAGTACATACAATGTTTGGGTATCCAGATTCTGCAAGCTCTAACATTTCAGCAGTTAAAAGCCAACCTTCACCCATCTTACTACCATAACCTACTACATCTTTTACTAATTCTTTAGTGTGTAAATAAGGCGATGGAGCAACAAAACCATATTTTTTGGCACTGTCTATTATTAAATTTTCCATTTTAGATAAATAGTTAAAGAATAATTTAACTATGTTAAATTTAATTTGATTACCACCATACAAGATAATATCTTCTGCTCTGTTATCTACCTTAAATAGCATAAAAGCCATTATTCCAGGTATACATACTTCACAGTCTTGCTCTTCTAAAAACTTTTCTAAATTGTTGTTTCCAAGTTTAGCATATTTAACATATATTTCACCAACAATTCCAACTTTCACTTTTGGAACTACATTTAATTTAATCTCTGAAAAAGACTTAGCGATTTCATCTAAAATTATAGTTTGCTCTTTTACAGTAAAGCCTTTACCATTTTTAAATTTATCAGTAAGCTTATCAATCCAAGTTTGTACTAGTTTATTACTTTCACCTTTGTTTACTTCATAAGGTTTTGTTTGATTATTTAGAAGCATAAGAGTATCGCCATATACTAATGCGCCAATAACTCTTCGCATCATAGGTAAAGTAAAGCTAAAACCACTATTTTTTTCAAGCCCTGAGAGGTTAAGTGAAATTACAGGAACTTTTTCAAAACCAGCTTTTTTAAGAGCTTTTCTAAGTAAATGAATGTAATTAGAAGCTCTACAACCACCACCAGTTTGAGTAATCATTAAAGCAGTTTTATTAACATCATAATTTCCACTTTGCAAAGCATGAATAAATTGACCAATTACAAGAAGGGCTGGATAACAAGTATCATTGTGAACATATTTTAAACCAACTTGAGCAATTTCAGGACCATCAGTATCTAGTAATATAGTTTTGTAATCAAACATATCAAATACATTTTTAATAAATGTAAAATGTATAGGTGCCATATTAGGTAGAAGTATGGTGTATTCTTTTTTCATTTCTTTAGTAAATAGTAATCTACCAGTATTATCATATTGTAATTGTGCCATATGCTTAAAAACTCCTATTTTTAAATTTGTTTATTAATTATTATTTTTTTGCTCTTCAATAGCAGCAAGTAAACTTCTAACTCGAATTTTTACAGCTCCTAAGTTAGTTATTTCGTCAATTTTTATTTGAGTATATATTTTACCACTTTGCTCTAGTATATCACGCACTTCATCAGTAGTAATAGCATCAATACCACAACCAAAAGACACTAATTGAACTAAGTGCATATTAGGTTTATTAGAAATATATTTGGCAGCAGCATAAAGTCTTGAGTGATATGTCCATTGATTAAGTACACTTGTTCTAAAGTTAGCTACTTTATTACTAACAACATCTTCTGAAATAATAGCAACATCAAAACTAGAAATTAATTTATCAATTCCTTTATTAATTTCAGGGTCAATATGATACGGTCTACCAGCTACAATAAATATTTCTTTGTTGTTAGTTTCAGCTTCTTTTATAATTTCTTCACCTTTCATACGTACTTTAAATAAGAAATTATCATATTCATTATAAGCTTTATCACAAGCGATTTTAACGTCTTTTTTGTTGATATCTTTAAAATATTTAATTAGCATTTCATATGCTTTTTTAGTAAAGTCTTTTCTTCTGTGTATACCTAAATAATCATTAATAAAAGTTATATTTTCTACATCTTTCATATTAGTGTTTATTACTTCAGGATAATAAGCGACTACTGGGCAGTTGTAATGATTATCACCTAATTTTTCATCGAAATTATAAGACATACAAGGATAAAAAATAGTATCGATACCATTATCAATTAAAGTTTGAACATGACCATGAATTAATTTTGCAGGATAACAAACAGTGTCAGAAGGTATAGTCTGTTGACCTTTTAAATATAGCTTAGTATCAGACACAGGAGAAGTAACACACTCAAACCCTAAACTAGTAAAGAAAGCATGCCAGAAAGGTAAAAGTTCGTACATATTAAGCCCAAAAGGAAGACCTATTTTTCCACGAGTACCTTTAACTGGAATATATTCATTTAATAAGTTTAATTTATAATCATAAATATTTAGAGTTTGATTAGGTTTTTTATTAGTAATAGGACGCTCACATCTATTACCACCTATAAATTTTCTACCATCAGCAAATTTATTTATAGTTAATCTACAGTTGTTTTTACATAGGCCACAATTTGCAACTTTGATATCGTGTATAAAATCTTTAAAGCTGTCAGCTTTTAATAAAGAGCTTGTTTCTTGTGCATTAGCTTTTGCATAAAGCGAAGCACCAAACGCACCCATAAGACCAGAAATATCAGGTCTTACAACATCTACACCCATTTCTCGCTCGAAAGCACGTAAAACAGCGTCGTTTAAGAAAGTACCACCTTGTACTACTACTTTCTTACCTAAATCATCAGGGCTAGAGGCTCTAATAACTTTATACAAAGCATTTTTAACAACACTAATCGATAAACCAGCAGATATATCTTCAATAGTAGCACCGTCTTTTTGAGCTTGCTTTACAGAACTATTCATAAAAACAGTACATCTTGAACCAAGTTCAACAGGTAGTTTTGCAAAAATACCCATTTTAGCAAATTCTTCAATTGAATATCCCAAAGCGTTAGCAAAAGTTTGTAGGAAAGAACCACAACCAGAAGAACAAGCCTCGTTTAAGAAGATGTTATCAATAGCACCGTTGTGAACTTTAAAACACTTAATATCTTGCCCACCTATATCAATAACGAACTCAACATCAGGCATAAAGTTTTTAGCAGCAGTAAAATGTGCAACAGTTTCAACAATACCAAAATCAGCACAAAAAGCATTTTTAATAAGTTCTTCACCATAGCCAGTAACAGCACTTGAAGCGATATTTATATTAGGAGAAATAGTATATAATTCCTCTAAAAAAGATTTTATTATAGGAACAGGGTTACCACTGTTCGGCAGATATTTAGAATGTAACAACTCGTTATTTTCGCCAATAACAACAGCTTTAACAGTTGTAGAACCAGCATCTATTCCAATATAAGTTTTGCCAGTATATTCATTTAGAGGTTTTTTATCAATGGTAGCCTTTTGGTGTCTGCTAGTAAACTGATTATATTCATCTTCGCTATTAAAAAGAGGACTATTAAAAGCGAAATTACCACTTCCATGGTACGAGTTAATTTTTTTGATTACATCACTAAAATTAATACTTTTCTCAGCACAAAGAGCAGCACCAGAAGCCACATAATAAAGCGAATTGTCAGGAGAAATTCCTTTAGTATTAAGTACAGTATCAAACCTTTTTCTAAGTTGCGACATAAAAGTTAAAGGGCCACCTAAGTAAACAACATTACCAGATATCTCTCTACCTTGAGCAAGCCCTGCAACAGTCTGATTAACAACAGCTAAAAAAATACTTTCAGCAATATCGCTTTTTCTAGCACCTTGATTTAATAGAGGTTGAATATCTGTTTTTGCAAATACTCCACATCTTGAAGCAATTGTGTAAGTTTTTTGATGTTCAGATGCTAGAGTATCCATATCTTCAAGAGGAACATTTAAAAGAGTAGCCATTTGGTCGATAAATGCACCAGTACCACCAGCACAAGAGCCGTTCATACGTACCTCCATACCACCAGTTAAGAATAGTATTTTAGCATCTTCGCCACCTAATTCAATAATAACATCAGTATTTGGAATAAATGTATTAGCAGAAACTCTAGTCGCATAAACTTCTTGAACAAAATCAATACCACAAGTTTCAGCAACACCCATACCAGCACTTCCAGATAAAGCAATATAGGCATTTTCACTACCTTTTATTTTGTCAGGTAAAATAGTAAGAATTTCAGAAATCTTATTAATAATTTGTGAGTAATGACGTTGATAAGTGCTATAAATTATATTGTTATCATCGTCTAATACAACGCATTTAATAGTTGTAGAGCCAACATCTAGTCCAATTCGCATAAAAATTATCTCCCGTACAATAAATATAAAATAAAACATTAAGTTTTTAAAATCTAATTAAATAAAATCACAACTTATAGTTTAGCACATATTAGGGTATAATGTAAAGTGTTAATTGCTATATGTTTAATAATGTTAAAAAATAAAAAAACAGCACGATTATTTAGAATAATTCTAAATATCGTACCATTTAAAAAATTAGCATATTATAATAATATTAAACATTTTTTTCAATAAATTCTACTAAGTTACCAACAGTTTTAATGTTTTCAACTTCTTCATCAGGAACTTCGATTTCGAATTCATCTTCAATTGACATTATTAAATCTACAACGTCTAGTGAATCAGCACCTAAATCATCTTGAATAGTAGTTTCAGCAGTAATGCTATCCTCGCTTGCATCGAATTGTTCTGATAAAATTGATTTAACTTTTTCCAGTACCATAAATAATTCCTCCTAAATAAATTCGTTTTAAAATCGTTAGATTTAAGATGTAGACAAAAATATATAATTTATGTTACAATAACCAAAAGCAATGTTTTGAAAAATCTAACCTAAAAAATTTTAGTACAAAAACATATTATTAGTTATTTGTAAATTTGTCAATATAGTTTTTGAATTTTTTTCAAAAAAAATACTAAAAAATGAAAATTTAGATATTTTGAACAGAATTTTAAAATATTTTTGTAGGAGTGTATCATATGAAAAGTAAACAATATGCAGTAATAGGACATCCAATAGGACATACTATGTCACCATTTATACATAAAAGGTTGTTTGACCTTGCACAAATAGATGCAAAATATTCAGTATTAGATATTTCGCCAGAAAATTTAAAATTAGAATTTAATAATACATTAAAAAATTTAGATGGATTTAATATAACAATACCACATAAAGAAAATATAATTAATTGTTTAAATGGATTAGATGAAAAAGCAAAATTATATGGCAGTGTAAATACAGTAGACAATAAAAATGGAATATACACAGGCTATACAACTGACCCAGATGGATTTATAAAAGCATTAGAAGCTTATGACATTCCGTTTGAAAATAATGTTATGATTTTAGGGACTGGTGGAGTAGCTAGAACTATGGCATACGAAGCAGTAAAAGCTAATTGCAATCTAACTATAGCAGTTAGAAAAGAAGATATAGAAATATCTAACAAGTTAATAAAAGAGATAACAACAAATATTGAAGCAAGTAGTATTAAAACGTGCTTAATTAGTGAGATAGATAATTCACAAATAGATTTACTTATTAATGCAACACCTATTGGAATGTATCCAAGAGTTGATAATTGCCCTGTAAGTGACAATATAATCAATAATTGTAAAAATGTATTTGATGCAGTATATAATCCACTGGAAACTATACTGGTTAAAAAGGCAAAGGCACAAGGAAGTAATGCAGTAGGTGGAATGTCAATGCTTGTATGGCAAGCAGTAGTAGCTCATAATATATGGGACGGCAGTATTTATAATAAAGAAGATATAGACAAATTATGTACAGATAGTGCAAACGAACTTAAAAACAATTTTTAAAAGATAGAAGGGATAATATGTTAGAAAATAAAAATATAGTGTTGTGTGGCTTTATGGGCTGTGGAAAATCTACAATAGGAAAACAATTAGCAAAAGAGCTTAACAGAGAGCTAATTGATTTAGATGATTATATAGAGCAAAAAGAAAAAATGAAAATAACAGAAATTTTTTCGCAATATGGAGAAGAACACTTTAGAGATTTAGAGCATATGGCAGTAAAAGAATTATCAAATAAAAACGGTTTAGTGATAAGTTCAGGTGGAGGGACACTAATATTTGAGAGAAATGTAGAAATATTAAAAGAAAATAGTGTAATAATATATTTAGAGTCATCACTTGAAGAAATCAAAGATAGACTTAAAAATGACACAAAAAGACCTCTACTTCAAAAGCCAAATAAAGATGAAATAATGCAAGAGTTATACAATAAAAGAGTACCAATTTATAAAAAATCAAGCGATTATACAGTGAATTCAGATAAAACTATAAAACTTATAGTGAAAGATATTTGTGAATTAATTGTAAATAAATAAAAAAACTGTTGACAAATAGAAATTATAGTATTATTATAGTAAACAAGAAAAAAACAGATAGGGGTTAGGTCATGCAAAAGCAAAGCAAGTTAACACAACGATTTATAAGCTTTGTTTATTTCAACTATTTTTATTGGTTGGAATTATTTGTGTTGCCCTATACTTACACTAAATGTAGTGTAAATTGAATTTTGTTTTTTGATGTTAATATAAAACATTTTAACAAATTTAAGCATAGGGCATTTAGAAAATGTCTTATGCTTTTTTTAATATTAAAAATAAATTATGAATGAGGTTAAATTATGATTATCGTATTAAAATCAAAAGTTACGCAGGAAAAAATTAATAAATTTACAGAGCAACTAAAAGACACTTATGGTGTTAAAGTAAATGTATGGGAAGGTGTTCATAGCACTGTTTTGGGCTTGATTGGCGATACAACTAAAATCGATATCGACAATATCAAAGCACAAGCTATAGTAGAAAACGTAAGAAGAGTTCAAGAGCCATACAAAAAAGCAAATAGAAAATTCCACCCAGAAAATACAGTAGTAACACTTAAAAATGGTATAAAAATAGGTGATGGTAGCCTTCAAATTATGGCAGGACCTTGCTCAGTAGAGAGCGAAAGCCAAATAATAGAAATTGCAAAAAGTGCAAATGCAAGTGGTGCTTCAATGCTTAGAGGTGGTGCATTTAAACCTAGAACATCACCATATGCATTCCAAGGATTAAAAGCTGAAGGGCTTGACCTACTTAGCAAAGCAAAAGCTCAAACAGGTATGCCAATAGTTACAGAAATTATGAGAACTTCTCATATTGAATTATGTGAAGATGTAGATATAATTCAAGTTGGAGCAAGAAATATGCAAAACTTTGAATTGTTAAAAGAATTAGGTAAAATCGACACTCCAATACTTTTAAAAAGAGGACTTAGCAGCACGATTGAAGAAATGCTTATGAGTGCTGAATATATTATGGCTGGAGGCAACGAAAACGTTATCTTATGCGAAAGAGGTATAAGAACTTATGAAACAGCTACAAGAAACACACTTGATATTTCAGCTGTTCCAATTCTAAAAAAATTATCACACTTACCAGTAGTAATAGACCCTAGCCATGCAGGTGGATTATCATGGTTAGTAGAGTCATTATCAATGGCAGCAGTAGCAGTAGGTGCAGACGGACTTATGATAGAAGTTCATAACGACCCTGCTAATGCATTGTCAGACGGAGCACAAAGTTTAACACCAGAACAATTTGATAAAGTAGCAAAAAAAGTATTTGCATTAAAAGAATACTTAACAAATCAAGAATAAAATAAAATTATATTGTCCCACCGATTAAATAATTATTTAGTCGGTGGCACTCTTAAAATTTTACAAATGTTCAAATTTATATTACAATAGATTGGGTGGTTAAAATGAATATAGTTGTAGTTGGTTTAGGAATAATAGGTGGTTCATACTGTAAAGCGATAAAAAAATACACTGAGCATAAAGTAATAGGAATAACTAGAAGTAAAAAAACATTACAAGATGCTATAAAGTGTGGTGCAATTGATGAAATAGGTAATGAGCAATCACTAAAATCAGCAGATTTAATTATTTTAGGACTTTATCCTCAATATGCTATTGATTTCATTGAGCAAAATGTAAGTAATATAAAAAAAGGTTGTATTGTTACAGATACATCTGGTATTAAATTATCAATTTGTCCAAAACTTATGGAGCTTGCAAAAGCAAATGATTTTATTTTTATTGGAAGTCATCCTATGGCTGGTAAAGAAAAAAATGGTTTTGAAGTATCAGAAGCAGACCTGTTTAAAGGTGCTAGCTTTATAGTAGTGCCAAGTGGTGCAAATAGAGAAAGTGTTAACTTATTATGCAGATTTGCACTTAGCATAGGTTTTGGAGAAATTAGAATAGCAACACCACAAGAACACGATGAAATGATTGCATTCACTTCACAGCTACCTCACGTATTAGCTTGCTCATATGTGTTAAGCCCAAAATGTAAAAACCATAAAGGCTTTTCAGCGGGAAGTTATAGAGATGTATCAAGAGTAGCTAACATAAATGCTACATTGTGGACTGAATTGTTTTTAGAAAATAGTAAGCCTTTAGCAGAAGAAATTGGTGTTTTAATAGAAAATTTAACTCAGATGAAAAACGCAATTGAAAAAGAAGATAGCGATAAAATATATGATATGTTAGAAAAGGGTAGAAAAATTAAAGAGGAGCTTTCAGAATGAAAATTTTAGAGGTTAAAACAGGTAGACCGTATCAAATTATAATTGATAGAGATATAATCAGATATTGTGGTGAATATATATCAAAGATTAGTAAAGCTCAAAAAATCATGGTTATAACTGATAGCAATGTAGAGGCTATATATTATAGTAAAGTTAAAAAGTCATTAGAAGAAAAAGGATTTCAAGTATATAACTTTACCTTTGAAGCTGGTGAACAGTCAAAAAAATTGAGAACTGTAATGGCAGCTTACAACGAATTAGCAAACTTATGTTTCTCAAGAAGTGATTTAATAGTTGCTTTAGGTGGAGGTGTAACTGGTGATATGGCTGGATTTATTGCAGCTACATATCAAAGAGGTATAGAGTTTGTACAAATACCAACTTCACTGTTAGCACAAGTTGATTCTTCAGTAGGAGGAAAAACTGGAATAGACATAGCACAAGGTAAAAACTTAGTTGGTGCATTTTGGCAACCGTCATTAGTGTTAATTGACATAGATACATTAGATACATTACCTAAAGCATATTTTGATGATGGAATGGCAGAGGTTATTAAATATGGTTGCATTAAAAGCAAAGATTTATTTGAGAAATTAGAAGAAAATAATGCACGCAATATTATAGAGCAAATAATATATGAGTGTGTTAATATAAAAAGACAAGTAGTTGAAAATGATGAAGAAGAAAAAGGCGAACGTATGTTACTTAATTTTGGGCATACATTTGGTCATTCACTAGAAAAAATATATAACTACAGTACACTTTCTCATGGTCAAGCAGTAGCAATAGGTATGGTTATAGTTACAAAAGCATCCGAAAACAATAATATAACAGAAAAAGGAACTACAAAAAGACTTATAAAAATACTCAAAAAGTATAATCTGCCTACTAAAGATATTAATGATTTAAAAAATATAGTGGAAAATTCATTTAATGATAAAAAAAGTAGTGGAGATTATATTAATATAGTTTTAGTTGATAAAATAGGGCATAGTTTTATTAAGAAAATTTTAAAAGCAGAACTTTATAACTTTTGTACAGTTAAAGGAGAATAAATTATATGAGTGAAGTATTAGTTTCTAGCAGTTTTTTAAGTGGAGAAGTAAATATACCACCATCTAAAAGCTGTGTACATAGAGCTATAATTTGTGCAAGTTTAGCTAAAGGAAAAAGTATAATTTCACCTATTGACTTTTCAAATGACATTAATGCGACTATAGATTGTATAAAGAGATTAGGTGCAAAAGTTACAATTGAAAAAACATCAATTATAGTAGATGGTACAGATGTGTTTTCAAATAAACAAGCAACATTAAATTGCAAAGAGTCTGGCTCTACACTTAGGTTTTTAATTCCAGTAGCAAGTGTAGGAGGAGTAGAAACAACTTTTTTAGGAGAAGGTAGACTACCACAAAGACCAATTGGCACATACTTAGAATTGTTGCCAGAATTTGGAGTTTCAATGGAAACATTAGGTGGGTTGCCACTAAATGTTAAAGGTGCTTTAAAATCTGGAGAATATAAAATAGCAGGAGATATTAGTTCTCAATTTATTACAGGACTACTTTTTGCATTACCACTTTTAAAAGAAGATAGCAAAATAATATTAACATCTAATTTAGAATCAAAAGGCTATGTCGATATGACAATAAATGTTATGAAAACTTTTGGAGTTGAAATTTCTGAAAAAGAATATGGATATTTTGTAAAGGGAAATCAATCCTACAAGGCGTGTAACTTCACAACGGAGGGCGACTGGTCACAAGTTGCATTTTTTATGGCAGCAGGTGCTATAAATGGAGATGTAACAATAAATGGAGTAGATTTTAATTCGGCACAAGGCGACAAAGAGTGTGTTGAAATATTTAAAAGATTTAATGCAGATGTGACAATTAATAAAAATAGCGTAAATGTAAAAAAAAGTAAATTAAAGGCAACTGAAATAGATGCAAGACAAATACCCGATTTAGTACCAATTTTAGCAGTTGTAGCAAGTTTTGCACAGGGAACAACTAAAATAAAAAATGCTCAAAGGCTTAGAATAAAGGAAAGCGACAGATTAAAAGCAATAAGTGATGGGCTTAATAAAATAGGTGCAGATGTTTTAGAAACAGAAGATGGACTTATAATAAACGGAAAAAAAGAGTTAATAGGTGGAAATACACTAGGATATAACGACCATAGGATAGTTATGTCACTAAGTGTAGCTTCATTAGGCTGTAGAGAGTGTGTATCAATTACAGATAAAGAAAGTATAAATAAATCTTATCCAAATTTCTTTATAGATTATAAAAATTTGGGTGGTAAAGTAAAAGATAAATAAAGTTTTAAGGAGAATATAAGATGTCATCATACTGTGGAAGTAAAATACAAGTATCAATATTTGGAGAAAGCCATGGCAAAGCAATAGGTGTTAATATAGATAATTTACCTAGTGGTGTAAAAATAGATATGGAAAAAGTGTTACTTCAAATGGGTAGAAGAGCTCCGGGAAAAGATAAAGCAGCAACGCCTAGAAAAGAAGCAGACACACCAATAATATTAAGTGGTATGCTAGAAAATACTACGACAGGAGCACCACTTTGTGCGATTATAGAAAATACAAATACACGTTCAACTGACTATAGTAATTTAATGACATTACCACGCCCATCACATTCAGACTATCCAGCGTATATTAAATACCAAGGGTTTAACGATATTAGAGGTGGAGGACATTTTTCTGGTAGACTTACAGCCCCTTTAGTGTTTGCAGGTTCAGTATGTAGGCAGATTTTACAAAATGACGGTATAGAGATAGTATCTCACATAAATTCGATAAAGAATATAAGTGATGAAAGGTTTAATCAAACTAATATAGATTTAGAACTTATTAAAAGATTAAATAATGAAAGTTTTCCAGTTATAAATAAAGAGATAGAAGCTCAAATGCGAAATGAAATTGAAACAGCTAGAATGGAACAAGATAGCGTAGGTGGCATTATAGAATGTGGTGTAGTAGGATTTAAAGCAGGTGTTGGTAGTCCTATGTTTATGGGTGTTGAAAATGTTATATCGTCCGTAATGTTTGGAGTTCCAGCAGTAAAAGGTATTGAGTTTGGCAGTGGATTTGATATAACTAAACTTAATGGTAGTCAAAGTAATGACGAGTATTTTATAGATAATGGGCAGATTAAAACTAAAACTAATCACAATGGTGGTGTTTTAGGTGGAATTACAAACGGTATGCCTATAATATGTAGAGTAGCTATAAAGCCTACACCATCTATATCAAAAGAGCAAAACACAATAAATTTACAAAACAATCAAAACGAAAAATTAATTATAAATGGTAGACATGACCCATGCATTTTATCAAGAGCAAGTGTAGTAGTAGAAAGTGCAATGGCTATTGCTTTAATAAATTTACTATAATTTAGAGTTAAGAGGGATAAAAATGGCTGGATTAGACTCAATAAGAAAAGAAATTAATGATATAGATGCACAGTTAATAGAACTATTCAAACAAAGAATGGATTGTGCAAAAAGAGTAGGGGAGTTTAAAAAAGAAAACAACTTACCTATACTTAACCAACAAAGAGAAAATGAAATTTTAGATGTAGTGGAAAAAGAAGGTCAAGAGTATGGTTATGCATCAAGACTTTTATTTTCTAATATAATGGAGTTAAGTCGTGACTTGCAACATGATATTGTGGGAAGCGGAAACGCACTAAAAAATACTATAGAAAGTGCTAAAAGTATATTTGATAGAGAAGATAGTAATTTAAAAATTGCATGTCAAGGGATAAGTGGAGCAAACTCTCATCAAGCATCTAAGTTGATTTTTACAAACTCTCAACCAGTATTTAAAAAAACTTGGGAAGATGTTTTTAAAGCAGTAGAGAGTGGAGAAGTAAACTATGGAGTGTTACCAGTTGAAAATTCAAGTGCAGGTTCAGTATCAGATGTTTACGATTTAATGATAAAATATAAATTTTATGTTGTAGCGTCGCTAGACCTTAATATAAAACATTGTTTATGTGGGCTACAAAATAGCGAGCTTTCAGATATAAAAGAAGTGTTGTCACACCCACAAGGGCTATCACAGTGTTCAAACTATATAAGTGATAATAACTTAAAACCAGTACCATTTGACAATACAGCAACAGCAGCGTATGCTATAAGAGAAAGAAAAGATATACATAGTGCAGCTATATGTTCACAAAAGGCAGCAGAGGAGTATGGATTAAAAATTCTTAAGAGAGATTTTCAAAATAGCTTAGATAATTGCACACGTTTTATAGTTATATCTAAAGAATTGTTTATTGAAAAAGATGCTAGTAAAATTAGTCTTTGTTTTTCTCTACCACATACAAAAGGTTCACTTTATAATGCGTTAGGAAGATTTAGCACAAACGGGCTTAATTTAACAAAAATAGAGTCAAGACCAATAGTTAATAGAAATTTTGAATATTTATTTTATTTAGATTTTAGTGGAAACGTTTTTAATGAAAAAACCAAAAAACTACTATGTGCATTATCAGAAGAAATGCCTAGTTTTAGTTTTTTTGGAAATTATAAAGATTTATATTAATTAAAAAAATCAAGAGGTGTAATCATGAAAAAATTAGTAGTTATTACAGGAGCAAGTTCAGGGTTTGGTAAAGCATTAGCAGAAGAATTTAGTAAGGCTGGGTATCCATTGCTTTTATTAGCTAGAAGAATAGAACTCTTAGAAGCGATGAACTTAGAAAATGCAATGTGTAGAAAAGTAGATGTAAAAGACAAAGAAAGTTTTGAAAAAGCAGTAAGAGAAGCGGAAGAGAAATACGGTAAGACAGATTTAATAATTAATAACGCTGGCATAATGCTTTTAGGAAACATAGAAACTCAACAAGAGCAAGAGTGGAAAGATATGTTAGATACGAACGTGCTAGGAGTAGTAAATGGAATGCAAATTGTAATGAATGATATGATAGAAAGAGAATGTGGAACGATAATAAACGTATCATCAGTAGCAGGTGTAGCACCGTTTGCAAATCATGCAGTATATTGTGCAACAAAGTATGGAGTAGTAGGATTAACAGAAGTAGCAAGAATGGAGATGGCAAAACATAATATACGTATAATGTCAATATGCCCAGGAGCAGTTAAGACAGAATTATTAGGACACACAACAAGTGAAGAGATAAAGAATAATTATACAAAATGGCAAGAAGATGAGGGAGTTACAAGTATAACTTCTGAAGATGTAGCTAAAACTATAAAATTTGCATATGAGCTACCACAAGGAGTATGCCTAAAGCAAATTCAAATAGTTGATACAAAACAAAGTTAAGTAAATTAAAATAAAAATGAGAAGAACGCAAGTTGTGTTCTTCTCATTTTTTAGTGATGTTAAGAATAATTTATTTTAATAATTTTTCTATCACTTTAGTTAATTCTTGAGTTTTCTCATCTATATCGCCTTCTTCTACAGCGTTTTTTATGCAACATTCAATATGAGAAACTAATATTTCTTTATTTGCTCGTGCTATTATAGCTTGTGTTGCCATTAGCTGAGTAGATATATCTATACAATATCTATCGTCATCTATCATACTTAAAATTCCATCTATTTGCCCTCTTGCTGTTTTGAGTAGGCGTGTAACTTGTGATTTATCTGCTTTCATAATATACCTCTCAATCGATAGAAATCACTTTATATCCTGCGATTGTAATTGTGTCAGTTAATACTTCGTCTGAAATTTCTTTTGTAAGTATAACTTCTGCTGATTTTGTATCAAGCGATACTGTAGCACTAACACCGTCAATAGCGTTTAACACTTCGTTTACTCTTCCAGTACAATGACTACACATCATTCCGTCTATAACAATATTCTTTTTCATAAAAATCTCCTTTTTAATTTCTATATTATTATCTTCTGTTTTCTTATCTGATTTATAAGGTTTGAAAAATTTAAGCCTTAATGCATTTGTCAATACGCATATTGAACTAAGACTCATAGCACCTGCTGCAATCATAGGATTTAATTTAAACCCTAATAGAGTGAAAAATATACCTGCTGCTATTGGTATTCCAACACTGTTATAGAAAAATGCCCAAAATAGATTTTCTTTAATATTTTTTATAACTGCTTTTGATAGTTTTATAGCAGTAACAGCATCTAATAAGTCACTTTTCATTAAAACCATATCGGCACTATCTATTGCAATATCCATACCAGCACCAATTGCAATACCTACATCTGCTCTTGCTAAAGCTGGGGCATCGTTAATACCATCACCGACCATTGCTACTTTTTTGCCTTGGTTTTGAAGTTTTCGTATAACTGCCTCTTTATCTTGAGGAAGCACATCAGAAATTACATCAGTTGTGTTTACTAGCTTAGCAATCGATTTTGCTGTCCTGTTGTTGTCGCCTGTAAGCATATAAACATCTAGTTTCATTTCTCTTAATAACGAAATTGCCTCTTTACTAGTTGCTTTAACTGTGTCGGCAACAGCTATTACACCTATTACTTTGTTGTCTTCACAAAAGAATAGAGGTGTTTTTCCATCGTTTGCAAGTGAAATAGACATATATTCTGCCCAATCATTTTTAAGAGAATACTCTTCTAAAAGTTTTAAATTTCCTGCTAAAATATGTTTGCTTTGAATGTCGCCTATAATACCTTTACCAACAACTGCTCTGTAGTTTGAAACTTCAAGAGGAGTAATATTTAAACTTTTTGCATATTCGTTTATGGCTGATGATAAAGGATGCTCGGAGAAACGTTCGATAGTATATGCTTTTTCTAACAAGTAGCTTTTTGTAAATCCGTTAGTAGTTATAACATCTGTAACTTTAGGTTTACCCTCAGTTATAGTGCCGGTTTTATCTAGTACAACAGTATCAATATTATGAGCAATTTCAAGTGCTTCTCCAGATTTTATCAATATACCGTTAGAAGCACCTACACCAGTACCTACCATAATAGCAACTGGTGTTGCAAGTCCTAATGCACAAGGGCAAGAGATAACAAGAACTGCAATTGCAATTGAGATAGCAAAAGAAAGAGTTTGACCAGCAAATATAAACCAATATATAAATGATATAAGTGAAATTATCATTACAACAGGGACAAATATACCACTTACCTTATCTGCAAGTTTTGATATAGGAGCTTTACTATTTGAAGCCTCTTCAACCAGTTTTATAATTTGAGAAATTGTACTATTTTCACCGACTTTAGTAGCTTTTACTAGTAGAACACCATTTCCATTTGTACTAGCAGATAAAACTTTATCGCCTGCTTGCTTTTCAACAGGTATACTCTCACCAGTTAAAGCAGATTCATCAATCGAAGAATAACCTTTTATAATAATACCATCAACAGCTACTTTACTACCCGGTTTTATAACAATAATATCACCGATAGCAATTTCATCTATAGATACTACTTCTTCAACGTCGCCTACTAAACGAATTGCAGTTTTAGGAGCTAAATCCATAAGTTTTTTTATAGCTTGCGTAGTTTTTGCTTTTGAACGAGATTCAAAAAATTTACCTAGAGTAATCAAAGTTAAAATAGTTGCAGCAGATTCAAAATAAATATCGTGCATATACTGATGAACCATATGTGAAAGCTCATAATTTTGACCATAAGTAATCATATAGATAGCCATAATACCATATAAAAAAGATGCACCTGAACCAACTGCAATAAGCGAATCCATATTAGGTTTACCTATTATAAGCTTTTTAAAACCTACTGTAAAATATTTTCTATTGACAAATAAAATCGGTAAGCATAATAAAAATTGAGTAAATGTATTGATTATAGCATTTTTCTCACCTAAAAATATATCAAAAATTGGAAGTCCTATCATAGGCCCCATGGAAATATACATAAGTGGTATTAAAAAAGCAAAAGAAATTATTAATCGAAATTTCATAGATTTACTTTCGTCTTGTATGTCATCATCAAGTGTTGTTCTGTCTTTAGAAGTATGCTTTAACTTTTGAGTAGTTTTATATCCAGCCTTAGTAGTAGCATTGCAAATTTCTAGACTACTAATAATTTCATCATCAAACTCAACTTGCATACTATTAGATAAAAGTTGAACATTAACACTATTAACACCGTTTAACTTAGACACAGCAGAATTTACATGTGAAGAACAAGCAGAACAAGTCATACCAATTATGTTAAATTGTTGTTTTTGTATCATAGCAGTATCCTTTCTTAATATAGTAACACAGTACAGTCATAACACCCCACAGGGGTATGGTGTTATATTAACACATAATTATATAATTGTCAACTTTATCTACAAACGTGTTTTACATATAAATTAAATTGTGATAAAATATTTGTATAGAGGAGTGACATAAATGAGTGAATTTTTAAGAACGGAAATGCTTATTGGTAGGGAAAATGTGGAAACATTGAAAAACTCAAGAGTAGCAGTGTTTGGAATAGGTGGAGTAGGGTCATATGTGTGCGAGGGTTTAGCAAGAAGTGGAGTATCGAACTTTATTTTAGTAGACAACGATACAGTAGACATAACAAATATAAATAGGCAATTAATAGCAAATCACAATACAATAGGGAAGTACAAAACTGATATTATGAGAGATAGAATAATTAGTATAAACCCTAATGCAAAAGTTGAATGTCATAACATATTTTACACAAGTGAAAATATGCATAATATAAATTTATTACAGTGTGATTATATAGTTGATGCGATAGATACAGTTACATCTAAATTGATACTAATAAAATATGCATATGAAAATGAGATAAAGATTATTAGTAGTATGGGTACAGGTAATAAGTTAAATCCAATGGAGTTAGAAATTTCTGATATAAATAAAACTTCTGTATGTCCACTAGCAAGAGTAATGAGAAAAGAATTGAAAGACAGAGGGATAAAAAAACTAAAAGTATTGTATTCTAAAGAACAGCCAAAAACACCATTGTTTTCACCAGAAAACAAAAAAGATAATAGAAGAAGTACACCGGCTAGTGTAGCGTTTGTACCGTCAGTAGCAGGGCTGATAATTTCTAGTGAAGTTATAAAAGACATTTGCAAGTTATAAAAAAGATAAGGCAATAAAATGTAATATAATTTTTATTTATATTACTATTAATTAGTAGAATGTTGTAAAATAAATTGATTGTTTACTAGTAATCAATTAGCTATTTATATAGAATTCTTAAGGGCTTTTTTAAATGAGTTATCTCATTTAAAAAAGCCCTCTTCTACTCGATTATCTATCAAAAACAACGTCCATTTATTTTGTTTTCACAATCTGTTGTCACTTCTCCTGTAACACAGTGATAACATACTTCGTTTATTAACTCTTTATTTTCAAAGAAATCTATCAAATTATTGATTGTTATTTCTGCTATATTTTTAAGTGCTTCTTGTGTTAAAAATGCTTGATGTGATGTAACTATTACATTTGGCATAGATACTAGTAGTGATAATACGTCATCTTGTATTATTGTGCTTGAAAAATCTTCAAAAAACAGTTCTGATTCTTCTTCGTAAACATCAAGCCCTGCACCACCAATTTTTTTGGTTTTCAAACCATTTAGTAGTGATTGACTTTCTATTAATGCTCCTCTTGAAGTGTTTAAGATATATACTCCATCTTTCATAATAGAAATACTATCTCTATTAATTATATGCTTTGTCTGCTCTGTTAATGGACAATGCAGTGATATCACATCACTTGACTTGAATAATGTTTTTAAATCTACATATTTTATATCACTGTTTGGAATAGGGAACAAGTCATAAGCTAGTATATTCATTCCAAAGCCCTTGCATATATCTATAAACACTTGACCTATTTTGCCTGTTCCTATAACACCAACTGTTTTACCGTGTAGGTCAAAGCCTGTAAGCCCATTTAAGCTAAAATTGTAATCTCTAGTCCTGTTATAAGCTTTGTGTAAATGTCTATTCAAGCTGAGTAAAAGTGCCATTGAATGTTCTGCTACTGCATATGGTGAATACTTTGGAACACGTACAATGTTGATTTTTTTATATGCTGATTTAAAATCTATATTATTATAACCAGAGCATCGCATTGCAAGAACTTTAACACCGTTTTCATACATTTGCTCTATGGTGCTTTTGTCTATGTCGTCGTTTACAAATGCTACAACACCATCATAACCTTTAGTAAGGGCGGCTGAATCACTAGTTAGCTTATGCTCAAAATACGTAAATTTTAATTTATCGTGATTAATTTTGTCAAACCATATTTTGTCATATGGTTTTGTATCAAAAAATGCAATTTTATACATAAATAAATATCTCCTTTAAATAGTAATAACTATATTATGAGTAAATATAATAATATTATTTGCTTT
This sequence comes from uncultured Eubacteriales bacterium, assembly GCA_964369405.1. Lineage (GTDB taxonomy): Bacteria > Bacillota > Clostridia > Oscillospirales > Acutalibacteraceae > CAYJFG01. Next base: position 132,710 of record CAYJGB010000001.1, read on the forward strand.
ATAATTTTTATTTAATTTCTGTATCATTTTCGATTTGTGGAATGAATTGAGATGCAAACTTACTTTTACCCTTTGATTTAACATAGAAAAAACCTATAAATGAAAATACTACTGCACCTACAAAATTTACAAATAAATCTTCCATAGTATCTAGTAGTCCTATATCTAAATAACCCTCTAATGTGTACTTAACACCGTCTTTTGTTACGATAATTGTTTCTGTAATATCATTTATACTTATTACACTGTTTTCATTATCAGGATTGATAAGAACAGAATTTATAGTATGGATTATAGTATCTTTTTGCATATCAATATTTAATATCATATCTGCACTAAATTCTAAAAACTCCCACAATACGCCAATTGTCATAGAAAAACAAAAGGCAACAAACGCTAAATATACTGGAGATAAAGAAAATTTCATTTTTTCGTTTCTATTAAATATATCCACTAGTGAAAAACCGATAGCAGCCATTAAAAAGCCATTCAAAGTGTGTAGCATAGTGTCCCAATGTTTAAATATAATATAAAATTCATTTATTTCACCTAATATCTCAGCTGAAAATATAAATAATATGATTATCACTTCTAGCACGTTAGGTATATTAATATGCATTCTTTTTTCTATAATTGATGGTATAAGAAGTAAAACTAATGTCAAAACACAAATAAATGCACTTTCGTAGTTTTGAGTTATAATTTCTTCGATTAATATTCCGACTACAATTAATCTTATTATCAGATAAAAGACAAATGTTGACCTCTGGTGTTTTACTACTTCTTTAAGAGTTGTATGCTCTGGTATTGGTTTAAATAATTTCATATGTAAGCCTCCGATTAGATTATAATTAATAAAATAAAGGTCGTTAATTTGCAAATTTAACGACCTTTGAATTTTTGCGTTTGTTTAACTTTCTCTTATTGCTTTTGCACTAGCCTCCATTGCAGCTACTGCTACTGGTCCTGCTGTAGAATATCCAAATTCTCCATCTTCTACTACTACTGCAAAGGCAAGTGGTGCATCTTCATCACGTGAAAAACCTACCATCCACGCATCGTTTTTATCACCGTCTGATACTTCTGCTGTTCCCGTTTTTGCACATACTTCTAAATCTGCAAACATAGAATCACCGTAATTTGAAGTTACATCATATCTTAACATATCATTAAGCACAGAAGCCGTAGAACTGCTTAAAAGTTCCTTACCATAAGTAGGTGAGGAACTACTTACTGGATAAAATTCATTAGTAGATTTATTAGCTAATATATATGGTTCAATGCTAGTTCCGTCTGTTGCTATTGCCCCCATTAATATAGCCATTTGCATAGGGTTTACAAGGTCTGTATATTGTCCTATTCCTGACCACCCTAACTGAGCATCATCTGCATCAAGTACTGCATAATTGCCTAAAGCAGTTGAAATGTTTCCTACATCAAAACTAGACATAATTCCCATTTCTTCAGCTGTTTTTTGCATTTCTTCAGCGCCTACTTCAACTGCTATTTGAGCAAACGTTGCATTGCATGACTGAGCTAGTGCATCATTAAATCCGATTGTTCCATGGTGTGATAAGCAAGATATAAATTGTCCATTTATATATGTGCCACCCTCGCATTGGTAAGTTTTGCTCTCTATGTCTGGTATATTTTCTATCGCTGCTGCGGCTGTCACTATTTTAAAAATTGAACCTGGTGTATACGACGAGGATAATACTCTATCCAGATATGCTCCGTCATATTCGCTTTCGTTCTCCTCTGTTATTTCTGGTGGGTTTTGTGGGTCGTAAGTTGTATTGCTTACACTGCATATTACTTCTCCTGTTTCGTAGTTCATCACAACTACTGCACCTCTTCTATCTCCTAGTGCTTCATATGCTGCGTTACAAGCATCAGCATCTATTGTTAATGTTAAATTGTTTTCTTGTTTAAAAGAATCAGGTAGTTCTAATCCCCAGATATAATTAAAACTAGTAAGGTCTGACCTATAAGTACTTTGTATAGCTGTAGATATATTTAAACTGTTATCTCCAACTACATGTAAAGTCGATTTTCTTGTAGTTTCATCTTCGTTATATATTCGCTCACCATCTATTGATTGAGCTAAGATTTCGCCATCTCTATCATATATCTTACCAGCTTGTGCTAAACCGTATGAGCCAGATATATGTCCATTATACTCTTGCTGTACCCACATATCAGCATTTACAAAAATTCTATACGTGAATAGACCGAGTCCAAATATAAAAGCAAAACTTATTATTGCTATAAATATTGAGCGTGATAATGTTCTTTTCATAATTTATATACACATCCTTTTATGAACTTTTTGAGTAAGTACGTTCATCAGCAGCCTTAATAAATGCTAGTAGTCCCCAACAAGCAACCATACTTGAGCCTCCAACACTTACAAAAGGTAGGGTAACACCTGTAAGAGGGAGTATATCTGTAGCGCCAAAAATGTTTAGTGAAGATTGTAGGACTAAAAGACCAGCAGCACAACAAGCTGTAATTGAGTAGAATGTTGAACGGCTTCTAGTGGTGATTGCACGAGCGTAAAAGAATAGACCAACTATGCAAATAGCTACAGTTAATGCTAAAATTAAGCCGTATTCTTCGCACATCAGACCAAATACTAAATCGCTTTCAGAGGCTCCAACATATTTTAAATATCCATTACCAAGACCGACACCGAAAAGTCCTCCACTTGCAGCGTACGTTAAAACCCTTGCTTGTTGATAACCTAAGTCGTTAGCATGCTCAAAAACGTGCCCCCAAGCTGAAAAACGATTAGCTATATATGGGCGATACCTTAAAATGAAAGCACCACCTAAAACTGCTGAAACTAAAGCAAGAATAACAGTTTTAAAGTCCCCAGAACGCATAAATGATATCATTAAGAAAGTACCAAAGAAAATTAAAGCAGTACCGAAGTCGCTCATAAGGAAGAGAGCACCAACACATAAAATAGAATATATTACGAATTGGATTAAATTTTTACGTCTTTGCAGTTCGTCCAAAGCAGAAGCACCCACAAATATGAAAGCTATTTTAACAAATTCTGATGGCTGAATAGAAATTCCACCGATAGAAATCCAGTTAGCAGCACCGTATGTGATTTGCCCTAAAACTATACTAGTGCATAAAAAACCTAACGATAAAATCATTACAGGTACACGTAAACGCTCAACTCTATCAGGGTTTTTAATTATTCTAATAATAATACAAAACATAACCATACCAATACCAGCAGTTAAAACTTGCATATATGTTTGGCTTATTTCTTGCCTAACAGATAGCATAATACCTATTCCTGTTAGGAAAATAGCTAGGCTTTCAAGTTCAAAGTAAGTTCTTCCTAGTATCTTTGTACTAACAAAATAAAACGTCCAAGATAAACCCATATAAATACCTAAAAACATTAAAGGTACGAGGTCTGTTGCTTCGTGACTTACACAAGCACTAACAGCTAAAAAAGTCATAAAAATAGTAATTAATAGCATAAGACTAAAAGGCGATATACCAGGTCTGTTGCCTTTTTTCTTAAAAAACCAAGAAGAACTAATATCAACAAAATCTTCAGCACGTTCAAGTGTTAATGTAGTTTCGCCCAAAGTTATTTCATCATTTATATATATTTGAGTTCTTTGAGTGATTTTTTCTCCGTTAAGATATGTTCCAAATTTTGAGCCTGTATCATTTATAAACCAGCCATCTTCTCTTCTAAGTAATGCACAGTGTTCTCTTGAAATAGTCATATCATCATCTATAACAATATCATTACTTTTTGACCTTCCTAAAGAGTTTTCCCAAGACACAACTGGTAAACAATCTCCTGTTTCATCGTTTACAAGCATAACTAAGGCTTTTTCTTCTCTTCTTTGACGTCTAAGTGAAGAGTATATTTGATAGACAATTATAATACCTAAAATTGGAATTAATATTCTTAAAACCATAATCGCTAAATCTGTAGCTATTGGAATGTTTAAAGATTCTAAAAAAGCGTCCAAATATAATACCCCCATTTTATTTTTATTTTATTTAACTTGATAATATAATGATATTGAGAAAATGTCAAGAATTATGAATTGATTGTAACCAAATTTCGTTAATATTATAAATTTAATGAAGTTTACAAGTGAATATTATTGAAAAAAGTAAAAAATATGATATAATATACTAAAATTAGAAAAAATGTTTTGATTTATTTTATTAAATTTGAGAGGGTTGCGTATTTTGTATATTATTGATATTTCAAGAGATATTTTTAAATCACCAGTTTATAAAGGTGACCCAGAGCCAGAATATGAATGGATTACTAAAATTGAATATGGTGAAGATGTAGATATTTCTTATATAAAAATGTGTACTCATACTGGAACTCATATAGATGCACCTGCTCATTATATTAAAGGTGGTGCAACTGTTGACCAATTACCTTTATCAAAGTTTTATGGTGATTGTACGGTTGTTACTATTTCAGGAGTTTTGACTGGTGAGGATATGGAAACTATCTTACCATTTTGTAAGAAAAAGTTAATCTTGAAAGGTGAGGGTAATGCATATTTATCACCTAGTGCAGCAATTGTAATTGCAGATTATCAACTAGACTTAATTGGCACTGACGGAATGTCAATTTGTGATATGGAAGATGATTATGTTGTACATAGAACTTTATTGCTTGAAAATATAGTGATATTAGAGGGGTTAGACCTTACAGGTATTGAAGATGGGAATTATAAAATATCTGCTTTTCCATTAAAATTAGTTGGTCTTGAAGCTTCTCCTGTAAGAGCGATTTTATTTAAACAGGAGTATGGTATATAATTTATTTAGTTTGGAGTGTTATAATTGAAAACATCAGTTAAAATTGTGTTGTTTTTAGCAGTTATTTTTTCATGTGTCTTTTTATTTACTTCTTGTGAAGAAAAATCTGTAGACGTTGAAAATGTTGTTAGCTTTAATGATAAATTTGAGGGTGACAGAACTATTACTTTGCACGTTGGCCAGTTGTTAAGTGGTAGAGATGATTTAAAGGCTCAGTTAGATGAGATTATAGATAATAATACACCTTCTGTTTTTGAAACTTCGATTGATGAAACAGAAGAGGGACTTAAATATAATTTTAAATTAAGCTTTACATCTGAAAAAGATTACGAAAATAAAATTAGTTCCGTTCTCGGGCAAGAAACTGATGTGCAGTTAAGCACACCAGACAATACACTTACTAAAGGTTGGCGTTATGTCGAAGATTTTGACGGTATGGAATTAATTTCATTTATTGCTAATGCAGCAGTAGAAAGCAATTACAAAGACTTATTAGTCACTTATAATAGTATTTCTAATGTAGTAAACTTTGATGGTAAAGTGAAAATTAGTGATACTAGTATAGTCGACATTAGTGATGTGTCAGGTTTTTCAGTTACTGATATTTCTATTGATACTACAAATAATAAACAAGATAGCTATGATAGACGATTTACAATCACTTTTCCACAAACAACTTACGACAAAATGGGTGAGGATTTATTAACTCTTATGGAAGAAAGAACAGATGAGTTAGCAGATTATAGCGGTTGGACTCAACAAGGAAATAATCAAGAGTTTCAAGTGTTTTACAAAGGTGTAAGTCTTGTCGAATTGCAAGCAGTTACTTCTAAGTTTTTAGATTGCGATAGCCAATATTTATATTATGGAGATGAAAATAATAGTAGTACTCCACTTGCTGAGCAGTTAGTTTTTGAAGAAAGATTTAACTTATTAAGCTTTATATCTGTAGATGGAAAAACTGTACCTATAACTTATAAATATTCACTACCGATTAAAACTACATATGGTGATGGTTTAGTGCTTGAAGATGGTTCATGGGATAAAAACGGCAAGTGGATAGACGGGGTATATACTTTAAGTAGCTCCAATGAGAGCGTTGCTGTAAGAGTGCCTGACGGTATGCAATATAAAATAGACGGAGTAGCTGTAACTGTTGAAAATTTGGGTGATAACAAATTTGTGCGTGAATTCGACTTTTTATATGATAAGAACAGTGGTGTAGATGGTTGCAATTATGCAAGTAATTATTTTCAACAGCAAGGAGTAAAAGCTACAGTTACTAAAAATGATGTAAATTTGATATGTTCAGTAAAAGAAGAGGGAACAACACAAGAGATAGATAAGTTTTTTAAAGAGTTATTAGGTGAAGATAACGAGTTTTTACGAACAGAGAATACAAGTGCTATGGCAGTTGTAACTGATTTGAAATTAGTAGACTCAGTAAATATAACAAATATGCTTAACGAAGAAAATATGAACATAACATATAAATACACAATGAAAAATAAAGGGCAAGAAAATATAATTTCATTAGATGGACAAGATAACAGCGAAGATGGAGAAAAAGTTTCATCACAACTAGATAAGAATGGTGATTATGTTATAGAGCTACAAGGTGGAGAAAATACTATAGAGCTTATATCAACAGTGCCATATCAAGATGGTATAATTACATATAGTGTTATAGCAGGAGTAATGTTATTGTTAACTGGTGTGGCTATAGTGTTATTGTTAAGGAAATCAAAAGGATTAAAGATATTTGCTTTTAATAAAAAGAATGGTGCAACAGATGAAAGTGCAAATGAAGATAAAGAAGATGATGTTGAGCAGATAACAGACGAAAATATAAAAGATAATGATAACGAAGATGATACATTGTATAAGTATTATGATGATGAAGATTTATTATAGATGAAATTTTAATATTTAGAAAAACTTAGGGGCACCCGCCCATTCAAATCAAAGATTTGAATGATAAGGCACCGACACAACAAAGGTTATGATTTATAAGAATGTTGGACGGTGCCTTAAATGAGCGAAACTTTCAGTTTCGCTTGGCGGGTGCCCCGAAGACTTTGTATAAAGCATATAATAATGGCTAGTTACGCAATATAATTTATAGTTTAATGTTAAAGCAGATACTGAACTTACAAATGTTTATTTGAAATTGATTAATAAATTAGTAATTATTAATATAAAATTATTTAAAACTTATATAATATTTAAAAAAATTTAAAAAACACTACTATTCTGATAAAAAATGTGTTATTATACTATAAATAAATATGAAAGTGGTAGATTTATGCTTAAATATGTTTTATTTGATTTAGACGGTACATTACTTCCTATGAATCAAGAGGAATTTGTAAACTGTTATTTTAAGTTATTATGTAAAAGTTTAAAGCCTCATTATCCAGATAGCCAAAAACTTATTAAAAGTGTCTGGGCTGGAACAAATGAAATGATGAACAATGATGGCACAAAATTAAACTCAGAAGTGTTTTGGGAAAAAATGACTCAAATTTATGGTGACAATGTTTTAGAAGATAAACACTTGTTTGATAGTTTTTATAAAAACGAATTTAATTTAGCAAAAGAAGCGACTAAACCAAATAAACTAGTTTATGAGTGTATAGAGTTGTTAACTAATAAAGGATATAAACTTATTTTAGCCACTAATCCGATATTTCCTTTAATAGCTACACAAAACAGAATTAAATGGGCTGGGTTATCATCAGATATGTTTGACTATATTACTTCTTATGAAAATTCATCTTTTTCAAAAAGCAGTATAAACTACTATAAAGAAGTATTATCTAAAATCGGAGCAGAAGCTACAGAATGTTTGATGGTTGGAAATGACGTCTTAGAAGATATGAAAGTATCGCAAATAGGTATGGATACATATTTAATTAAAGATTGTATAATTAATAGTAATAATATAGATATTTCAAAATTTAAACAAGGGGATTTTGAAGGATTTAAAGAGTACATATTAAACTTACCAGATTTAAAGTAATTTAATATTTTAAAAAAATTTTGAAAGGTATAACAATCATGAAAAAGATTTCACCAAGAAAATTGGTTTTAGTTTTATCAGATATGTTTATAATTAGTATAAGTGTTTTGTTATCAAACCATCTATTAGGTTATTTTGACTTAAACGCATTATCAGATACTAACTTAGATATATTTTGTGTATTATCGATTTTTTTATGTTTCGCAGCTTTATATATGTCTGGTGCATATTCAAAGATGTGGAGATATTTTAATTATAAAGATTATTTATCATGCATAGCAGGTATGATAATAGGTTCGGGAATAGCTACAGTAATAACGTATTTTATATATAGAAGTTTACATTGGGAATTTGTTTTACTACAGGTTTCATTAGGTACAATAGGAATAATCTTATTTAGATTTGTATTTAGAAAAACTTTTTTAGTTTTAATAGACTCAAGTAATGATAAGTATAAAAAAAGAACACTTATAATTGGTGCAGGCGAAGCATGCAAAATCATCTTAAAAGAAATTGAAAATTCAAGAACAGATGTAGATAGCTCAACATATGAATATTTACCAGTAGGTATTATAGATGATAATCCACAAAAGTTAAAAACAGGGCTGAGAGGCGTTAGAGTTTTAGGCAATAGTGAAGATATTATAAGGATATGCAAAGAAAAAGAAATAGATATAATCATATTTGCAATACCATCGTGTACAGAGTCAGAAAAAAGATATATATTAGATTTGTGTTCTGAAACATCATGTAAAATCAAGATAGTACCATCAATTAGTAAAATGCTTGATGAAAAAGACAGCAAAGAGTTAATATCACAGATTAACGATATCAAAGTAGAAGACTTGTTAGGTAGAGAACCTATCACGTTTACAAGTAAAGATACAAGAGAGTTTATTAATGAAAAAATTTGTATGATAACAGGTGGAGGTGGCTCAATAGGAAGTGAGTTAACACGACAAATAGCAAAATACAATCCAGCACAAATTATCATATTAGATATTTACGAAAATAATGCATACGATATACAGCAGGAACTAGTTATGGAGTATGGAAGTAAATTAAATATAGTTACACTTATAGCCTCAGTTAGAGATTATGAAAAAATGGAAAAAGTATATATTGAATATAAACCAAACATTGTTTTTCACGCAGCAGCTCATAAGCACGTACCATTAATGGAAACATCACCAGAAGAAGCTGTTAAAAATAATATTATAGGGACATATAATATGGCTGTTTTAGCAAAAAAATATAATGTTGAAAAGTTTGTTATGATATCAACAGATAAGGCAGTTAACCCTACGAATGTAATGGGAGCATCAAAACGTTGTTGTGAGATGATAATGGAATATGTTTCTCAAGATGAAAACAGCAAAACTGAATTTGTTACTACAAGATTTGGTAATGTTTTAGGTTCTAACGGTTCTGTTATCCCACTATTTAAAAGACAAATTGAAAACGGAAAAGAGATAACAGTAACTCACCCAGAAATAATAAGATATTTTATGACCATACCAGAGGCAGTATCGTTAGTTCTTCAAGCAGCATCAATGGCACATGGAGGAGAAATCTTTGTACTAGATATGGGAGCACCTGTAAAAATATTAACATTAGCAGAGAATTTAATTAGAATGTATGGAAAAGTTCCATATAAAGATATTAAAATTAAATTCACAGGACTTAGACCAGGAGAAAAGCTGTACGAAGAACTTTTAATGAACGAAGAAGGACTAACAGCAACAAAAAACAAAAAAATATTTATTGGAAAGCAAATTCCATTAGATGTTGATATATTTGTTCAAAAATTAGACTGTCTAAGAGAGTGTGCAAAGGTGAATAATTCCGATGATACAATTAAAGCTTTAAATGATATAGTACCAACATTTCATCATCAAACGAATAATTGACACTATATAAACTTAGAAAATGAACAACACAGTAGAATAAGAAATAATGCACCCGTCTGAGCTGTAATGCAAGACGGGTGAGAATTTATAAAAAGGGATATGAATATGATAAGGAAAGCAAGTTGTATTATTAGCTTATTAATATTTTTGCTAGTTAGTCAAATGAATGTACATGCCACAGAAAGCAAATTTGATTACAAGATTGAAATTCCTACTGTAATTGAATACAATAGAACAATTGAAGTTGATATGAAAATCGATAGTAATAATATAGAATTAGCTGGAGGCGTGTTTGTACTATCGTTTGATAGCGAACTTATAAATTTTAAAGGTGTGACTTTTACAAATAAAAATAGTGAAAGAACAATAGATTTTTATGAGATTAATAATACAGTAAGAGTTGCATTTTTAGCATTAGACAGCATACATACAAATCAGTTTGAAAGTGCTTTTAAAATTGAATTTACACCTAAAGAGGTTGTTGCAAATACTGAGTTTTCTGTATATTTTGAGCAAGCAGGAAGTATTGAAGAAGAATTCTTAGATTTTAATAACGCAATAGTTTATGATATAGAAGTAAGTAAAAATGAGACTAGTCAAACATTTGCAAGTGGGGAAGAAGTAAGTGATGTAGAACAAGAAAAACTTAAGGAGCTTCAAGAAGAGAATGTTAAAGATTTTGAAGAAGAGCAAACAAATTCAGATGAAAATTTAGTAGATAACAATAATATAATAATAGAAGATAATTCAGATAACAGTAATATAGTAACAATATTTATATTAGGAATTATAGCGTGTTGTGTTATGTTTATTGGAGTGTTTTTAATGCTGAAATATTTTAAAGACAGAAAAACAGAATGAATATAAAAGGTGTGATTTTATGAAAAATTTTGCAGTTTATGAAAACAAATTAGGATATTTTAAAATTGAATACGAAAATGATGTAGTAACATATTTAAAAAAATTAAATATAGAAGTTAAAGATTTTGGCAAAAAAGATGAGTTTACAGATTTAGTTTTTAAGGAAATAGAAGAATATGTTAATGGAATAAGAAAAGAGTTTGATTTTAAATATAAATTAATAGGAACTGATTTTCAATTGAAAGTATGGAAAGCGTTATGCGATATTCCATATGGAGAAACTAGAAGTTACAAAGATATTGCTATAGCAATAGGTAATGAAAAGGCTAGCAGAGCCATTGGAATGGCTAATAATAAAAATCCTATTACAATTGCTGTGCCATGCCATAGAGTAATTGGCAGTAGTGGCAAGCTAGTAGGTTATGCTGGAGGAGTAGATATGAAAGAGTATTTGCTAAATATGGAAAAAGAAAATAAATAGTATATTTGATAAAATAAGTAGAGGTTTTTAAAATGTATAATAAAGAAATTGAAGTGCGTAATAAGTTAGAAGAATTATCGGAAGTAAAGTACAAAGAATTTTCTGAAAAATTAATTCCAAATTGTGAAAATATAATCGGTGTGCGAATACCTTCAATTAGAAAGATAGCAAAAGAAATAACAAAGGATAATCCGCTAGAATATTTAAGTGAAGCAGAGGATATTTATTTTGAAGAAACTATGTTAAAAGGGTTAATAATAGGAAATTTAAAAGAAGATATACATATAGTTATAAATCAAATAGAGTTGTTTTTACCAAAGGTAACTAATTGGTCGCTGTGCGATAGTTTATGTTGTGAGTTAAAAATAACAAAAAAACATATGGAAGAAATGTGGGATTTTTTAGAAAAATGCATAAATACAGAAAAAACATATTACATAAGATTTGCAGTAGTAATGATGCTTGATTTTTATGTGAATGAAAAATATTTAAATGAATTATTCAAAGTTTTTGATAGTATAAAAAACGAAGATTACTATGTTAAAATGGCTGTTGCATGGGCAATATCAAAATGTTTTACTACATATGAACAAGAAACTATGAAATATCTTATAAAAACTAAAATAGATGACGAAACATATAACAAAGCACTACAAAAAATCAGGGAATCACTTAAAGTAAGTAAAGAAATGAAAGAAAAAATTAAACTTATGAAGAGATAAAAAAAGGGGCTGTCACATTGATTTTGTGACAACCCTAATATTTTTTTTACTTGTTAAGTAAGCATTATTGGAGCGTGTGGACCTAGTGGAATACCGAGCAACATCCATATAACTAACATAATAGACCAACCAACTAAAAATACAATTGTATACGGTAACATGGTAGATATAACAGTACCCATACCAATTTTTTTATCATATTGTTGAGCGAATACAATAATCATCGCAAAATACGCCATAATCGGAGAAATAATATTAGTTGAAGAATCACCAATACGGTAAGCTACTTGCACTAATTCAGGAGAATATCCAACAGACATAAACATAGGGATAAATATTGGAGCTAAAATAGCCCATTTAGCACCAGCCGAGCCCATAACTAAGTTTATAATAGCAGAGAGAATAATAAATATAATTATTACTACAAAACCATTTATTCCAGAAGATTTTAAAATATCAGCACCATAAATGGCGATGATAGTACCTAAATTAGAATAAGAAAAATAAGCTGCAAATTGAGCACAAACAAATACAAGAGCAATAAAAGGACCCATAGTAGACATAGTTTTTCCCATTTGAGTAGCTATATCTTTTTCACTTTTAAATGTTTTAGAAACTTTGCCATATACAACAGATGGTATAAAAAACATTATAGATAGTATGACAATAATTGAGGACATAAATGGAGAATTTTCAGTTATTGAACCTGTATCAGGATTTCTTAAAAATGATTCAGGAGGTAGTAATACTGCTAAAAGTAAAACGACCAAACCTAAAAGAGTAAGGTTAGCCCATTTAAGAGCTTTTTTTTCAAGAGGAGTTATTACCTTTAAATTCATTGTGTTAGCATCTAGCCTAGCATGTTCAGTATTATATTTACCTAGTCTAGGTTCGATTATTTTATTTGTAACTATTGTTCCGAGTATTGTGATTAGAAAAGTTGATACAAACATAAAATACCAATTTGAAGTTGCATTTACAGTATAGTTTGGATCTATAATTCTAGCGGCTTCAGTGCTAATACCTGCAAGAGTTGGGTCGATAGTACCAATAATTAGATTGGCACTAAATCCACCAGAAACGCCAGCGAAAGCAGCAGCAAGACCTGCGATAGGGTGTCTGCCACACGTTAAGAATATTAGAGCACCAAGTGGAACAAGTATAACATAGCCAGCATCAGAAGCGATATTTGACATAATACCTAAAAATACAACCATAGGAGTAATTAGTTTTGCAGGTGTTAAGGCAATAGCTTTTTTAAGTAAAGTTGAAATGTAACCACTGCCTTCAGCTAAGCCAATACCAAACATAGATACAAGAACGACACCTAGTGGAGCAAATTCAATAAAATTACTTATAGCAGTTGTAAGCATATAAACAATACCATCTGGGCTTAATAAACTTACAACATTGATAGTTTGCGTTTCTAATTTATGAGTTTCAGAGTTAATCATATCACCAGTTACACTAAAATCAAATGCAGCTAATATAGCTGATAGTACAATGATTATTAAACATAAAATAGCAAAAATTGTAATAGGGTGAGGTAACTTATTACCTGTTTTTTCAATAATATTAAGAAATGACATTGTTTTCGTCTGTTTTTTCTTCTTTTCCATTTTAACGCCTCCATACGTTTCGAGCTTATAAAGTAAACTATATCAAAAATTGCAATAAAAAGCAATTTTTTTTTAGAAAAATGTAAATTTTGAAAAAAATTTATAAAACAAACAATATGTTTTTTAAAAATTATGCAATATATATAAAACACAGACAGCTTAAATGTTCTTTTTTCACGTTGTATCAACAATATATGTATATATAAAAAAATCGGAATTATTAAATTAAAAATAATAAAATGCTTGACAGTGACTTCTTTTTGTGATAAAATATAATCCGTCGCTAGAAGATGACATTATTTGCGGATGTAGTTTAGTGGTAGAACTTCAGCCTTCCAAGCTGATCGTGTGGGTTCGATTCCCATCATCCGCTCCAAAAGATTTTAATTTAATAATCTTAAACTTATGTGCCAATAGCTCAGCCGGATAGAGCAACTGCCTTCTAAGCAGTAGGTCAGGGGTTCGAATCCCTTTTGGCACGCCAATGGTGACTAAGAATTTTATTCTTAATCACCATTATATGGTGGATATAGCTTAGTCGGTTAAAGCGCCAGTTTGTGGCACTGGAGATCGTCGGTTCGAATCCGATTATCCACCCCATATGATTCATTAGCTCAGCTGGCAGAGCACTTGACTTTTAATCAAGGTGTCCGGAGTTCGATTCTCCGATGAGTCACCATTAGACGGACAAGTATAAACTTGTCCGTCTAATCAAAATTTATTATTAATATTGGGCTATCGCCAAGCGGTAAGGCAACGGACTTTGACTCCGTCAGTCGCTAGTTCGAATCTAGCTAGCCCAGCCAAAGAAAACACTTAGTAGATGAATTTATCTTTCGTTTACTAAGTGTTTTTATTATATATTAATATATTTTAATTATATTTTGAATATAGGAAATTGTTCACTACATATAATTAAAAAGAATAACTAATTATTCGCCATTGTGTAAATGTTTTTAATATCTTCTTTGTTTAAAGTCTTGAAATATCCAATAGTACGGTCTGCATATGCACAATTTTCACTTAATTCATTAATTTGATTTTCTGTTAGTGTAAAACTTAACAAATTTGGAATATTTATTGGCATTTCAATTTCTATAAAGTAATTTTCCATAGCTTCAATACCTTTAATTGCACTCTCAAGAGTGGTTATATCAAATATTTCTTTTGCAAATTTTTCAAAACGTTCTGGCTTTTCTTTATATACATATCTTGCCCAACTGCCCCAAACTGCTGATAATCCAGCACCGTGAGCAACATCAAACATACCAGAAAGCTCATGTTCTAATTGATGAGTTGACCAATCTGAGTTTATACCTAAACCGGTAAGGCTGTTGTGAGATATGCTACCTGCCCACATAATTTCAGCACGTGCATTATAATTATTTGGATTGTTCATTAATATTCTGCCATTGTGAATTACAGTTTTAAGTACACTTTGTGCTATTGTGTCTGTAATCATCATAGTATCATCTGTAGTGAAATATCTCTCTAAAGTGTGCATAATAATATCAACTATTCCACAGCTTGTTTGATATTTTGGTAGTGAATATGTAAGTTCTGGATTTAGAATTGAAAATTTTGGTCTGATTAAAGGACTACTATATCCTCTTTTTATCATACCTTCATCTTTTGTAATAACACTACTGTCGCTCATTTCACTACCTGCAGCAGAAAGTGTTAATATAGAAGCTACAGGTAAAGCATTAGTTGCTACAGTCGATTTATTATAGAAATCCCATACATCATTGTCGTAGTATACACCTATAGCAATAGCTTTAGCTGAATCTATAACACTACCACCACCTACAGCCAAGATAAAATCAACATTTTCAGTTTTACAAATTTCTATTCCAATATTTACAAGAGATAGGCGAGGATTTGGAACAACTCCACCTAACTCAACAAATTTTATATTGTTGTTTGTAAGACATTTTTTAACTGTTGATAACAACCCAGATTTATCAGCACTAGCACCACCGAAATGTAGCAATACTTTAGTGGCATTGTATTTTTTTAGTAATGTTCCAACTTGATTTTCAGTATTTGCACCAAAAACTATTTCAGTAGGAGCATAAAAAGTGAAATTATTCATATGCTTTCTCCTTGTTAAAGTTATTTATAATTATTATAATTCTAAAAATATAAATTATCAAGTAAAAACAATAAAATACATTAAATTTTGAATAAATTTTATAAAAAAATAGATGGTTTTACAAAAAAATTGCTTATTTTACTATAATGTGATATAATAATGTATAAGTAAATACTTAGGGGTGGATTTAATAAAAAACTATTAAAGAAAGTAGTACTTTCTAATTCAATTTGTTTATTATAAGTAAATAGGAGGCATATATATTTGTTTTATAGGTTAATATAAACAAATTGAAAAATTTTTTATTATAAATTTACAAAAAATATTGCAAGTATTGAGTAGATATGCTATTATATATTTAAATTTGACTTTTTTAGGTTTGAATTATTGTATATAATCACTAAATGTTTGTTATATTTTAATAGAAAAGTATTTTTACATAATCGTTAAGATGGTTTTTAAAATTTTCTAGTATATATGGGGGTATATAATATGAACATATTTATCACATTAGTCGCTGTAATTGTTGGAATATTCATTATTTTTTGGGTAACAAGAGCAACAAAAAATAAACAAATGAACGAAATATATGCACTGGTTTGGATAATTGGTGGAGTTGGTATTATTATTTTAGGTATTCAACCACATATACTTAATTGGTTTGCTGAACTATTAGGTATTTTCTGGCCTCCTTCAGTTTTAATTTTCTTCTTGTTAGTTTTAGTGTTTTTAATGTTATTTAATCATTCTAAAACTGCTTCTACATTAACTAATCAAGTTACTGAACTTACAATTCAAGTATCGTTATTAAAAAGTGAAAATGAAAAATTAAAAGAGAAAATCTCTAATAAATATGACGATTTTGATAATTTGTTAGATGATGATATTTTAGATTAAATATTTATTTTTAAATTATATACATTATATTGTATATAATAATGTAATGGGGTTCTTAATGAATAATTAAGTTGGGTGAATTTATTTGAATATTTTAGTATGTAGTAGAAATAATGAATTTCTTTCTAATCTGGCACATAGATTAAAAAATGAAAATCATGAAATATACTTGCTTACTGGTGAACATGTTGTTAAAGATAGGCGTATACCTAAAGTTTTCCAAAAATATGATTTTACGTACAGTGATGAAAACGTTGTAAAGGTTATGAATAACATATCGATTGATTTACTAGTTATTGCAGGTTACATGGATTTTGATTTTACGGAAGAAAGCTCACAAAAAAAATCAATTGAATATATAACAGGAATGACCAATTTAATTTTGAGTGCGAAGTCTGCCAATGTAAAAAGAGTTATTTATTGTTCTAGCTTACGAATTTTTGAAGACAATGTTGAAGAGTATATTTCTAAAGACACTAGACCAGTAACTAATAGCTTTGAAAGTGGTGCATTATCTCAGATAGATGCATTTATAACATCTTGTCGCGAAGAGGGTGAGTTTGATGTTGTAAATATTAGATTTCCAGAAATATATGGTAACTTTTCTTATGACCAATTTACTGATGATTTTTGTACAAATATGATTTTAAATCGTGTTGATAATAAAACAGTAAAGTACAATCCCAACGCTAAACATATGGTTTTAGGCGTTCAAGATGCGGTTCATGCATTGATTAATGCAATAAGTAGTGAAGAGAAAAATGAACTTTATCATATAGAAGGTGAAGTCTGCAGAGAAGTAGATATTGCAAATATTGTAGTTAAACAAGGTAAGGGTAAAAATAATGTACCAGAAGAAGTAGTAGGAAGAACGCCAGATAAATTATTTCCACTAAGTGTATTAGAGGCTGATAATAAAAAGTTGCATTTAAAATCAAAATATACACTTGCAGAAGAAGTACCTCAAATATACAAAAAAATTAGTAAGTATAGAGAAAATTTAACTGAAAAGAAAGAACAATCTTCTTTAAAAAAAGTTATTAGAACAATTTTAGAAACTTCTGTATTTTTCTTATTAGTTGTTTTCTTAGAATATCTAGTATATTCTTTAGCATTAGAAATTGACATCAATTTTTACCTTTTATTTGTTATTATTGTTGCTGTTATTTATGGTGTTAGTTATGCTATGTTTGCTACAGTGCTATCGGTACTTGGAAACATATTCTTTGTTGTATCAGATTTAGTCATAACGTCCTCAAATGTAGGTTATGATTTATTTATACAAGTCTTGCAATTAGTATTATGTGGTGTAATTGTTGGACTAATGCGAGATAATTATAAAAGAAAAAACTTGAATTTAGAAGAAATTAATCAATACAACGTTGAACAACTAGCTGATGTTACTAGGATTAACGAGAGTAATGTGTATGTTAAAAATATTTATGAAAAAAGAATTTCTGCTTATAGTAACAACTTAGCTAGAATGTATCATATTATTAGCCAATTAAGTTTTTTAGATGCAAGAAAAGTTATATTCCAAACAGCAAAAGTTGTAAGCGAGTTTATAGAAACAGAACACGTTGCAATTTATGTTTCAAGTAAAAACTCAAATATGTATAGACTAGCAGCACATACATCATCAAAAGGCGTAGAAATGGGAAAGTCTTTACGAGTAGATGATTCTTCATTTTTCTTTGATGCAATGAATAATCATGAAGTTTATATGAATAGACATTTTGATGTTGAATATCCTTCATATGTAAGTGCTATTTATGGCGAAGGAGAAAAAGTTGATGCTATTATTATGATATGGGCAATGCGACTTGATCAAATTAGCTTGTATCAAAGTACAATTATATCAATTCTTAGTAGACTGGTCGAAAAAACAATGATTAGTGCAGTTCAATACGAGAACTTGTATTTTGATAATTCGTATATTAAAAATACTAGAATCATGAATATTGATGCATTTAAAGAAAAAATAGAAGTATATCAAAACGGGTATGAAATGGGATTGATTTCTTATACTATAATCAAACCTTATCCTCCTAAGGGTAAAAAAGTAGAAGATATATTTGAACAGGCTCAAAAATTAGTTAGAGATACAGACTATCTTGGTAGCGATATGGAAAATTTATATATAATTTTATCTAATTCAGATTTAAATGATACTAAATTCGTTACAGATAGATTTAATAGTAATGATATTTTTGTTGAGATTATTGAAAAAGATGTATTAGTGGGGGAAAAAATTGAATGAGTTTTTAGAAATTGTTGACCAGTATTGGCAAGTAATAGACACATTTTTAATTTTTGTGATAGTAAATGCTATAATTGCTGTTTTATGCTATATTTTATATAGATTTAAACGCAATAAACATAAGGCAATAACAGTGTCTTTATTTATTTTGTTTGCTCCGATGATAGGAATATTATGTATAATATTAGCTCAACTATATAACTTTATATTTTATAGAAAAAATGCTAAGGATTTAAGCATTGACGAGCTAAGTATGAGCTTAGACAGAGTAAAAGAAGTTGTTGATATTGATATACAAAAAGAGGCAGACAGAATACCATTAAAAGAAGCTATGTTGGTATCTGACAGCAAAAACAGACGTAAAGTATTGCTTGAAATTCTTAAAAGAGAGAAAGACCCAGCAGTACTAAGTATTATTAAAGAGGCGACTAAAGATGAAGATACAGAAGTATCTCATTATGCTATTACTTTTATTACAGATACTTTAACATCTTACAGAAAAAAAGAAGAAGAAGCACTGTATTTTTTAGAAGACCACCCAAGCACAGTTGCTAGAATTAAATATATTGACTGTCTGTGCGAGATACTTCAACCAGGTTATTTTACTGATTTTGAACAAGAAAAATATACGATAAGTTTAGATGAACAGATTGAAATTTTAAGAAAAGAAGATAAAAATGCTGTTGACGGTAAGCTTATAAAAAATATTGTAGAACTGTGGTATCAGCTAGACAATATGCCGAAAGTAGATGAATATATAGCATTAGCTAAAGAAATTTCCACAAAAGACTTAGTAGCAGCTAAAATATGTTTAAGGTATTATTACTTAAATCAAAATAGAGAAGAATTTACAAAATTACTACTTGAGATTAAAGTATCGACAATGGAAATTGATAGTGAAGTGCTTGACTGGATAAGATTTTTTAATATTATTTAAAATAAAAAGATATATACTGAGGAGGTAAAAGTTATGAGGAAAGATATATTGTTAATATTACCAGCATATAATGAAGGAAAAAACATTGGCAAAGTTATTGATAATTTAAAAAATAATAATGTTTTTAATAAAATGGATGTTTTAATTATTAATGATGGTTCTGCTGACGATACAGAGGAAGTAGTAAAATCTAAAGGTGTAGAAATTATTTCTCAAGTATATAATTTAGGGTATGGAGCAACACTCCAAACAGGATATAAATACGCTGACGAGAAGGGCTATAAGTATTTACTACAAATGGACGCTGATGGTCAACATGACGTTAAAAACTTAGATAGAATAATAGATAAATTGATTAACAGTAACTCGAATTCTAAAAAACCAAATATTGTTATTGGTACGAGATTTTTAAAAGGTAGCGAGTCGTTTTATATATCAAAATTAAAATTATCGGCTATAAAACTATTTAGATATGTAATTAAAGTTTCTACCGGATATGTTTTAACTGACCCTACAAGTGGCTTAATGGGATTAGACCGTGATGCTTTCTCTTATTATTCAAAATACATGCATTTCGATACAAAATATCCTGATTTAAATATGATAGTACAGATGATTTTATTAGGATTTCATATAGAAGAAATACCAGCAATTATGCATAAAAGAGAAGAGGGTCAATCAATGCACGATGGACTATTTAATGTTGGTAAATATATGCTAGTTATGTCACTTAGTACATTTAATGCATACATAAGGTTTAGAAAAGTTTCTAAATAAATTGGTAAACATTTACTTTTTTAGAAAATTTTGTTTTTGTATCAATATATTTACTTGTCTATAATTTCTATTGATTAATTTTTAATGAGATGATAAAATGAAGAAAATCAGAGAGTGATTTATAACTTTATAAAAATATAAAAAAGTGAAGTTTACAAGTTATACGTGATTATTAGCTAGAGCACTGCCTTCAATTCAACTGAGTGCAGATATGCACTTGATACATCGTTTTTCTAGGAGATGTTTGACTATTTTATAATAAAATAAGTTAAAAAACTAAGTAAATGGCTTAGTAATTGGTATATGTAATTCTAATATTTGAGTATATTATGGAAATTAGTGTTATATGAAAGAAGGATTATTTTGAAGAATAAAGGGGTAAAATTAAAAATAAGCACTTATGTTTATTTGCTTATTACATTTGCTATAATGTTTGTAGCGTTTTTAGCTTTTATGCAAATTGATGATTTTGTGTCTTATAGTGCTACAATAAATAATGAGGAAATAAACAAACAAATCCAAGAAGTTTTTAATGAACAAAATGAAGAGATTTTTGTAAGCGGAACAGCTTATGAAAAACATAAAGAAACAAGAGACAGGCAAACTGTAATTATCGGCGATAAAAGTAGTAATATTACAGCTTTAGTTACAACGCAGTTATCACATTTAAGAGAATCTTATTATATCGTGGAAAATATTTCTGAAATAAAAGAGAGTGAATATGATAAAATAGATGTATACATTGTTACTGATACGAACATATCTGCTGGTGATGTTGTAGAACTTGATGAAATTGATAATGAAGATAAAACTATTTTATTTATGAATGATTTAACATCAAGACTTTTAGGAAATAGTGCATATCAAGATGTTGTAGGAATATATGACTATTTAGGTGATAAAGAGTTTGAAGGATACAGAATTTCTTCTGACTTAGCGTTTAACACCATGGAAGAGCTAGACGAAGTTAAATATGATGCAAGTCACGTTGTATTAACACATCAAACAAAAACATATGCATCAGCTTTACTAGAAGACGAAGAAGTGAAAAACGAATACTTGCCACCACTTATGTGGAGATATATATCCGATAATAGTAGGGTTTATGTGTGTAATGGAGAATTATTTGATAGTCCGTTAGGATATTCATTTATAACACAAGTATATACTGAACTTCAAGACACATATATATATCCGATTGTTAATGCGTATATGTTCTTAGTAGATGGTATGCCTTATGTAGAAAATTTTGAATCTGATTATCTTTTAGAATTATATAACAGAGATGCATTAGGTATGCAAAATTCTTTGTTTTTTCCACAATTTAACTCTTCAGCAGATAGATATGATGCAAAAATTACTTGGTATTCGCCAGAATATGATAAAGTTATGAGCTCTAATGATGAAGATATAAAATATTATGTTCAAGAATCAGATATGTTAAATAATGAGATTGCAAAAAATGAAGATGATAAATTAATATCCGATAAAGATTTAATAAGCAATGCAGTACTTTGGAGTGATACATTTAGTTTTGTAGATGATGAAAACAAAGAAATTAATATACCTATTATGATTGAATCAGATGAGTTTGATATTGAAAAAATAAATTCTAGTTCAATGGCGAAAAGTGTAGGACTTATGTCACTATATGTAGATGTGTCTGAATTTTTGACTGATAATGATAAAGACTGGGTTGAGTTTTGTTTAGATTATGAAAGTATACTTGGTTATGATAAAGTAATGTACCCATGGATTGATAGGGTTAATGCTAGCGAGGCTACAAAAAGAATAACAGCGTTTCTGTCTATTGAGCCAACATACATTTTTGAAGAAGATAGAGCAATTATAGATATTGGTAACTTTAATAGCGAAGCTCACTTTATAATGCATACTAGAGAAGAAATAAAAGAAGTAAAAAATGCAGAGTTTGAAGAGATTGGAAATGATTTATATTTAATTGAAGCAAAAGCAGAAACTGTAGAAGTTTATTATGAGGATAATATATGAGAGTTTGTATAATTGTTGAGGGTGCTTATCCGTATGTAACTGGTGGAGTGTCCAGTTGGTTACACCAGTTGATACAAAATATGCCAGAGGTAGAATTTGTTATTCAGGTAATTTCTGCAAAACGTGATGACACAAGACAATTTAAGTATCAAATGTGTGATAATGTTGTAGAAGTTAGAGAAGTTTACTTGTTTGATGATATAATAGAATATTTTACTAAAGATAAGATTAAACTTAAGAAAAAAGATTATAAGTCTTTTGAGTCACTTCTGTTTGGTAACGAAGTTGATTGGGACTCTATTTTAACTTATTTTGCTAAAAACAAAGTGTCTATAGATGCAGTACTAGCTGGAAGTGATTTTTTTGAAATAGTTGCAGATTATCACGAAGCTAACTTTGCGGGTATTCCATTTACAGATTTTTTATGGAGTATGCGTTCTATGTATTTACCGTTGTTTGCTGTGTTAACGGCACAACCTATAAAAGCAGATGTATATCATGCAGTAGCATCAGGCTATTCTGCGATTATAGGTAGTATGCAGAAAGTATTATACAATAAACCGTTTTTCTTAACGGAGCATGGTATTTATACTAGGGAACGAGAAGAAGAAATTATTAGAGCTGGTTGGGTTGATGGTATATACAAAGATTTATGGATAAAACAATTTGCTAAAATCGGTATATGTGGATATGAATATGCAGATGTTGTATCATCATTGTTCGAAGATGCAAGAAAATTTCAAATTGAACTAGGTTGTAATAAAGATAAGACTATGGTAATTCCAAATGGTGTAGATGTAAAAAGGTACGAGGCTATACCGTTAAAAGAGCCTGATGACAAATTTATTAATGTAGGTGCTATTGTAAGGGTAACTCAGATTAAAGATATTAAAACGATGATAACAGCGTTTAGTGCTGCTAAAGAGAAGAATAACAAATTAAAATTATGGATTATGGGACCGCAAGAGGAAGACCCTGAGTATGCTGATGAATGTGAAAAATTAATTGAAAGATTAAGAGTAGAAGATATTGTGTTCACAGGTTCAATTAATGTGTTAGAATATATTGGTAGAATGGATGTACTTTTGCTGAGTAGTATTAGTGAGGGTCAACCACTTGTAATATTAGAGGCATTTGCAGCTAAAAAACCATTTATAGCAACAAATGTAGGAAACTGCAGAGGTCTTATAGAAGGTGAGTTTGATACAGATGGAAAAGCAGGATATGTAGTACCTGTTGCAGGTTCTACTCAGATGGCATATGCAATTTTAAGTGTTGTAGAAAATGAAGAAGAACGTGTTCACATGGGTATGATAGGTTATCATAGAGCTATAAAGTTTTATGATAAAGAAGATATTTATAATAGGTATTTAGATGTGTATAAAAAGCTTGATGAAAAGTACCAGAAAGGATAATTATGGCTGGAATAGGGTTTGAACTTAAAAAGATATATAAAGAAAACAACATATCTAACTTGGCAATGGGAGCAGCTTACAGTTCTATGGTATCAGTAGGGCCTACATTGCTAATTGTTGCTATGTTGATTTTGATGTATATTGCTTTAGGATTTAACTATGTGGGAGTTGCACAAAGAGAGTTATTGTCATCAACTATTTTGTATATTTTTATTTTTTGTGGTATAATTATTTCTCCGTTAAACTCAGTGTTTTCGAGATATATTGCAGATAAAATATATCAAAGAAAAGGAGAAGATATATTACCCTCATACTATACAGGGTTATGTATAGTTTGTGGTGTTAGTACCCTTGCTTGTATTCCAATGATGTATAGATTATTATTTTTAGGAAATATAGATGTACCATTTGTTATGGCGGCATACGTTTTTTGGATATCTATGATTATATTATTTTTTTCAACCATATATATTCATGCAACTAAAAACTATAAAACTATATTTGTGTTTTACGTTATTGGAATGGGAGCAGCTTTTCTTTTAGCTTGGGTTTTACTGAATTTTACAGATGTAATACATGCTCTAATATATGGGCTTGCTACTGGATTTTTTATAATCGCATTTTTGCAAGTTGCTCAAGTTAAACGTTGGTTTAAAAGTAGTGGTACAAATTACACAGAATGCATAAGATATCTTTGGGAGTTTAAAAGATTGTTTTTAGCAAACGGACTGTACACATTAGGTATATATATACACATTTTTATGTTCTGGCAAACAGAGGGTAGTATGGTTGTTGCGCAAACATATTTAAGTCATCCTATGTATGATATGGCAACATGTATTGCTATGTTTTCTAATATTTCAACTTCAATCATATTTATAGTTATGGCAGAAACTCAATTTCACGATGAATATCAAAATTATATGCAATCTGTTATTGGTGGTACTTATAGATTAATTCTTAAAAATAAAAATGTTATGCTTAGAACTTTAGGACAACAAATTTTACGATTAGTAGCAATTCAAAGTATGATTACTGCTGTACTGTTTTTAATTGCAGTTACATTTTTACCTCAACTTTCATTTAGTTCTATGATTATAGATATGTACCCTGTATTGTCAGTTGGATATTTTATATTATTTTTGATGTATTGTTTAATTATATATTTATACTACTTTAATGACCAAAATGGTTGTGTAATACTATCGTTTATATTTTGTGTTACAACTGTAATAGGAACTTATTTCTCAACTGATTTCGAGATACCTTATCATGGTTTAGGGTTTGTATTTGGTTCATTATGTGGCTTTACATTTGGTTTTTTTAGAATCAGATATGTAGGGATAAAATTAAATAAACATATATTCTGTGATGGTATAACTGTAATGCAAACGAAGAGAGCTAAAAAGGATAATGTTGCTTATAAAAGACCTAATAAATGATTGACTATAACACATAGCAAAGGAATACTTTATGAATCAAAACGAAGCGACTAAGAAGAGAAATGTAAAATTCAACTTAATAACATCAATAATTGCTCAAGGTTTAGTTATAATAGTAAATCTATTCATTAAAGCAGAGATAAATATAAACTTAGGGTTTGATTATTTAGGTTTACAAACAGTTTATTCGAATTTTTGTGATATTTTCACTTTTGCTTTTTTAGGTACTTCTATAGCTTTTTTATATAGTTTATATGAACCTCTTGAAAAAAATGACTATATTAAAATTATTGCTAACCATAGATTTTTTGAAAAAATATATAAATACATGTCACTATGTGTGTTAGGAGTAGGGCTAGTATCTACATTTTTAGTTTTATTTGTTATTGATGACACAATACCAAACTTGCAAATAATAATTACATATACAACATATCTGTTTTCTATAATTATATTTAATAGAGGTGCTGTAAGACAGTATTTTATTATAGCAAACAATAGACATTATATCGTTTGGATTATCACAATTATTGTTGAAATAGTTTTCTTTATTCTCCAAATTTATTTTTTAAATACTACTCAAAGTTTTTATATTTACATAATAATTTTCCTATTTAAAAATTTAGCCTATAACTTGTCCTTTACATTCTTTTTAAAGAAAAAATATAAATACTTATATACAAGAGAAAAAATAGATTATCAAGTAGATAAAAAATTTATATATAGTAATATTAAAGATTTAATTATTACTAGAGTAGGTATGGTTCTTATAAATAATACAGATAGTATTGTTACATCTGTTTTTGTTAGCACTGCTGTTAGTGGTTTGTATGCAAATTACTTATTTGTATATATGGGTGTAGTTTCAATTTTACTAATTTATTTCCAAGCATTAACAGCAAGGATTGGAAACTTTATTGTTTTACATAATAAAGAAGAAATTTTTAAGCATTTTTGGAATAATTCTATTGTTAATGTTTGTATTGTTGGTTTTTGTACAACTGCATTTTATTTGTTAATTCAAGATTTTATTACTATTTGGATTGGCGAAGATGGTTTATTATCTCAGCAAATTGTAATATTAGTTTCACTTAATGTGTTTTTATATGGTATGCGTACTGTAACATCATCTTACAGAAATGCTGCAGGTTTATTTAGTAAAATAAGCAAATTATTTATTATTAGAGGAGTAGTAAACTTAATATTATCACTTATTGGTGGTTATTACTTTGGAGTTGTTGGTATATTAGTAGCTACAGTTGTAGCAAATCTAACCATAGGTTATATTTATGAGGCAAAAGTTGTCTATAAATATTTTGAAAAGTCGATGAAAAATGAATTGTTGTATCAAGTATTAGGAATATCTAGCACACTGCTATGTATTACTTTTACAGGATTTATAATTTCTTTTGTATCAACAACCGGCTATCTTGGATTCACTATTAAAACTTTATTATGTGTATTTAGTATAGGTGCATTTTATAGTGTTTTTTATGGTGCGTATATTTTAATTAAAAAAAATAGAAAGGGTGCATAACTATGACTGATATTGTATTGAGTTTTATTATACCAATTTATAATGCTGAAAAAAATATAAAAAATTGTATCAATTCCATTGTTAGAGAGAATGAAAACAATTATGAAATAATTTTAATTAATGACGGTTCAACTGACAAAAGTAAAGAAGTTTGTGATGAAATAGTAAGTTCATACAACAATATAAAAGTTATGCATACTGTTAATAACGGTCAAGGTAAAGCTAGAAACTTAGGTTTAGATATTGCTTGCGGAAAGTATGTAATGTTTGTTGATATAGATGACGAAATTATATTAAGTGGAGTAAATAATATGTTAGATATCGCTTTAAAAGGAGATTATGACATAGTGTGTTCTACTTATTACAGAATAGAAAATTCTGGAGAAAACTTAGTTTTAAATGATTTCAAATCAGGCGAAGTTACAGCAAAAGGTACTTTAGAAGATAGAGATAGGTATAATAAGATAAAAAACAAAAGCGTTTTTGGGTATTTGTGGAATAAAGTTATAAAAACAAGTTTTATAACCCAAAATGGAGTAAGATTAGATAACGAAAGAAAAGTTTTTATGGAGGATTTCATTTTTAACTTAAAATTATGGCTAAATAATCCAAGATATTATTATACGCAAACGCCATCTTATAGGTTTGATGTAAGATATAATTCTACGACAAGACAAAATGATGAGTTCATCGCAGAAAAAACTATTAAAACTATCGAAAATTTTTATAGTTATATGAATGATAATAACTTGTACATTGATAATTTGGAAATAATTATACCAATGTCCATAAGAATACTAGCATACGCATTAATTAAAAATATTCCATATGAAGGATTATCATTTAAAAAGTTAATGAGTAGAATAAATTTATATGCAAATTCATTTGCTTATAAATCTATAGTAAATACTGAAAATGCTAGCAAAAGCTTTAAAAGTTTACAGTCATTACCAGAAAAAGTACTGTATAAATACTGCTTGTTTTGTTTAAAACACAAGTTGAAAGGTTTAATAGCATTGTTGTTTTTCGTGTTTTATCCTGTGTTTAAAATATATTTAACTAAAAATGTTAAGTAATGATTAAGGTTTATATTATTTTTATTGTGTTAGGAAGTGCTGAATATGAATGAAAAAATTAGTGTAATTGTTCCTGTATATAAGGTTGAAAAGTTTTTGGATAGGTGTGTAAAGTCATTAATCGAGCAAACTTATACAAATCTTGAAATAATATTAGTTGATGATGGCTCACCAGATAGTTGTCCACAAATGTGTGATAAATGGGCAAAAAAAGATGATAGAATAATTGTAATACATCAAACAAATAAAGGGTTAAGTGAGGCAAGAAATTCTGGAATGGATATAGCGACAGGGGACTATATAGCATTTCTTGATAGTGATGATTATGTGTTTCCAGATATGTATGAAAAATTATATACCGCACTAAAAGCTAACAATGTAGATTTGGTTGCTTGTGGTTATGTTGATGTAGATGAATACGGTAATTTGATTAAGAGAAATGTATTCAAAGGTAATGAATTTAAGTATGAAAAAGTTTATTCTGGCAAAGAATATGCATCATTTTTTTTCAGTAATTTAAGTATAAGTATAGTTTGGGATAAACTATATAGTAAAGAGATAATAGGTGATAATCGTTTTAAACCAGGAGTAGCGTGTGAAGATATTTTGTTTTTATCTAATATTATTAATAACCAAGTAAGCATGGTATTTATAGAAGATAGTTTATATTATTATACAGTGCGAAAAAATAGTATAACATATGGCTTTAATGAAAAGTTTTACTTTGATAGAGTTAAAAATGTTTTTGATGGAAGTTTGATGGTGGAACAAAAAATAACTGGAATGAAAAAATATACCAGAATAGCACAGTTTAGAGCAATATCATCATTTTTGTTTTTTATGCCTTCTGAATATATCAAAAATAAAAATAAAGCATATTTATTTACGTTAAATAAATTAGAAGAAAATAAACAATATATAGCTAAGACGGATTTAGAATTTTCTTTAAAAATATTGCTTCGAATGTTTTTGATATCAAAGAGGTTTGCAAAATTTATATTTAAAGTGATTAATAAGGTATATATTAAATAATGATTAATATGTAGTAATTATAGTAAAGGAGGGAGAAATTTGGTTAGTATAATTATACCTATATATAATACAAAAGATTATTTAGAAAGATGTATAAGAAGTGTAGTTCAGCAGTCTTATTCAGATATAGAAATAATTTTAGTAAATGATGGCTCTACAGATAATTGTCTTATTATATGTGAAAAATGGGCTAAAAGAGATAATAGAATAAAAATTATTAATCAAGAAAATAGAGGAGTGGCAGAAGCAAGGAATTCTGGAATTAAGGTTGCTAAAGGTGAGTACATTTGCTTTGTAGATAGTGACGATTATGTTAACAGAGATTATATTAAAAGGCTATATGAAGTTATTATTGCTAATAACATCGATATTGTATGTTGTGGAAATTTATATGTAAACATAAACGACCAACAAATTATGAAAACTTCACATAGAATACATGGATTTAATTATGATGAAGTACATACTGGTAGAGAATTACTAACTATGCTTTTAGAAGATAAAACTATACCAGTAGTATGGAATAAAATATATAGAAAAGATATAGTACTGAAAAATTTGTTTAAGCAAGACGAATTATGTGTCGATTGTTATTTTTTGGCAAATATATTAGACAATGATACTTCGATTATGTACATAGATGATGTTCTATATTTTTTCACAGTAAGAGAAAATGCATTTGAATATAGATTTCATAAAGACTACTATCTTAAAATGATTAAATATCTATGTTCATTAGATAATTTTTTAGTAGATAGATTCGATGAAGAGATAATTATTAGTTTAAGAACAGCACAATTAAGATATATTTGTTATTATTTATGTAGAATGCCATATAAAGAAATCGAAAATAGGGATGAAGATTATTTGTATGTGCTAAAAGAATTAATGAAAATAAAAGAGTATATAACTTTAAATAATAATAAATTTATTTTAAAGGCATTTCTATGGGTTTACTTAAAATCACCATGGCTTGCTAAGTTTGTTTTGAGCTTTATTGAAGATAATAAGGCAAAGTAATAAGTAATAAATAGAGGTGGAAATATGATTAGTGTTATCATTCCAGTTTATAACGCTGAAAAATATTTAGAAAGATGTATAAAAAGTGTAGTTAATCAAAGTTATAAAAATTTAGAAATAATATTAATTAATGATGGATCAACTGATGATTCTGATAAAATATGTGATAAATGGAGTAAATTAGATACTAGAATAAATATTATTCATAAAGTAAATGAGGGAGTTAGTGTTGCAAGAAACACTGGTTTAGATGTAGCTACAGGTGAGTATATTGCATTTGTTGATAGTGATGATTACATAAGAGAAGATTATATTAATAAGCTTCTAGAATATATAATAAAATTTGATGTTGATATTTCTTGCTGTAAATATGTAAACATTGATGAAAATGTTAATGAAATTAAAAGTTATAAAAATGATGACAGAATAATGTGTGACGAAGTGATTTTGGGTGAAGACTACATAATAAATGTAATTACGAATAATACTTTACCAGTGATGTGGAATAAATTATATAAAAGAAAAATTTTTGACAATTTAAGATTTGAAAGAGATGTTTTAGCAGAGGATTATTTGATTTTATTGAAAATGATAAATAAAGAACATAGAATTGTATTTACAGATGAAGTTTTATATTACTACTTAATTAGAAATAATAGTTTAACTAGTGGTTTTAATAAGAAATTTAACTTAGATAGAGTTAATCATATTTTTGAAAATGAAGAATTTTTGATTAATAAATTTGGTGAAAGTATATTTAACAGTGTTAAAACAGCACAACTAAGAATGATATGTTTTTACTTTTGTTTAATGCCATATAGTCATATTACAATAAAAGATGAAGACTATTTATATGTATACAAACTTTTTATAGACAATAAAAAGTATATTAATAAAAGTGATAATAGAACAGATGTTAAATTATTTTTATTACTATACATAGTTTCAGCTAGAGTTGCTAAAAAGTTGGTTGATGTAATGGAAAGAATAATAAGATATATTTCGAGGTGAATAAGTTGGTAAGCGTAATTATCCCAATATATAATGTTGAAAAATATTTGGATAGGTGTTTAGAAAGTATTGTAAATCAAACACAAAAAGATTTAGAAATAATACTAGTTAATGATGGCTCAACTGATGATTGCGCAAAAATGTGTAACGAGTGGGCGAAAAAAGATGACAGAATAAAAGTTATCCATAAAGAAAATGGTGGGTTAAGTGATGCCCGAAACGCTGGTATAAATTTTGCTAGTGGCGAATATATTATGTTTTTAGATAGTGATGATTATTATCATGAAAATATGTGTAAAATTATGCATGAAACTATTATTAAACGTGGTGTAGATTTAGTGTGCTGTGACTTTATTGATGTTAATGAAGAAGGAGATTTAATTAAACGACCTAAAATATATTATGAAGATATAGATTATAAGAGAGTGTATGATGGTCGTGAATTTATAAAATTTCTCTTGGAGAATAAAGCACCTCCGTTTGCGTGGAATAAGATTTATAAACGAAATATATTTTTCGAAAAACGATTTAAAAAAGGTTATTTAGCAGAAGATTATGAGTTTTTATTAAGAGCGATTAGAGAAACTAGAGAAGTATATTTTATATCTGATAAATTATATTATTATACTTATAGAGATAGTAGTATTACATCAGGATTTAATAAAAAATTCAATCTTGATGTAGTTAAAAATATATATGAACTAGAAGATTTTTTAATAGATAGATTTGGCGATGATATTAAACCTAGTCTAAAAACTGCAGAATTAGAAAGTATAAGACTTTATCTTACTAATGTACCATATAAGCATATGAAAAATGAAGATAATTCTTATTTATATGTGTCAGCAAAACTTAAAGTAATAAAATGGAATATATTTAAAGGTAAAAATGGATTAAAAGTTAAACTGATTTTATTAGCATTTTTAGTTTCACGTAAATTTGCTAAAATTATACTTATAACAATAAACAAATTGTTTGGGAAATAAAATTTTATAGCAGGAGGTTAGTTATATGTATAAATCAATAAAAATAATATTATCTTTCCTCTTAATAATACTATTGATAATATCAATAAATATGTTTTATGTGGGTGCTACTGAAGAAAATACTAATGTGAAATTAGGATATGTAAGTGGATATGGTTCGGTAAGTAATATTAATTCTGTATTTAACAAAGGGTATGTATACGATATAACAAGCAAAATGGAAATATATTCAGATTTGAAATTTGAATATATAGAGTATTTTAATGCTGTTGATATGCTTAAAGCCTTAGGTGATGGCGATATTGATATAATGGGTCCTAATCCGTATATTGAAGAGGATGAGCAGTTTAAATCGTCAATGCGTATGGGTTCTGCTTATGTATGCTTAGCTGTTCCTACTGAAAATTCAGATGAATATTATTATGATAATCCAGATAGCATAGATGGTAAAACAGTTGCATCATTTAATGACAGTCCATTCGAAAAGTATTTAGATGAATATTGTGAAAAACATAATATAACAGTGAATTATGTAAGAGGTCTTTCAACAGATTATGAAAACCTTTCTGCTGATTTATATTTAGTATCTTCAAGTTTTGATAAATTTCATAATTTTTCATCAATATATAATTTTAGCACATATAGTAATTACATGGTACAAAATAAAGATAACGAGCAAAATAATGAAATTATAGACAAAGCGTATGAAAACACTATAGCAAACGAACCACAATTATTAACAGAGTTAAATGAAAAATATTATGGAGAGATTAGTTTATTAAATAGATTATTAAAATTAGAAGAGATAAATTTATTAAAGAGTTCCGACTATAAGGTCGGCTTTGTAGATTCTCATAACCCTTTTACATATTTAGATGAAAACAATAATCCGTCTGGAATATCTATAGATGTGTTTAATTATTATATAGAAAGATATGGATATAACTCAGTTCAGTATATTCCGTACCATTTAGGTGATGAAGATACTACAGATGAAGAATATGCTTATGAAAATTGTAATGTTTTATTAGCGTCAATGGGTAATTATTCACAGTTAGAAGATGGTTTTTATTTGTCCGATAGTTACCTAGATATACCAATGTTTGTTTTAGCTGAAAATGAAATAGACCTACTAGATGAAAGTAAGTTTAAAAAAGTTGGAGTAATTCAAAATGCAACAATTGACCCTGAAGAAATTTACGCAGTTTATCCAAATTGCGAATATATCCTATTTACAGATGCTCAAGAATTAGCATACTCATATAATGATGGCAGTCTAGATGCCGTTATGCTGAGCAAATATTCTACATCATATGCACAACCATTTATAACTAGAGATTATAATACTTACGGAACAGATTTAGAAATGACTTTAAGATTATGGATTTCTAAAGACGAATCAGTTGATTATTTAAATATATCAAATGTTGCCTTTAATCATATACCTGATGATAAAATAAATGAAATAATAGAACAAGAATTATTGAAAAATCAAAAAACATATACTTTGATTGATTTTTTGTATGATAATTTTCAAACATTAGTATATATATTTGTAATATTAGCGTTAATAGCTATGTCGCTTATTATATTTAATAAAAGCAGAAAAAAATCTATAATGTTGGCAGCATTAAATAAGGATACAGCTACAAACTGTGTTTCACAATTTAGATTTAACGAATTAGTACCAAAAATATTAAAGGAAGCAAAAGTTGGTGAATATGAAGTAGTATCTATTGATTTAGATAAATTTAGTACAATAAATAAAGTTTATGGTATGAGTAAAGGTAATGAGGTAATAAAAGCTATTGCGAAAGTATTACTTGAAGTTTTTGATAGTGAAACTTCTGTAGTTGCTAGAGCAACAGCGGACCAATTTTATCTTATACATAGATATTATGAAAATATTGACTTTATGGAACTATGCAATAAATTAATTGCACCAGAAGTAAAAAGAGTAGTTGGAGAGAATTATAATTTAAGTTTGTCTGTAGGCGTTTATAGGATTGATGACCCAAAAGAAAATGTGACAGAAATATTTAACCATTGCATGTTAGCACGACAAAAAGGCAAAAAATTATATAAAACTACTATTAATTATTTTGATGAACAAATGAGAGAAGAAGAAAAAAATATAATTAATATAGTATACAGAATGAAGGAAGCACTAAAAGGTAATGAATTTTTTGTGAAGTTACAGCCTAAAGTAGACTTTAAAACGTTGAAGATATGTGGTGCTGAAGCTTTAGTGCGTTGGCTACCAAAGTCATCAGCAACAGAAATTTATCCAGACCAATTTATTAGTGTTTTTGAATCTAATGGATTTATACCAGATTTAGATTACTTTGTATTTGAAGAAACGTGTAAATTTATAAATGAAAATAGCAGTATGTTAAACATACCAGTTATATCAGTAAATGTATCAGCAATAACACTTTTTGATTATAGGTTTAAAGATAAATTGACTACTATTTCAAAAAAATATAATATTAATTTTGATAGAGTTGAACTTGAAATAACTGAAAGTGCAATTGAAATTGATAAAGTTATGATACAAAATAAAGTATCAGAAATTAAGCAATTAGGTTATAGTATTTCGATTGATGACTTTGGTGCTGGACTATCTTCTCTAAATAGACTTAGTAGTTTAGAGTTTGACACAGTAAAACTAGATAAAGAGTTTTTAGATTTTAAATCAGCAGACACTAAAGGTGCAATTATTGTTGAAGATGTAGTTAAAATGGCAAAGGATATTGGAATGAAAGTAGTTTGCGAGGGTGTAGAAACAGCTAAACAAGCTAAATGGTTGCAAGATATAAATTGTGATGTTGCACAAGGTTATTATTTTTTCAGACCAATTACTAAAGATGAATTTATTAAGTTGTTGATAGAAGATAAGACATACGAAATTGAATAGTATATAAAATTAAAAGCTTAGTAAGTGTAATATCTTACTAAGCTTCAGACTGTCGAATAACTGCACAACCACGCCTTGCACTGGTTTTTCGAAGTATGTCGGTGTGTCGACTTATCGACACACAAAAGAGGCTGTCGCACTGATGTTAATATTATCAAATCTTTTTAGGGGAGCATTCAACATGCTCCCGATTTTTTATGAATTTGATGAATTTCGGCGAAAATGGATTTCGACCTACAACGGACT
Organism: uncultured Eubacteriales bacterium; assembly: GCA_964369405.1. Classification (GTDB taxonomy): domain Bacteria; phylum Bacillota; class Clostridia; order Oscillospirales; family Acutalibacteraceae; genus CAYJFG01. The sequence goes on from CAYJGB010000001.1 coordinate 167,810, forward strand.
TGTATAATATGATGACAATTCACTAAAGGCGACAGCCCTTTTTTTGTTTGATTATTTATAATATTTTGTATTTAAGCACAAGTCTTTATTGTTTATCTCTATATATGTAATACTTTTACAGCATCTAGTAAAGTTTTTTCTAAAGCTTCTTTTCCATACTTATCTACTTCTTTTTTATCTTTTGGCCCATGAGTTAAGCAACCAGCTCCACCTATGCAACCGCCAACACAAGCCATTCCTTCAATAAAGTTTGTGTCTGATAAATTCTTTGCAGACTTTAGTAGAGCAATTTTACAAGAATCTATGCCTTCGCATCTTTCAGCTTTTAAATCAAATTCAATTTCTTGTTCTTTTAACGCTTGCTCAACTGCATCACTTAGACCACCACTTCTTGCAAATATTCTACCAAAATATGATGCATTATCTAAACACTCTTCTTCAAGCTCAGTTAACTCTATGTTTTTACTATCAAATAAAGCTTGTAACTCCTCAAATGTAATAACGCTATCTACATATGAATTAACTGGCTCTTGCTGAAATTCTATTTTTTTTGCTGTACAAGGACCTATAAATACTACTTTTGCGTTATTATCTGTTTCTTTAATATATTTTGATATTCTTGCCATTGGTGATAAATTATGTGAAATATCCTTAACAAAATTCGGGTAATTTTGCTTTATATACATAACAAAAGCAGGACAACACGAACTTGTTAAAAAACCTTTTTCGGCTAATTCTTTTGACTCCTCTAATGCTACAGCATCAGCACCTAATGCCGCTTCTACAACAGTATGAAATCCCAGTTTTTTTATTCCCGATATTACTTGACCTAATTTAGCATATTGAAATTGACTAGAAATTGAAGGTGCGACTACTGCATATACTTTATGTTTAGTATTATCATCGCTTTTTTTGATTAAATCTATAGTATCTAAAATAAAAGATTTGTCTGTAATTGAACCGAAAGGACACTGATACACGCATGCACCACAAGCAATACATTTTTCGTTTGCAATTTTAACACTGTTATTATCACCTTTTTGTATTGCTTTAACTCTACAAGCACTTTCACAAGGTCTTTTATTACTTATAATTGCATGATATGGGCAATGTTTTGCGCAAGCTCCACAATCTACACACTTTTCTTTATCTATAATTGCTACATGATTTTTGTTAAATGAAATTGCTCCAAATCTACAAGCGTCATGACATCTATTTGACAAACAACCTCTACATGAGGACGTAACTACATAGCCAGAAGCAGGACATTCATCACATGCTATATCGATAACCTCAATAACATTAGGATTTGCTTTATCTCCACCCATAGCAATTTTTACACGTTCTGACAAAATTGCTCTTTCTTTGTACACACAACATCTCATAGTTGATTCTTTACCTGATATTATTGTTTTAGGTATTTCTGTTATGTTTTGTAATAATGTATCGTCCCAAGCATTTTTTGCAACTTCTCGTAGTACTTTGTATTTTAAATATTGTACTTTAGTATCAAACTTTTTCATTTTATATACAATCCTTTCTTAAAAATAACTTACTTTGATTTTTTTTCCTGTTTTTTTAAGACATTGTGAGAGTTCATCTATTAATTGCATCTTTATATTAAAATTTATTGGTAAGTTAGGGTTTTGGTGAGCTGGATTTATAGCTCTGCCTACAAAAAAATTAATATCAGTTGCTTCCTCAAAAAGCAATCTTGTAATAGCAGATGCTCCATCTTTTTTTATGCTCCAGTCGGAATACATTTTATTTTCGTCTAAATAATCTTTAGCATAAGTTAAGACTTTATTTATTGTTATTACTCCTTCTGTTACTAAATCTACACCATCAATCATAGCTATAGGTGGGACATCTTCATCAAAAAAGTCTAGCGATGGAATAATTTCTTTTTCCAAATAATTTGCCGCTATTGTTGAAGTAGTACCTCCACACACGATATGTTTACCCTCTTTTGAAAAGAAAAGTGACATCATTTTCTCAGTTTCATTTCTGTTAGATGGCGGACCTATGATTAAATTCATAGGCTGTCGCTTTCTAATTCTAATTGTACACGCTGTTGTGTCATCTCCTGGCATAGCACCGTATAAAGAATAACATTCATCAATTAAAATTGTGTTTAAGGTTTTTGATGTAAATCCAACTTGTGAAAAAGGTAGCATATATTCTATAATATCTTTTCTTTCCCAACCGAAATTTAAATCACTTCCAACTCCAGCGTGAATACAACCATCACTCATCAGTATAAATATATCATCTTCCTCTAAATAAATTTTTGATATTAAAATTTTTTTGTTTTCAATTATCATCTCGTTATAAGGGATTTCAACATTTTCGCCATTCCTAATCAAGATAACATTAGGATTATCGTATTGAATTATCTCAGCTTCCCTGTTATCATTAAAAATTCTAAATATAGAAAATGTTGAATATGCTACTTCTCTAATAGCACAAACTGGTAGTGTTTGCGCTATAGTTTCTACACATTCGCTTATATTCAAACCTTGTGAAATCATAGTAGAAATTATTTTAGCTGTTAATGTGGATAATATATTCGCTTTTACTCCACTACCTAAACCGTCTGCTAATACTACTGTTATAGAACCGTCTTCACCCTCAATAACTTCTATTTGGTCGCCACAAAGCACTTCGTTATATTTGTTTAAACTACTATAACCAATGTCAGCACATAAATTAATCATCACCAATCGACTCCTTAAGCTTTGTTAGTGCTATTTTAGTTTCTGCTGCTGTTTCTCCTAAAAGTGATGCAATTTCGTGAACAACTCGCATCTGTTTTTGGATAACTTTATCTGTAGTTTCAATAGTTTTTTTACTGATAGCTTCTTTTTTTATACGCTCTTCTTCTTTGTCTGTAACATTTCGCATAATGCATATATACATTTTATACTGATTATCATATATGATAGTTTCTTCAACATATTTATTGTATTCTGCTAAATATGTACGTTTGTTTTTTATTGAAATGCCAGATTTTTTTACATTCATAAAGTCGATAGGGTCAAGTATTTTAATTACTAACTCTCCTAAAACATCGGATTTGTTTTTGATATTTATTAAATCTAATGCAGATGAGTTAATTCTTTGAACTTCTAAGTTATCATTTAAAGTTATAATAGCATTTGGTGAGTTGTTTACTATAATATCAGAAAAAGTTTCTGCTTTATCGCTTAAATACGGCAAGCACATTGTGTGCTCCGCCTTACCATGAAATACAGCGATTGCTTTTTCTCTACATGTACTATATCCACAAGAACCACAATTAAGCTCATCTTCTTTTTTCACTTTACCTATTTGTTTTAAAATTATTTCAATCTCATTTTCTGCAGGTGGATTATTTTTAATTTCAATAGGTGTGAAAGTTTTATTCAACTCTTCAGATTTAATGTCACTTACATTAAAATCTTCGTTGCCTGCATAATTATTTACATTTATATAGTCTAATAAAATATTTTTTCTGTATCTTTCCATAACAGGTCCACCTATACAGCTACCTGTACATGCAGACATTTCTATTAAACATTTATGTAGATTACCTTTCTCTATTTCATCTAATGCTTTTATGCAGTTTTCTACACCATCTACATGGAAATATGTATATGATGGATTTTTTTCTTTAATAGTTTTTAATATTCCACCAGAAATAGGAAAAAATCTTGCTAAACTATTATTATCTACATCTTCAGTTGAATTTGCTCCTAAAATTATGTTCTCTTCATTCAGCCAGCTAGTTAAATCTTCAAATGTAAGTGTTTCATCTACATAACCCTTATAATAATCGGCTTCATCTTTTTTAGCAACACAAGGTCCAATAAAAACAACTTTTGCATTTGGAATTCTCTTTTTAATATCAAGAGCGTGAGCTTGCATAGGGGATAGGACATTTGCTAAATGTCTTAATGAGTTTGGATAATATTTTTGTATAAGCAAATTTACAGAGTGACAAGCTGATGTGATAACAATATCTTGATTATCAACATCAATAAGTTTTTGATATTCGTTTTTTGCAAAAGTTGCACCAATAGCAGTTTCTTCTACTGAGCTAAAACCTAATTTTTTAAGAGCATTAGAAATTTCATTTATTCCTATTTCGTTGTAGTTAGCAACAAAAGAAGGTGCAATAGAAACTACTACAGGTTCACTTGACATTAATAGAACCTTAACAGCTTCAGTGCTATTAGTTATTTCTTTAGCGTTTTGTGGACAGTTTACAAAACATTGACCACATAAAATACATTCATTTCCAATTATTACAGCTTGCCCACCAGAAAACCTTATAGACTTAACAGGACAGCACCTAATACATTTATAGCAGTTTTTGCAATTTGATTTTTTTAATTTTAGATATTCAGCCATAAATATATCAATCCTCTGCTATTAAAATTTCTTTATTAAAAAAAGTTTCAACAGAATCTGGGTTTACTGAAAAAAACTCATCATTTACGTTAACACAGACACCTTGCTGACATTTCCCCATACAAAAAGTACCAGATAAATCAACTGAGTTTTCTAGTGAATTAGTTTTAATTAGATTTTGTAATTTTTCAACAACTATTCTTGACCCCTTTAAATGACAAGAACTTCCAATACAGACTTTAACTTTCATAATAATTCTCCTTAATAAATAAATATTGTAAATTGTAAATTTTGATAATCATATAAATGAATAAACAATTAAATTGAAAACCAAAATATACTTTGTTAATATTTTAACATACTTTTTTCAATTAGTAAATAGAAATTTTTGAAATAAATTTTTATCATAATTTTATTTGCTGTTTTGTCTTTTTAAAGCAATTAATTAACATCATTCTTTGTATGTAACTAGACATCATTAATAATCATATGTAAAATTGTGTTATTTTTTTCTAAAAGGATTATATTTTGAATAAAAGTATGTTATAATTAAGTTTAAATTAATTTTTAAGAGGATTTTTTATTATGATACAAAATATAAAACACGAGATTTTATCTCCGGCTGGAGATATGGAATGTTTAAATAATGCAATAAACTTTGGTGCAGATGCAGTATATTTAGCTGGTAGTGAATTTGGTATGAGAACTGCTTCTAAAAACTTTGATAACTTAGATTTAGCAAAAGCAGTTAAGCTTGCTCACAGTAGAGGTGTAAAAGTATACGTTACTTGTAATACACTAGTTAGAAATGATGAGTTATCACGCTTGCCAGAGTTTTTAGAATATGCACAAGATGTAGGTGTAGATGCTTTCATTGTTGCAGATATTGGAGTGTTTTCTTTGGTTCAAAAATATGCACCAAAAACACAAATTCATATTTCTACGCAAGCTGGAATTGTAAATTATCAAACTGCTAATACCTTTTATAATATGGGTGCATCAAGAGTTGTGTTAGCTCGTGAATTACCTTTAAGCGATATTGCAGAAATTAGAGCAAATATTCCAAAAGAATTAGAGATAGAATGTTTTGTACATGGTGCTATGTGTGTATCGTTTTCTGGTAGATGTTTGATTTCAGCATATTTAAACGACAGAGATGCAAACAGAGGCGATTGCTCTCAGCCTTGCAGATGGAAATATCATCTGTATGAGCAAAATAGAGAGGGACAATATTTTCCAGTTGAAGAAAATGAAAATGGAACATTTTTATATAATTCAAGAGATTTATGTATGATAAATCATATTGACGATTTAGTAAAAGCTGGTATAACAAGCTTTAAAATAGAAGGGCGTGCAAAATCAGCATATTATACTGCAGTAGTAACAAATGCATATAGAAAATCATTAGATGATTATATAAAAAATGGCTCAACAGACAATTACAAAACGCCACAATGGATAGTAGACGAAGTGAATAAGATAAGTCACAGAGAATACTCAACAGGCTTTTTTTATGGTCAGGAACCTGGACAAACTCATAATACAGGTGGATATATAAGAGAGTATGACGTTGTAGCAGTGTGTGAAGATTATAAAGAAAATAAGTCGTATATCACACAGCGAAACAGATTTTTTAAAGATGATATACTAGACGTTTTACCACCGAGTGGAATACCGTTTATAATAAAAGTTAATCAGATGTTTGATGAATACGGGAAAGAAGTAGATAAAGCACCTCATGCTATGCAAAAATTAGTTATGATTTCTGATAAAGAAATTCCAAAAGGTTCAGTGCTTAGGAAAAAGAGATAAAATGAGTTGGAGTGAGCATAATGGATATTAATGTAGGAGATACTTTAGAAATGAAAAAAACCCACCCATGTGGCAATAAAGAGTTTGAAGTTTTACGCATTGGAATGGATTTTAAAATAAAATGTAAAAAGTGTGGTCATGAGATTATGACACCGAGAATAAAAGTAGAAAAAAATGTAAAAAAGATAAATGGACAAAAGATTACAAGATAAGTAATACGAGGAGAATGAAAAGTGTTTGATAAAGTAGAAGTATTCGAAAAAAGATACGAAGAATTAAATCAAAAGTTGTATGATGGTGATGTTGCAAGTGATGCTCAATTATATTCAAGTATAATGAAAGAGATTAAGTCGATAGAAGAAATAGTATTAACTTATAAAGAGTATAAAAAAGCTCAAAACAATTTAAGAGAAGCCACAGAAATATTAAACGAAAGTGGCATTGATAAAGATTTAAAAGAAATTGCAGACGAAGAGCTAAATAATGCCAAAAAAGATATAGAAGAAATAAGCGAAAAGCTTAAAATACTTCTACTTCCTAAAGACCCTAACGACGATAGAAACGTAATAGTTGAAATACGTGGTGGAGCAGGCGGCGAAGAATCAGCACTATTTAGTAGTGTGCTTTACAGAATGTACTCAATGTATGCTGAGAAAAAAGGATTTAAAACTGAAATTTTAAATATAAACGAAACAGAACTAGGTGGCATAAAAGAAGTTAGTTTTATGATAAATGGTGATGGTGCATACTCTAGATTTAAATTTGAGAGTGGTGTTCATAGAGTTCAAAGAGTACCAGAAACTGAGTCACAAGGTAGAATACACACATCAACAGTAACAGTAGCTGTATTGCCTGAGGCTGAAGATGTAGAGCTTGAAATAAACCCTACTGATTTAAAAATTGACACATACAGAAGTAGTGGAGCAGGTGGACAACATATAAACAAAACAGAATCAGCTATAAGAATAACGCATCTGCCTACAGGTGTAGTAGTAGAATGTCAAGATGAGAGAAGTCAGTTCAAAAATAAAGATAAAGCTATGAAAGTTTTAAAATCAAGATTATTACAAGCAAAACAAGAAGAGCAAGCAGATGCAGTTGCTAAAGAAAGAAAACTCCAAGTAGGTACAGGAGATAGAAGCGAGAGAATACGCACATATAATTATCCACAAGGAAGAATAACAGACCATAGAATTGGTTTAACATTATATAAACTTGAAGATGTACTTAATGGAAATATTGATGAAGTTTTAGACGGATTAGCAACAGCATATAGAGCAGAACAATTAGAATCAGAAAATATGAAATAATTTTTAATGAAAGAATGAAATTTATGGAAACAAAGCTACTTAAAAAGAATAATATTAATATGGCAGCACAGATAATTAAAGAAGGTGGAGTAGTAGCAATACCTACTGAAACAGTATACGGATTAGCAGCTGATGCACTAAATGGTGAAGCGGTAGCAAAAATTTTTGAAGCTAAAGGAAGACCTATGGATAATCCACTTATAGTGCATATAGGTGATTTATCAGATATAGATAGACTAGTTTCTAAAATACCAGAACAGACTTACAGACTAGCAAAAGCATTTTGGCCAGGTCCTTTAACTATAATAATGCCAAAAAGTGATTTGATACCAGATGAAGTTAGTGCAGGGCTTAATACTGTTGCGATTAGATACCCTAGTCATATACTTGCAAAAGAAGTTATTAGAAAAAGTGGTACAGTGCTTGCAGCACCAAGTGCAAATTTATCAGGCAGCCCAAGCCCTACAACAGCATTACACGTGTATACAGATTTAAATGGTAAAATAGATGCAATATTAGACGGTGGAAAATGTAGCGTAGGGATAGAATCAACAGTAATAACATTAGCTACAAAACCCCCAAGATTACTTAGACCAGGTGGAATTACAAGAGAACAGATTGAAAAAGTAATTGGAAAAATAGAAGTAGATGATGCAGTATTAAATGAACTAAAACAAGATGAAGTTGCAAGTAGCCCAGGAATGAAGTACAAACATTACTCACCTAGGGCAAAAGTTATAATAGTAAAAGACTATAAAAATAAATATATTGAGTATGTAAATAATAAAGCTAGTAGCAATGTTGGAGCATTATGTTATGATGAAGATGTTAGCTTATTAAAAGTTAAAACATATAGTATAGGTAAAAAACAAGATGTAAATGCTTATGCTGAAAACTTATTTGCACAACTTAGAAAAATTGATGAAGATAGTATAAATACAGTATATGCACGTTGTCCAGATATAAACGGAGTAGGTATGGCTGTGTATAATAGACTAATAAGAGCAGCAGGTTTCGAGGTGATAACACTTGCGTAATTATAAGATAATAGGTTTAACAGGACCTACAGGAGCAGGAAAAAGTTCAGTAGCAAAAATACTAAGTAAGTATAAAGATATAAAAATAATAGATACAGATGTAATAGCAAGACAAGCGACAAATAAGGGAAGTAGTTGCTATTATACGTTAGGTGCAGTGTTTGGAAGAGAAATCTATAATGATAATGGCGAAATAAACAGACAAAAATTAGCAGAAGTTGCATTTTCAACAGAAGATAATAGAAAAAAACTTAATGATATAGTTCATCCTTGGGTATTTTTAAAAACATTTGAGTACATTAAAAAATACAGCGAAGAAAAGGCTAAATATATTTTTATAGATGCACCTGTACTTATTGAAAGTAATGCAAATTACATATGTGATTATGTTTTAACAGTATTATGTCCGTTGGAAATAAGAATTGATAGAATAATTAAAAGAGATAGCATAAGCAAAAAAATGGCTTTACAAAGAATCAATGCACAAAATGATGATGAATTTTATAAAGAAAAATCAGATTTTATCATTAATGCAAATTCAACTTTAGAAGATTTAGAAAACAAGGTAGAAAAATTAATTTACAAATTAAGAGAGGTGGGTGTTAATGACTGATAATAATAATATTACACATACTAAAAGAAGAACTACTCCTACAAATAAGAAAAAAAGCTGTGGGTTTAAAATAGCAATTGTAGCGATTGTTGTTGCCGTAATTCTTACGTTGTCTATAATTTTTATAATAAAGTTTTTTGAGTATACTAGTGAAGAATATATTAAAATAATGTATCCATTGGAATATTCAGAGATTGTAGAGGAAATGTCAGAAAAGTATGATGTTCAACAGGAATTAATATATGCAATCATTAAAACAGAGAGTAATTTTGATGAAAAAGCAGAATCACCAGTGGGTGCATTAGGACTTATGCAAATTATGCCTACTACTTTTGAGTGGTTACAAACGTATAATGATGGTGAAATAACTATGGATACAGAAGAGTTATTTAATCCAGAAGTAAATATTGAATATGGTACAATATTTTTACAATTTCTTCTTGATAGATATGATTCTATAGAATGTGTAGCGGCAGGATATAATGCTGGTTTTGGCGCTGTTGATGAATGGCTAACAAATCCAGAGTATTCAGAAGATGGAGTTACACTATCATACATACCATATCCAGAAACAGAAAACTATGTAGAAAAAGTTGAAATAGCTATGTTTGAATATGAAAAAATATTAAATGAGAATAATTAAGTAGAGGAGTTATCAATATGTTAGATAAAAAGGAAGAAAAATCAATAGCAAGTGAATTAAAAGAAAAATTATTTATAAGTAAAAAGTCAGGTATCAATAAATTAGAAGAAAAAGATATTAATACAGCCGATGAGTTTTGTAATGATTATAAAAATTTTCTTGATATTTCAAAAACAGAAAGAGAAACAATAGTAGCATCGCTTGATATTGCAAAAAAAGCAGGTTTTGTTGAATTTGATTGTGAGAAAAATTATAAATCAGGCGATAAAATATATAGTATAAACAGAGATAAAAATATTATTTTAGCTGTAATAGGTAAAAATGGGTGCAAAGATGGTGTTAATTTTGCTATTGCTCATGTTGACTCACCAAGACTTGATTTAAAACCTAATCCACTTTACGAAGCAAATGACTTAGCGCTACTTAAAACTCATTATTATGGTGGTATAAAAAAATATCAATGGACAGCTATACCATTATCATTACATGGTGTTGTTGTACTTAAAAATGGAGAAAAAATCACTATAAATATTGGAGAAAAAGAAACAGACCCTATTTTCTGTATTACTGATTTGTTGCCTCATTTAGCAAAAGAACAAGCAACAAAACCACTTGCTCAAAGTATAGCTGGCGAAGATTTAAACATATTAGTAGGAAGTCGTCCATTTAAAGATGATAAAGAATCAGAATTAGTTAAATTAAATATACTAAACATATTATATAATGATTACAATATTACAGAGTCAGATTTTTTATCAGCTGAACTAGAATTAGTTCCAGCACTAAAAGCAAGAGATATCGGTTTTGATAGAAGTATGATTGGTGCATATGGCCATGATGATAGAGTTTGTGCATATACTGCACTTATGTCAATAGTTAATTGTACCACTCCAGAAAAGACAGCTGTTACTGTGTTAGTCGATAAAGAAGAAGTTGGCAGTGATGGTAATACAGGTATGCAAAGTGATTTTATGAAATACTTCATAATGGATTTGGCAGAAAAAGAGGGTGTAAAAGCTCATAAAGTGCTTTCGAAGAGTAAATGTTTATCAGCTGATGTTAATGCAGGATTTGACCCTACTTATCCTAGTGCATATGAGCCAAATAATAGTTGCTATATAAATAAAGGTGTTGTTATAACAAAATACACAGGTCATGGTGGTAAGTACGATACATCAGACGCATCAGCAGAATTTATGGCTGAAATAAGAGAAATGCTTGATAGTGATGATATATTGTGGCAAACAGGTGAACTAGGTCGAGTGGACTTAGGCGGAGGTGGTACAATAGCAAAGTACGTAGCTAACTTAAATGTAGATGTTGTAGATTTAGGAGTACCAGTGCTTTCAATGCATGCGCCAATGGAAATTGTATCTAAAGTAGACGTATATATGGCGTATAGAGCGTTTGTTACATTTTTGAATAAATAATATAAGTTGAGCTAGTGCTATTGTGATAAAAAGCAATAGCACTATAATTTTAGCGAAATATGAC
>CAYJGB010000002.1:0-156591 GCA_964369405.1 uncultured Eubacteriales bacterium
TTTTAAAGCTAGTACTCTAAAATTAGAAAGACCCTTTAAATAAGGCTTTTTTCAAGCTCTACTTTTCAACCCTTAACATCAATGCTACACACTCAACGTGCTTAGTACGTGGAAACAAATCAAACGGTGTAACCTCAACTAAGCTATATCCATATGTTTCTGTGAAAATTTTTAAATCTCTTGCTAGTGTTGCAGGGTCACACGAAACATAAACTATTTTTTGTGGTGATATTTTGGAGATTGTATTAATCACTTCCACACTACACCCTTTTCTTGGTGGGTCCACTATTACGACATCTATTTTTTCTTTACAATCAATAATTGTCTCTGCAACTTTTCGAGCATCAGCACAAATGAAATTCGCATTGGTTATACCATTATTAATTGCATTTTCTTTAGCATCATTTACAGCTTGTTCTATAATCTCTGCTCCAATTACTTTTTTACATTTGTTAGCTAATGTAAGCCCTATTGTTCCTGTTCCACAATATAAATCTAGTATAGTACTCTCTTTTGATAAGTCAGCATATTCCATTACTTTATTATATAATTTTTCTGCTTGCTTTGCATTTACTTGGTAAAATGATAGTGGAGATATTTTAAATCTTAAACCACATAACATATCTGTTATATAACCTTCTCCTATTACTACTCTGTTTTTATTACCTAATATTACATTGGTCTTAATTGTGTTTGTGTTTACAACTAATGTTTTAAATCCTTTTATATTTTCTTGTAGCATTTTTGAAAATTCAATTTCGCCTTTTAACCCATTTCCATTCACTATTAGACATACCATTATTTCACCAGTATTTTCTCCATATCTGATATATAAATGTCTTAACTTTCCTTTATGTAAGACTTCGTCATATGGTTCTGGTTTATATAATTTTGTCCATTGAATAAATAATTCTATTATCTCACCAAATATAACTGGCTGTAATTTACAATTATTTACTGGTATTACTCTGTGGCTTTTATATGCATAAAATCCAACTTCAATTGCTCCACTGTTTTTTGCTACTGGTAATTGTGCTTTATTTCTATATCCATTTATATTTTCTGCACCTTGAATATCTTTAAGTATAAAATCTTTTATTCCACCTATTCTGCTAATAGAGTCTAGCACATTTTGCTTTTTTATCTCAAGTTCGTTAGAATATTTTATATGTCTATATACACAACCACCACAGCTGTTAAACACATTGCAATCTTGCTCTTGCCTGTACTCTGATGCTTTTATTACATCTAATATCTTTCCAATAGCATATTTTTTTGAAACTTTTATAATTACTATAGATACAACATCTCCAATAGCACTGTTGGCTACAAAAACAGCCACATTCTCTACTCTTGCAACTCCACTGCCTTCTGTAGTCATGCCTTCAATTGTTACCTCAAAAACATCATTCTTCTTAATCAATTTTTATTCCTCTATTCTTTAATCAACTTTAATACATAATCACAAAATTATGATTTTTATATCTAAAAAATACATATGGTCACGGCTAACCGTGACCATAATTTTAATTATAGTACTCTTGTTTTATATTGTATTTATAAAATATGATATTAAATTCCAATGTCAATTTAGACATATTTTCAAATACACACATAACAAATTTCACACACTAAAACATCAATAATTTAAAAACTTTTATATAAACTACTTTAAATAATCAAATTAGATATATATATAACTTTCTGGTAAAATCTTTCCTAGCACAAATTGCATATAAACAACATCTGGTAAACTTAATCTTCCATCATCATTTAAATCAGCTACTTTAATTTGGTCTTCTGTAAAAGTAATCATTTTAGCTATATATTTTCTACATTCAAGCAAATCAATTATATTCAACTTACCATCAAAGTTTATATCACCTCTAAGAACTAATTTTGAACCACTTTCTTCAATCATTATTCCTGTATTGTAAAGAGTGTCATCTTCATTTGGTGAACTGCTTGTACTGTATTGTAAATATCCATCTTTAATTACTAAACCATAAATCAATGTTCCTTCTTCTAAATTTGGTGTATAAATTAATTCATTATTAGCACCATTAAAGTCCATTGAGTAAATACCTTTTGATGTATTGTAGTAAATTTCACTATAGTCAGTAGCCATTTTCGCATAATTACCACTATAATTTGCACCACCAGTTCCAAATGCCTCCCATGAATCTGTAGTATATGGTATAGTTTCTAATTCAACACCATCAATATTAACTTTTTTAAGTTGTTTTGTAGCAGTAAAGTAGAATAAATCACCATTCATATTTACAATTTGAGTTGATACATTTTTCCAAAATGCATTTGAAAAATCAGTAGAATTTGCTGGAAACTCCGGTGTAAAACCACTATGATTACTACTTATTTCTGTATTATTTAGTAAAAAGTGATTATGCATAACTCTTCCGTAAATATCTGGAGTTGGGTCATCCCATGTAACATCTACGTGGTACCAATTATCATCAATATTAACTAAATTCCAAGTATGGTTCATTGTATCGCTACTTACATCAACAGACTCTATACCAATTTGTTCTAAAAGATATATATACGCTAGCATATAACCTTGACAAACTGCAATATTATCAATTAATGCACCATACATTGAGTAAGACATATCAAGCGCTGTTCCTGTTTCTAATAAATTGTAATCATACTGTGTATTTAATACTAAGTAGTCATGTACAAATAATGCTTTTTCTGCTTCGGTTTGCATACTTTGAGTTTTATTTACAATGTAACTTGAAATTTCATCTATTTCACCTTGTTCATTAAGCACTTCTTCCTGAGTAAAGTTAAAAGTCAACATAACTTTTGACACTGTATTGTTAGATGAAAAATAACTATATCCCACTGAGTTATCAACATAAAACAATTCTGGATTGTCGTATAACAAATCTTCAACAAATTTAGGCATATCACTTCTATCTATTGCATAAGAAGAAATATCAACTTCACTAATGTATTTTTTTGCTGCATCCACGACTTCTTGAATTGCAAGCTCATAAGACGATGTACTAGTAACTAAGTCTGTTGTACTGTTTACGTTGTTTTTCGCAATATCAATTGTATCTGTAATTAAAATTTCTTGATTTTGTGCTGCTATTACATTAAACGAAACTGATGTTAAAACTAATAAAGCAGTTAGAACTATCGAAACAAATATTTTACCTTTCCTTACCATAAAAATACCTCTTTTCAAATTTAATATTATATTTAATTACAATCTTAATTGTAATTATAAACTATTTTGAATTACTTAACTTAATCTCTCCACTATCGCTAATAGTAATTCTGTCACCCTTTTTAACCTTGTTTTTAACTTCATCTACACTTATCGCAAAGTATTTTTTATCTTTATCTATACATATTATGTAACCGTTCTCTATTTTGTCCACTTTTAAAGATTTCATAATATATCACACCTCTTTTTATTAATATTGAGTATTATATTCTAAATTTGAACCGTCAGAATAAAACACTATTGAACCACTTTCATCAGTTCTTAAAACTTTTGCTCCTAATTGCTCAAACGAATCAATAACTGCATAAGATGGTAATCCATAGTAGTTCTCCCCTACACTTATTACAGCATATTTTGCATCAACTGCACTTATAAACTCCTCGTTAGATGAACTTTTACTACCATGATGTGCTACTTTAATAACATCAGCACTAATATCTGCATATGTATTTAAAATATCAATCTCTGATTTTGCAATATCACCAGTAAGCAGAAAACTTGTATCTTTGTAAATTAATCTGCTTACTATTGAATTATCATTAGAATTTTCATACTCTATTAGTGGAGAAATGATTTCTAAAGTATAATTTCCTATATTGATGTTTTGATATGCTGAAATTTCGTCAAAAGGAATATCTAAGCTATTCGCAGTATCGATAATTTCAAAAAGCAACTCATTATCTTCGCTTTCATCTGTAAACCCTACTGGAACAATTATTCTATCAACTTTAATCTCATTCATAATATCTACAGCTGACCCTACATGGTCTTTATCATAATGAGTCAAAATTAACAAGTCTAAATTAGTTATTGCATTGTCTTTTAAATACTCAACCGACTTAGAACGCAACGATTCATTACCAGTATCAACCAATACATTTTTATCGTTATCAGTAATCAATATACTGTCTGCACAGTCAACATCAATAAAATGAACATATAAACCATCTTTACTGCTAATAGTTGATGTTACAGTAAAAAATTCTAAATACATTTTATTAATAGTTTTGTTTAAATCCGTTGTAAAAAACAAAATAACCAAAACTATTACTACTAAAACAGTAGCTATCAATTTTATCTTACTCTTATATTTTACCATATCATTTATGCTTTTTCACTACTTTTTTGAAGTTTTTGCCAGATTTTTTGTTTTTGTTTCTATTGCTAGTTTTATTATTGTTTTTTTGTATATTATACTGAGCAGTTGGAGTTACTAAACAATTAGCAGAATTACCTATTAAATCTCTGCGACCTGCTATTACTAGTGCATCTATTACTGCTTGTTTGTTTTTAGGGTTATACCATTGTAATAAAGCACGTTGCATTGATTTTTCTTTCTGCGTTTTAGGCACATATACCTCTTGCATTGTAAGTGGGTCTATACCAGTATAAAACATACAAGTTGATACTGTACCAGGGGTTGGATAAAAATCCTGTACTTGCTCTGGATGTATCTTCTCTTTTTTTAGAAACAACGCAAGTTCAATTGCATCTTTAAGAGTTGAACCAGGGTGAGATGACATTAAGTATGGTACTAGATACTGTTCCTTGTTAGCTTGTTTAGTTAGCTTGTAAAACTCATTAGAAAACCTTTTATATGCTTCGATATAAGGTTTTCCCATTTTATCTAAAACTACTGCACTACAATGTTCTGGAGCAACTTTTAGCTGCCCACTTATATGATGTTCTACTAATTCTTTAAAAAATGCTTTGCTTTCATCTTCTAACATATAGTCATAACGAATACCAGAACGTATAAAAACTTTTTTAACTTTTGGTAGTTTTCTAAGTTTTCTAAGTAAACTTAAATACTCACTATGGTCAGCATCTAACATTTTACAAGGTCTCGGAGCTAAGCATTTTTTATTTTTACATAACCCAGCCTTTTCTTGAATTTTACAAGATGGTTGCCTAAAGTTCGCTGTTGGCCCTCCTACATCATGTATATAACCTTTAAATCTAGCGCTTTTGGTAAGTTTAACAGCTTCTTCTATAACAGATTCCTCACTCCTAGAAGTTACTGCTCTTCCTTGGTGGTAGGCAATTGAGCAAAAGTTACAAGCACCAAAACAACCTCTATTGTGAGTAATAGAAAATTCTACTTCTTGAATACTAGGTACTCCCCCACTTTTCTCATACATAGGGTGATACATTCTTTCATAGTTTAGCGAATATACATAGTCAAGCTCACTTTGTGTAAGAGGTGGCATAGGTGGATTTTGCACCACTATTTTGCTACCATGACGCTGAATAATAGTTTTACCACGTACAGCATCTTGTTCTTCCATTTGCTTTTTACACGCTTGCGCATAATCTTTCTTGTTTTCACATACTCTCTCGAAAGAAGGACAATCTGCAACAGACATAGGTACATAATCTTTAGTAGGTATGGCATAGCAGATACCTTTAATATCGTACAAATCTTCAATCGCTTTATTTTGACTTAACCTTTTAGCAATTTCAATTGTCTGATTTTCACCCATACCAAACGATAATATGTCTGCCTTGCTATCAATTAATATAGATGGACGCACTTTATCGTCCCAATAATCATAATGGGCAAATCTTCTAAAAGATGCTTCAAGCCCACCTATAATCACTGGTACATCTGGGTATATCTCTTTAAGAATATTAGAGTACACTATAACAGCTCTATCTGGTCTTTTCCCACCAACTCCACCTGCTGAATATACATCATCACTTCTTTTTCTCTTAGCAGCTGTGTAATTTAGCACCATACTATCAATATTTCCAGACGTGACTAAAAAGGCTAGATTTGGTCTACCTAGCCTTTTAAAATCGTCTTTGTTTTTAAAATTTGGTTGGGCTAAAACAGCAACTTTATACCCTTTATCCTCTAAAACTCGAGATAATATACTTATTCCAAAACTTGGATGGTCTACATAAGCATCTCCAGTTACAAATATAAAATCAGGATTTTCCCACCCTAACTTATCCATTTCTTTTTTGTTTACAGGTAAAAAAGCCATTTTAAAACCCTTCCATAAATATATTTATATTAAAATTTTAAGTTTTTAATTCTTCTTACTGCTTCTAATGTGTTTTCTCTATCGCCAAAAGAAGTTAAACGGAAATAACCCTCTCCATTTTTACCAAAGCCTTCTCCTGGTGTTCCAACAACATTTGCATTTTCAAGTAAATAATCGAAAAACTCCCAAGAACCCATACCATTTGCGCATTCTAGCCATAAGTATGGTGAGTTAGTACCACCTGTGTAAGGTATGTTCAACTCGTCTAATGCACTTGCAATAATTCTAGCATTTTCTTGATAATATGCTATATTTTCTTTAATTTGTTTTTGTCCTTCTTTTGTAAATACTGCTGCTGCTGCACATTGAATTGGCCAAGACACTCCGTTAAATTTAGCTGATTGTCTTCTATACCATAATTTGTAGATGTTTTTACCATCTCTTTCAAGTTCTTTAGGAACTACAGTATATCCACAACGTGTGCCTGTAAATCCAGCTGTTTTTGAAAGTGAACAAAACTCAATAGCACAATTTCTAGCACCCTCAATTTGGAATATTGAACGAGGTACATCTTCAGTTACAAAAGCTTCGTAAGCAGCATCATAAAGTATAATTGCATCATTTTTAATTGCGTAATCAACCCAAATTTTAAGTTGTTCCTTTGTATATGCTGAACCAGTAGGGTTATTAGGTGAGCAAAGATATATAATATCACATTTTACATTTTCATCAGGCATAGCTGCAAAGCCATTTTCTTTTGTAGAATTAGCATATACAATTTTTCTACCTGACATAATGTTTGTATCTACATAAACTGGATACACTGGGTCTGTTACTAATACTACATTATCTTCATCAAAAATATCTCCGATATTGCCACAGTCGCTC
The DNA here is from genome assembly GCA_964369405.1 of uncultured Eubacteriales bacterium. Taxonomy (GTDB): domain Bacteria; phylum Bacillota; class Clostridia; order Oscillospirales; family Acutalibacteraceae; genus CAYJFG01. The sequence continues at coordinate 7,135 of CAYJGB010000002.1, forward strand.
TTAGCTCCGTCACTAACAAATATTTCATCAGATGATACTTGTGTACCGTTTTCTTTATAGTAATTAGAGATTGCATCTCTTAAAAAAGCATATCCCTCATAGTCTGGGTAACCTTTAAAAGAATCTTTACTTGCTAAATCATCAGCACCTTTTTTCATAGCTTCTACTACAACTGGTGCAAGTGGTAATGTAACATCACCAATACCTAATTTTATAACATTTTTATCTGGGTTTTGAGCTATAAATTCATTAACTCTTTTTGCAATTTCTGCAAAAAGATAACTTGGTACTAGATTATCATAATTAGAATTAACTTTCATCTTAATAACTCCTCTGTGTAAATTTATTTTTTAATACTAGCTTTAACAAATTCTCTAAACAATGGATGAGCTCTGTTTGGTCTTGATTTAAATTCTGGGTGATATTGCACACCAATATAGAAATCATTTTCTGGAATTTCTACAGCTTCTACTAACATCCCGTTTGGAGATGTTCCTGTAACTCTCATACCATTTTCTTTAAAGACTTCTCTATATTCATTGTTGAACTCATAACGATGTCTATGTCTTTCAGAAATTTCAGATTTTCCATATGCTTTTTCCATAATAGAATCACTCTTAACATTACAAGGATATGCTCCTAAACGCATTGTTCCACCTTTAGTTTCTATTCCTTTTTGTTCTGGCATAATCCATATTACTTTATTATCAGATTGTTCATCAAACTCTTCTGAATTTGCATCTTTTAAGTTAAGTACATTTCTTGCGTATTCTATTACTGCTGTTTGCATACCTAGGCATATTCCAAGATATGGTACATTATTTTCTCTAGCATATTTAGCAGCTGTAATTTTTCCTTCTATACCTCTATCGCCAAAACCACCAGGTATTAATATTCCATCACAATCAGCTAATAATTCATTAACTGTATATTCTGTTACTAATTCACAGTTAACCCATTCAATATCAACATATGCTGAGTTTTCATATCCTGCGTGATATAAAGCCTCTGCAACAGATAAATATGCATCGTGTAGTTGAACATATTTTCCAACTAAAGCAATTTTAACACGTTTTTCTCTTGATTCAATTCTTTTTAGCATTTCTAACCATTGCGTCATATCACTGTTTTTAGTTTCTAAAGATAATTCTCTACAAACTATGTCGCAAAAATTATATTCCTCAAGCATTAATGGCGCTTGATATAAAACTGGAAGAGTTCTGTTTTCGATAACACAATCTTTTTTTACATTACAGAATAAAGCTATTTTATTAAATATAGTTTTATCTAATGGTTCGTCACAACGTAAAACAATTATATCTGGATTAATACCTAAAGAACGTAATTCTTTAACGCTATGTTGAGTAGGTTTTGACTTATGTTCCCCACTACTTTTTATATAAGGCACTAATGTTACGTGAACAAAAATACAGTTTTCGCTACCAACTTCTAAAGATACTTGTCTAATAGCTTCTAAGAAAGGTTGACTTTCTATATCACCTACTGTACCACCAATTTCAGTAATAACTACGTCTGCATTTGAGCTTTTACCAACATCATAAATAAATCCTTTTATCTCGTTAGTTATATGTGGTATTACTTGAACAGTTTGTCCTAAGTAGTCGCCTTTTCTTTCTTTATCTAAAACATTTGAGTACACTTTTCCTGTAGTTAAATTAGAAAATTTATTTAAATCTTCATCTATAAAACGCTCATAATGTCCTAAGTCTAAATCTGTTTCTGCACCATCGTCTGTTACGTATACTTCACCATGTTGATACGGACTCATAGTTCCTGGGTCTACATTTATATATGGGTCTAGCTTCTGAGCTGTTACTTTAAGCCCTCTAGCTTTTAATAATCTACCAAGCGACGCAGCTGTAATACCTTTTCCTAATCCAGATACTACTCCACCAGTAACAAAAATATATTTTGTCATAATAAAATATCACCTTTCCTCATAAATTTTAATCTTTTCCTTAGTCAAATAAAAACTTATATAGGGCGAATTTACCACCCTATATAATTACTTAGTATTTATAATTTTATTGTTCCTTCAAACACATTTTCAGCAGAGCCTGTCATATATACAGTTTCATCAGTATATTTAATCACTAAATCTCCACCTTTAAGCTTTACTGTTATATCCTCATTTTTTGAGCAATATCCATTTTCTACTGCTGCAACTGCTACTGCACAAGCACCTGTTCCACAAGCCCATGTTTCGCCACTGCCACGCTCCCAAACACGCATTATAATTGTATTTTTATCTAACACTTTTACAAATTCTGCATTTACCCTTTCTGGGAATAGTTCGTTGCTTTCAAATTTAGGACCTATTGTTTCTAAGTCGAAATTTTCTACATCATCTATAAAAGTTACACAATGTGGGTTTCCCATAGATACACAAGTTATATTATACTTTTCACCGTCAATAGTTACTTCTTCATTTACAACTTTTTCTTTATCTATTGCTACTGGTATGTTCTTAGGGTTTAATTCAGCTTTACCCATATCTACTCTAAGTTTTGTTACTTCTCCGTCTTGCTTGTACGCTTTAAGAGTTTTAACTCCACTTAATGTTTCTATAGTTATGTGTGTTTTATCATCGTCTACCATATTGTAATCATATAAGAATTTACCTATGCAACGTATTCCATTACCACACATTTTACCTTCTGAACCGTCTAAATTAAACATACGCATTTTCGCATCTGCTATATCTGATTTACATATTAGTATTACTCCATCTCCACCAATACCATAATGTCTGTCCGATAATCTTACGCTTAATCCCTCTGGATTATCGATTTTTTGGTCAAAACAATTAAAGTAAATGTAGTCATTTCCACAACCATGCATTTTTGTAAATTTAAACTCTGTTTTGTTTTCTCTCATATTGTTTATATCTACAAGCTCTGTGCTTTTTGAAGAATATCTACTCTTTAAGCACTCTACAAGTGCTTTAGCTGTATCTATAGATGTTAAGCAAGGTATATTTCTTTCAACTGTTTTTCTTCTAATTTTTACACTATCTCTAGTAGGTATTCTACCTTTAGAAGATGTAGAAATTACATAACTTATTTTTCCACTTTCAATAAGTGTTAATGTATTAACATCTGAAGACTCATGAATTTTATCAACAATAGTCGATTTTATCCCATAATTATTTAATATTTTTGCTGTTCCTTTAGTTGCATATATTTCAAAACCTAGTTCATAATATTTTTTAACTAAATCGCCAACTTCTGATTTATCGCTATCTCTAACAGTTACTAAAACTCCACCAGATTTTGTCATCTTGTATCCTGCTGCTACTAAACCTTTATAAAGTGCTTCTTCAAGTGTACTTGCAATACCTAAAACTTCACCAGTTGATTTCATTTCAGGACCTAAATGGTTATCAACATTAATTAGTTTTTCAAAAGAGAACACTGGTACTTTAACAGCCATATATGGTGATTTTTTATATAACCCTGTTCCATATCCCATATCAACAAGTTTTTCGCCAAGCATTGCTTTAGTCGCTAAGTCAACCATAGGAACGCCTGTAACTTTACTTATATATGGAATTGTTCTTGAAGAACGAGGATTTACCTCTATAACATATAAGTCGTCTTTATAAATCAAATACTGAATATTAACTAACCCTTTAGTTTTAAGCGATAATGCTAAATCCCTTGAAGAGCTGATAATTGTTTGAGTCATCTCATCGTTTAAGCTCCACGCAGGATAAACAGCTATTGAGTCACCTGAGTGAACACCGGCACGCTCGATATGCTCCATAATACCAGGTATTAAAATTTCTTCTCCGTCGCAAATAGCATCAACTTCTATTTCAGTACCCATCAAGTATTTATCAATTAAGATAGGATTTTCTATGTTTTGAGATAATATTATTGACATATATTCTACAATATCATCATCATTATAAGCGATAATCATATTTTGACCACCTAAAACATAAGATGGACGCATTAAAACAGGATATCCTATTTTGCTTGCAACATCTAATGCTTCTTGAGCGCTCATTACTGTTATTCCTTGAGGACGTTTTATATTATGTCTTTCAAGTAGTTCATCAAAACGTTCTCTATCCTCAGCCATATCAATACTATCAGCAGAAGTTCCTAATATTTTAACTCCGTTGTCACTTAAGAATTGTGTTAATTTGATAGCTGTTTGACCACCAAACGCCACAACAACACCATAAGGTTTTTCTGTGTTAATTATGCCCATTACGTCTTCGTTAGTAAGTGGTTCAAAGTAAAGTCTGTCAGCTGTATCAAAATCAGTAGAAACTGTTTCTGGGTTGTTGTTTACAATTATAACATCAAACCCTGCTTCTTTAAGTGCCCATACACAGTGAACTGATGCATAGTCAAACTCAATACCTTGACCAATTCTAATTGGTCCTGAACCAAATACTATTACATTTTTCTTGCCTGAATTTTTTTCTTTTATAAACTCATCAGCCTCGTTAAATGTATCGTAAGTTGAATAGAAATAAGGTGTTTGAGCTTTAAATTCAGCAGCACAAGTATCAACCATTTTATAAACTGGTAAAACTGGATTTTCAATTTTTTGTCTGCTTAATTTTTCTATTGTTTCATCTAAAAATCCGTAATTTTTAGCTTGTAGATATAGTTCATCTGTTAGCTTTTCTTTTTCTAGTTTTGCTTCTGTATCTATTAGATTTAATAGTTTATTCAGGAACCATTCATCTACCATTGTAATTTCATGTACATCATCAACTGAAATACCTTTTTTAAGTGCTTGATATATACAAAACGCTCTCTCGTCATCACAAACTTCTAAACGTTTTCTAAGCATTTCTACAGACATATTTACAAACTTATCACTATTCATAGTTTTTAAAGATATTTCTGCACCACGAACAGCTTTCATCATAGCTTCTTCAAAAGTTGTAGCAATCGCCATAACTTCTCCAGTAGCTTTCATTTGAGTACCTAATTGACGTTTAGCATATACAAATTTATCAAAAGGCCATTTAGGAAATTTTACTACTACATAGTCTAAAGCAGGTTCAAAACATGCATATGTATTGCCTGTAACTGCATTTTTAATTTCGCTTAAAGTGTAGCCAATTGCAATTTTAGCAGCAACTTTTGCTATAGGGTAACCTGTAGCTTTTGAAGCTAGAGCTGAAGAACGTGACACTCTAGGGTTAACTTCAATAACTGCATACTCAAAAGATTCTGCATGTAGTGCAAATTGACAGTTACAACCACCCTCAACACCTAAAGCAGAGATAATATTAAGAGATGCACTTCTAAGCATTTGATACTCTTTATCTGAAAGAGTAACAGCTGGAGCAATAACAATACTATCGCCAGTATGCACACCTACTGGGTCAAAGTTTTCCATAGAACAAACAGTGATAACATTACCGTCTGAATCTCTCATAACTTCAAATTCTATTTCTTTCCAACCAGATATACATTTTTCTACTAAAACTTGAGTGATTGGAGAAAGTGCTAATCCATTAGCAGTAATTTCTCTTAATTCTTCCTCGTTGTTTACGATTCCTCCACCACTTCCACCAAGTGTGAAAGCTGGTCTGATGATAACTGGATAAGTAATTTCTTCTGCAAATTTAACAGCACTTTCAACATCTGTTACAACTAGAGAAGGTATTACAGGTTGTCCAATAGACTGCATAGTATCTTTAAACATTTGACGGTCTTCTGCTTTGTCTATAGTTTCAGGATTAGCACCTAATAACTTAACGTTATTTTCTGCTAAAAACCCTTTTTTTGCCAGTTGCATTGAAAGTGTTAAACCAGTTTGTCCACCTAATGTAGATAATAAACTATCTGGTTTTTCTTTTAAAATAATTCTTTTAACTGTTTCTAAGTTAAGTGGCTCTATATATATTTTATCAGCCATAGCGTTATCTGTCATTATTGTAGCTGGGTTTGAGTTTATTAATATAACTTCTAAACCCTCTTCTTTTAACGCTCTACATGCTTGTGTTCCTGCATAGTCAAATTCTGCTGCTTGACCAATTACAATTGGACCAGAGCCAATTACCAATACTCTTTTTATATCCTTATTAAGAGGCATTGTTTACCAATCCTTTCACATCAAAAAATTATAATCTGTTTTATATTATTTACTCATCATATCAATAAATTTATCAAATAAATATGCTGTATCCAAAGGTCCTGCACTAGCTTCTGGGTGGAATTGTACTGAAAAAGCTGGCATATCATTGTATTCTACACCTTCGCAAGTTCCATCATTAGCATTTATAAAGCTCTCTACTGCATTGTTAGGTAAACTTTTACCTACAACTGCATAGCCATGGTTTTGACTAGTTATATAAACTCTACCTGTAGCTGTTTCCTTAGCAGGTTGATTTGCTCCACGATGTCCATATTTTAATTTTTCTGTAGTAGCACCTTGTGATAATGCTAAAAGTTGATGTCCTAAGCAAATTCCAAATGTAGGAATTTTTTTATTACATAGTGTTTTTAACTCTTCTATAATATCTGCATTTTCTATAGGGTCACCAGGTCCATTAGAAAGCATTATACCATCTGGATTTAATTTAATTATTTCTTCAGCTTTTGTCGTACTTGGTACAACTGTAACATTACAACCTCTGTTTACAAGTTCACGTCTTATATTATCTTTTGCACCAAAGTCCCAAAGAACTACATTTAATTTATGATTTTCTGGTTTAAACACTTCTGTACTTTTTGATGTAACAGATTTTACTGCATCAACCACTTTATAATCGTTTATTTCCTTTAAATCGCTTTCAAGATTGTCAAGTGTATAAACAATTTTACAGTTCATTACACCGTACTCTCTTACTATTCTTGTAAGCGCTCTTGTGTCTAAATCGTATATCCCTGGGACATCACTGTCCTTTAAAAAAGTGTCAAGAGTACCCTCGCAACGGAAATTGGAAGGTTCTTGACACCTATTTCTTACTACATACGCTTTAAGTGCTGGCTTAGCACTTTCAAAGTCGGCTGGAATAACTCCATAATTACCGATTAATGGGAATGTTTGTATAACCACTTGACCAAAATAACTAGGGTCGGTAAGTGTCTCTAAGTAACCTGTCATAGCAGTTGTAAAAACTAATTCACCTGTTACTTCTTTAGTTGCGCCAAAAGCCTTTCCCTCAAATACTGTCCCATTTTTTAATACGAGATAAGCCTTATTACTCATCAAAAACATCCTTTCCTGAATTAAATCTATATTAAGAAAATCTATAAACTATTTAGTATAATTACATTATATTTCGTAAGTTGTTAAAACTTGCTGAGCTATTTTTATCTTTGTAAGTCGCATATCCATAGCTTGCTTTTCTAAATAACTGTGCGCTTGAGCCTCGCTCATAGATAAACATTTTATCAAAACAAATTTAGCTCTGTTAATTAAATTGATTTCTTCAACTTTATTTTTAAGCATTAAGTTTTCTTGTGCTAATCCTTCTAAACGAATTTTACTAACTTGCCAAAAGATAATAGCATGATGAAAATAATGCTTACTAATTGGTTTAGGTATAATAATAACACCATGTTCCTCTATTTTAGATTGTACTTTATCAAGCGCGTCAGACTTAATTATTAAGAAAACCCCAGAACGTGTCTTTTCACACATCTCAAAAGACAGCGTAATTCCTGTTGAGTCTAGAATTGGGGTATTTATTATAATTATATCATACTCGTTTTCACTAACAGCCACAACTGCTTGTTGAGATGTAAATACTGTAGTGAATTTTTCATAGCCCTCAGACTTTAAAAGTTCAATCAAAGGCAACACACTATCTTTAGTTTTAGAAATTAACAATGCTGTTTTCAAAAAATCACCTAAATTTGAATAATTAATGCGAAAAACATTTAATATAATTTAGAATTTCTAAAAAATTTACATTTATGATAAATTTTATCTAAATCTTATATATTATACACTTTTTAAATATTTTGATGTTTCTTTTAAAGAAAAAAGAGAGTAATTTCTTTTATTTTTTATTTATTTACAAATAAGTAGAACTTGCTTTGATTTTTTATCAAAACAAGTTCATCATTTTATTAATTATGCAAGACTTTCAAAGTTTACACCTAAATCATTTGCAATAGTTTCTACTGTTGTACCAGGGTAACCATATATTGTATCAAGTGTTGTGCCCATAAGTGTTGCTTCATTAAATGATTCTATATCATTTTGTGACATTGTAAATTCTTTCATACCCACGCAACCGATAAATGGTGCTGTTCCAATAAATTCTACACTATTTGGAATTTTTACACTTTTTAGTTTAGTGCAATTTTTAAACGCCCAGTTTCCTATACTAGTTACTGATTCTGGTATTGTTATATTCTCTAAATATGCTAAATTTGAAAATTGTGAATCTTCAATTTCTACAACTGTATCTGGAATATTATATTCTTTTTTATCAAGCATTGCTGGATACGCTATAATCAAAGTTTTATCTTTGTTATAAATTACTCCATCTTCCGTTACAAAATTTGGGTTTTCTCCATCAAACACAATCTCTTCTACTGTTGATAATTGGTAAAACGCATATTGTGTCATTGTTGTAATTGTGTTTGGTAAAATAACTTTTTTTATTGTTCTACCCTCTTCGTCTTTAAAAGATTGGTCTGCAATTTCTTTTACTTCTTTATCTTCTAATGTTTTTGGAACTGTTACTGTTTCATCTTTTCCAACATACTCTGTGATTTTCACATAGTCTTCATATACATCAAATTTATAACCATCTTTTTCTGTACTTCCTATATAACCTTTATCAGCATTTTTAGTAGGGTCAACTTCTAACTCATCTCCACACGCTGTAAATACAAACATCATTTGAATTGCTACTAATGCTAAAATAATTCCTTTTTTAAAATTAATTTTCATATTTTTTTACTCCTTATATTTCTTTTGTTTCATAACTATATGCTATGTGTTTTTTCTGTTCCCCATAAATGTTATACCTATCATACCACTACCTACATGAGTACCTATTACTGGGCCAATGTCAGATATAATCACCTTAGTGACTGATACTTTTTCAAGAATCATTGATTTTAATATAACTGCATTATCATATGAATCGGCATGTCCAATAATTATAGTTTGTGTAGATAGTAAATCTGCATCTCGAAGAACTTTATCTGTAAGTGTTTGAAGTGATTTGGTAATACCTCTTACTTTTCCAACACTTTTTAAAGAACCCATTTTATCTACTGTTAACATAGGTTTAATTTGTAGTAGTTTCCCAACATTTGCTGAAAACTCGCTAATTCTTCCACCTTTTTTCAAGTGTTCTAAATCATCTACTATAAACCAATGGCAAACATTGTTTCTTTTTTTAATTATCCATTCACATAAACTCTCGTATGAATAACCTTTTTGCATTTGTAGTGAAGCATTATATACTAACAATCCCTCACCTATTGAAGCTGACCTTGAATTAATTGCTGTAATTTTTCTAAGTGGATATTTCTGTTTTAAATCTGCAATTGCTATTAGTGATGTATTATACGAACCACTCATCGCAGATGAAAAAGAAATATATATAATATCTTTTCCTTGAACTAATATATTATAAAAAGTTTCATAATATTGTGTGTAATTAATCTGACTTGTTGTTGATGATTTCCCATCTCTCAAGTTTTTATAAAAATCTTGAAAGTTCATCTCTCTAGCATCAATATAGTGTTTATACTCTTTGCCGTCCATATTGAATTGCATTGGTATAACTTCTACATTTAATCGTTCACAATATTTTTGATTTAAGTCTAGTGTGCTATCAGACACAATAACATAACTACTCATTTTACCCCTCCAAAAACATATATTAAATATAATACCATATAATTTTTAGTAATACAATCTTTTTTTTGGTAATATATTGTTTTATATATAGTTTAGGAGTTGATATTTTATGAATTGTAGAATTGTTGATTTACGCCACAAAGAAGTAATTAATTCTAAAGATGGAACAATTTTAGGTTATGTAGATGATGTAGAAGTTGATGTAATAACAGCTAAAATTATAGCTATTGTTATTTACGGCAGATTAAAATGTTTTGGGCTGTTTGGAAGATGTGATGATATCGTTATTTTTTGGGATAGTATTGAATTAATCGGAGAAGATGCAATACTAGTAAATTATAAATGTGGTTGTAACCCAAGAAAGAGGAATTACAAAATACCATTTTTAAATATAAAGTAAAAGTAAAGATTGATTAAGGAAACTACTTTATGTATAATAAAGTTATGGAGCGTGATAATATGACGATTACTATGCCGATAACTGTACAAAATATTATACAGATAATAAAATCAAATGGATTTAATGCATATATAGTTGGCGGATGTGTTAGAGATAGTTTTCAAGGAAGAACCCCATATGATTGGGATATAACAACAAATGCTACTCCACAAGATACCATGAAGATATTTAAAGATTATAAGCAAATACACAATGGTATTAAACATGGTACAGTTGGAGTAGTTTATGATAACGATTTGTACGAGATAACAACTTTTAGAGTTGACGGAAATTATAAAGATAATAGACGTCCTGAAAATGTAAGCTTTTCTAAAAACATTGAAGATGATTTAACAAGGCGTGATTTTACAATAAACGCTATAGCCTATAATGATGAAGATGGTATTATAGATATATGCAACGGTATAGAAGATATTAATAATAAGATTATACGCTGTGTAGGAAACCCTGATAAAAGATTTAATGAAGACGCACTAAGAATACTTAGAGCATTACGTTTTAGTGCAACTTTTGGATATAAAATTGAAAGTAAAACACATAATTCAATAATAAAAAACAAAAAACTACTACACAACATCTCAAAAGAGAGGGTAGCAGTTGAACTAATTAAATTATTGATTGGTGACTATTGTGGAGAAGTTTTAAGAAGCTACCACGAGGTAATATTCGAGATAATACCAGAACTAAAAATTATGTATAAATACAATCAACATAACCCTTATCATAATTTAGACTTGTGGGAGCATACAGTAACAGCTGTTGAAAACATTAAAGCAGACAAAACACTAAGAATGGTAATGTTACTACACGACTTAGGCAAACCACACGTTCAAGAAAAAGACGAAAACAATATATGTCATTATCATAATCACGCTGAGCATAGTGAAAAAATCGCAAACGAGATTTTAAAAAACTTAAAGTTTTCAAGAAAATTTTCAACAGATGTTAAAACACTAATTTATTATCATGACTATTTTTGTAGTCCTACTCATAAAGCTGTCAAAAGATTATTAAATAAAATAGGTTTTGATTACGCTTATAAATTAGCAGATGTACAGCTTGCTGACTCCTGTGCAAAGTCTGCTTATCATCACCAAGACCAAATTGAGCGAATTAATAGTTATGTTAAAATTTTAGATGAAATAAAATCAAGCAACGAGCTTATCACCATAAAAGATTTAAATATAAACGGTTGCAACCTTATTGCTTTAGGAATTGAAAAAGGCAAAACAATAGGTGATATATTAAATTATTTACTTGTTGAAGTTCAAGAAAATAATCTTGAAAACGACAAAACTATTTTATTAGCTAAGGCTGAAGAATACTATAAAGATAACACTTAAATATTTTTAAGTAAATCTTTTTCTAACATAGTTTGTGCTGACAACATAACACCAACTTTTCCACTATGGAAATTCCACGCACCTTGCAACCATACTGCAAAAGGTTCTCTAAGTGGTGCATCGGCAGAAAGCTCTATTGATGAACCTAATGTAAATGCACCTGCTGCCATTATAACTTTACTATCATACCCTGGCATATCCCATGGTTGTGGTGTAACAAACGAATCAACTGGTGCACCTTTTTGCACACCTTGACAAAATGCAATTAAAGCTTCACTTGTGTTAAGTTTTAAAACTTGTATTATGTCTGCTCTTGTTTCGTTATATTTTGGTAACACTTCAAACCCTAACACTGTATATAATGCTGAGGCATAAATCGCTGTTTTAAGTGCCTCCCCTGTTATATTCGGTGCATTAAAACTGCCCATAAATAATTCCCTGTTATTTCCCAGTGTAGCTCCTATCTCTTTACCTGTTGATGAAGTAGTAAATCTACAAGCACACATTTCAATTAATTCCTTTTTTCCTGCTATATATCCACCACTTGGAGCAATCCCTCCACCAGCATTTTTTATCAGTGACCCTGCTATTAAATCTACATATCCACCTGTTAGTGGTTGCTCTTTTTCTACAAATTCACCATAACAATTATCAACCATAATAATACAATTAGGGTGTTTTGCTTTAATTTGTTTCGATACTTCAACTATTTCTTTCGTTGTAATTGATGGTCTAATACTGTACCCTCTTGAGCGTTGAATATACACCATTTTAACATTTTCATTTATTGCACTAATAGTTTTTTCAACATCAATAGTTTGCTCATTCTTTAACTCTATTTGTTTATAGTTAATTCCAAAATCTTTTAAGCTACCTCTGTTTACATTGTCTTTTTTCTGATTTATTCCTATTACACCATGCAACGTGTCGTAAGGTGTGCCTGTAATACATAGCATTGTATCATTTGGTCGCAAAACTCCAAACAATGCTACTGCTAATGTATGAGTACCACTTGCAAAACTATGTCTGACTAGTGCATCTTCTGCATCAAACATAATTGAATATACTTTATCAAGTGCTTCACGCCCTCTATCATCATAACCATACCCTGTTGATGATGTAAAGTGACTTTCGCTAATTCCTACTTTTTGAAACGCATACAACATTTTTTGTTGATTATATTCTTGAATTTCTTCTATTTTTCTTATCTCTTCTTTGCATAATTCTAATGCTTTATCACTAGCTTTTATTATTCTTTCATCTATATTAAAAAAATTATTTTCCATTATCTGTTTTCCTTATATGTAATATTTTTGAATTTTTCACATTCTATAAAATTTAATTTATTATAAAATTTCTTATTTCTTTCTGTGTTACATTGCAAATATATATTTTTTATTTGTTTATCTAATATATTCTGAATTAATTTTGAAACTATTATTTTCCCATACCCTAAATTTTGATATTCTTTTTTTACTGCAACTGCTCCAATAACTGCACCATAGCTACAACTGTAAATCATACTAGCTGTAGCTATAGGTGTATTTTTAAATTTAATAGTCAAAACTTCAGCAACATTTTTACGCACCTTATACGACATATCCAATATAAAATCTTCATATGAGGGTATTTTAAAATTATCATCTTTACAAGAATTTAAAACTTCATACGCTTCTTTATATTCATTTAAATTAAATGTAATATCATTTGTTTTTATAATATAATTATCTATTTTATTATTATAACTATACTTCATCACATAACCGATATTAATTTTACTATTATCAAATATATCAATATTATAATCACATAGTATTTCACTATATCCTATTATATTTACAAATTCAAAAATCTCTTCTAAATCTGCACTTTGTAATACATCTACAATCATATAACCATCACTTTTAGATATTAACGCAGTAGCACTGTCATTAATAACTTGTACCCATATATCATAAATATCTTTATCTATATAATTTTTATATCTGCTATAAATTTTAATGCTAAATAGTGTGTTATTGTTTTTAATATATTCTTCGATATAACATTTTTTATTATCACTTAAAACATATATCAATTCTCTGTACCTGCTATTATTTCTGCTGTCTTTTTCACTATTGTATATACTGAGTTATAATCTTTTCTTGATATTATCGAATTAGCACTATGAATATATCTACAAGGAAAAGACACTGCAAGAGTTCTTACTCCACTTCTACTACAGTGTATCGCTCCACTATCATTACCACCTGCAACAGCTTTTTTTATTTGTACTGCTACATTATTATTCTTTGCAACTTCTAGTGCTAAGTTTACATATTCTTTATCATATATTGTCGCTCTGTCCATAAATGATATTACTGAACCTTCACTAAGTTTACATACTTTTTTGTCTTCGTTTGTTTGTGCAACATCGCAAGCTGTTGTAGCTTCTACTACTATTGCACTATCTGGATTAACTGTATATGATGCTGTCTTTGCTCCACGCAACCCTACTTCTTCTTGAACTACAAATGTAAAGTACATATCATATTCTATCTCTTGCTTAATTATCTCAATTAAAACTAAACACCCTATTCTGTCATCAAGTGCTTTTGAGATAATTCTATCTTCATCAATTACAAACTTAGACTTAAACGCTACTGTATCGCCTAAATCAATATATTTTTCCGCTTCTTTTTTATTATCTGCTCCAATATCACAATACATATCATCTATTTTAGGGATTTTGTCTTTTTCCTCTGCTGTCAATAAATGTATAGGTTTTACTCCAAACACTGCATTTATCTTGTTTTTACCTACAGTTGCTTGTTTACCTAATATAACACGTCTATCTATGCCACCTACAGCAGAAACTTTTAAAACTCCACTACTCGCTATATTTGTTACTACAAAACCTACTTCGTCCATATGTGCAGATAACATTATCTTTTTAGATGCTTTGTTTTTTCCAGATTTAAATGCAATTATATTACCTAATGCATCAACTTCAAAATTATCTACGTGATTTTTTATCTCGTTCATAATTATATCTCTAACTTCACCCTCGTCACCAGATACGCCACTTGCACAACAAAGTTTTTCTAATAGTTTAATATCCATTATAAAGTAGCACTCCTTTCGACGATATATTCACTTATAATTTTCACTACACATTCTATATCATACATATCTATTATCTCACATTGAGTATGCATATTTTTTAAAGGTATACTTACCATACCTGTTTTTACACCTTTTTTAGTGCTTGATATTGTATCTGCGTTAGTTCCTGTTGCTCCTGCTAATATCTCTAACTGATAATCAATGTTATGTTTTTTACTAATTTCAATCAACTTATTTGTAATATCTTTATCAAGAGTTGTACCTACACCTATCATCGCACCTTTGCCCATCTCTCCACTTTTCATAGGTGACACATTTTCTTGTGTAGCAAAACTAACATCTACTACAATCGCTTCGTTAGGCTCTATAGAAAAAGTTGATGTCTTTGCTCCTGTAAAAGATACTTCTTCTTGTGACGATAAAGATAGCACTACTTTACAATTAAGATTAACATTATTAATTCTTTTTGCAACTTCAATCAAAGTTGTTACCCCTGCTCTATTGTCAAGTGCTTTTGATGATATTCTATTGTTTATAAGCTGCATAGGTTGATTATCAAATACAATTGTATCTCCTAGTGATATTAACTCTTTTACTTTTTCTAATGGCAATCCTGTATCAAACCATAAATCATCTGCTTTTATCGCTTTATCCTCATTACCATCTGTTAAATGAGGTGGCAAGCAACATGCAACGGCTTCCACATCTTTTTTTCCTAATATTTTAAATATCTCGCCTTGTATTACTCGCCTATCTATCCCACCACACGCATTAGCTTTAATAAAACCTTTTTCATCAATATACGTAACCACTAAACCAATTTGGTCAATATGTGCATCTAGTAAAATAGTATATTCACTTTCTAAATTTCCACACTCAGCTATAATACTATTCATATTTGTTGTATATACTTTGGCGATATCTTTTAAATTATTACTTGCAACTTGACAAATTGAGTTCTCTCTTCCAGACACTCCGTTTGCTGAGCATAGTTCATATATTAACTCTTTCACATTAATCACCTATTTTAAATTATTTACTAATGTTTTGAAATGTTTTCCTCTTTCATCAAAGTTTTTATACAAATCAAAACTAGCACTAGCAGGCGACATAGAAACTATATCTCCACTTTTTGCTATTTCATACGCTTTATTTACTGCTTGCTCCATATTTGTAACATTAATAATTGTAAGCAAGCTACTGTTATACTCTGCACATTCTTTTACAGCTTTTTCAATCTTTGGAGCAGTATCACCCATTAAAATTAATGTTTTTACTTTACAAGCTATCACTGGTCCTAATGGTTCATACGGAATGTTTTTATCATAACCACCAGCAATTAAAATTATTCTATCTTTATACAACGACAATGTACCCGATGCTGTTCTTGTTGGGCTTGAGGCTATAGAATCGTTAAAATATTTAACTCCGTTTAACTCTCTAACAAATTCTGCTCTATGTTCAACTCCTCCAAAATTCTTAGCCACATTTACAATAGTTTCCTTTTCAACCATTCCCCACACTGCACAAATAGCCGTCATATAATTCTCTACATTATGCATACCAGCAATTTTTATATCTTTAATATCCATAATTTCAAAATCTGTTCCATTATCATTAAAATAGATTTTATCGTCATTTAAATACGCACCATTTTCAACTTTTTTACTTCTGCTAAATTTATAGACTGTTCCTCTACAATCTTCTTCTAAATTATTAGTTATCTCGTTATCAAAATTTAACACACTTCTTGAAAATCCATTTTGATGTAAGATTATATTTCTTTTTGCGTCTACATATTCTTTCATATCCTTATGAATATCTAAGTGATTAGGTGCAATATTAGTTATTACTGCTACATCAGGGCTTGTTCTCATAGATATTAGCTGAAAACTAGAAAGCTCCACTACAGCTATATCTTCATAATTAATACTTTCAATTTTAGGTAATAGAGGAGTTCCTATATTACCTCCTAAATGCACATTCTTACCTTCTGCTTTTAACATCTCTGCTATTATTGAAGTAGTTGTAGTTTTGCCATCACTACCAGTTATCGCAATAATTTTACATGGGCATAAATCAAAAAACAACTCCATTTCAGAAGTTACAACAACACCTTTTTTTCTACACTCTACTAACTGTGGTGTATAATATCTCATCCCAGGAGTTCTAAAAATTATATCAACATCTAAATTATTTATATAGTCCTCTCCTAGCGACAATGTAGCACCTGCATTTTTTGCTTCTAACGCATTTTCACCAAGTGTTTTTACATCTCTTCTATCACACGCAACTACGTCTGCTCCATATTTTGAAAACAGCTTTATAAGTGGCAAATTGCTAGTCCCTATACCTACTAAAGCAATCTTTTTATCTTTTAAACTATTTAAAAAATTTAAAACTCTGTTATCCATATATATTCAACCTTTCAAGAAAATTTATTTGTTATATTAAATTTTTATTATAAAATAATTCTACCTATTAGATTATACTATATTATTGGAAAATATCAACAAATTTATGTTGTGATTAAAAATTTTATTTGCTTGTATATTCTTATGATGTTATAATGTACCTAACAAAAAATAAAACACACTATTTAAAGTGTGTTTTCTAGCATTAATTATCTTTACGACCTAATAAATACTCTACAGATACTTCTAAAATATCAGCAAGTGCTAAAAGTTCAATATCTGTAACATACCTAATTTGACCTTCTAATTTAGATAATCCAGATGCATTCATATCTACGCCACTCACTTGTAATTGAGCTAGTAAGTCTTTTTGCTTCATATCTTTAGATTTTCTTGCAAGTTCAACTCTTGCACCAATTAAATTTCTGTCTCCTAACTGTTGTTTACGCAATCTCATAAAATTCACTCCGTCAAATTTCTTCAGAATAATTAAGTTAAAGATATTATATATCTTTTAGAGAAAAAAAACAAGACTTAAATGTAATTTTTTATAATAATTTTGTTTATTTTAAAGAATTATAAATTAAAATATATTAACAGAGGTACTTATATGAATAAAAATAACTATATTCAACAACATAACTATTTTGATGAACTTGCATCAAAATACACAAACTTAAACTCAATCAATATCAGTGACTTAAATACCCAAAATAGCGTATTGTTGATTGTTGATATGATTAACGGATTTACTAAAACAGGTGCAATGGCTAGTAGCGATTCTCTTAGTATTAATGATGATATCGCAAAACTTGCAAATGAATTTGATAAAAGAGATATTAAAATAATATCTTTTGCTGACTGTCATAATGATGACAGTGTTGAGTTTAATTCATTTCCAACACATTGCTTAGAAACAAGTGTAGAAAGTGAAGTTACCGACGAGATAAAAAACGCTTGTAATTATAAGCTAATCAAGAAAAAATCTATAAACGGATTTTTCGAGAGTGAATTCGCATCTTCTTTAAGCGAGAATAAGCATATAAACAATTTTATAATTGTAGGTTGTTGTACTGATTTTTGTGTATTAAATCTTGCTTTAAGTCTAAAAATATATCATATATCACAGAATATAAATATTGATGTTACAGTTTTAACCGACTTAACAGAAACTTTCAACTCCCCTACCCATAATAAAGACTTTTGGAATATTGTATCTTATTCTAATATGGAGCAAAATGGAATTAAAATCATTAAAAATATAACTTACTAACAGAAGGTGAATCAGTGAACAATAATAAAATATGTAGAAACTTATCTTTACTAACAGATTTTTACGAAATCACAATGTCGGCTGGATATTTAGAAAACCAAATGCAAGATACCATTGCATACTTTGATATGTTTTTTAGAAGAGTTCCAGACAATGGTGGTTTTGCAATAATGGCAGGGCTTGAGCAAATAATTGAATATATTGAACAACTACATTTTTCAGATAGTGATATAGCGTATTTAAGTTCTTTAGATTTGTTTGATAAGAAATTTTTAGATTACTTAAAAAACTTTAAATTCACTTGTGATATATGGTGTGTTGAGGAAGGTACACCTATTTTCCCCAACGAACCAATACTCACTGTAAGAGGTCCAATTATTGAGGCACAACTAATAGAAACTATGATTTTGTTATGCATTAATCACCAAAGTTTAATAGCAACAAAAGCTGTTAGAATATGTACTGCTGCAAAAAACAAATCTGTTTTAGAGTTTGGTTCAAGACGTGCTCAAGGTGGAGATGCTGCCTTTTATGGTGCAAGAGCTGCATATATTGGTGGTTGTGATGCAACAGCTTGTGTAATCGCTGGCAAAAAATTAAATATTCCAATAGTAGGTACTATGGCTCACAGTTGGGTACAATTATTTGATAGTGAATTAGAAGCATTTGAAACGTATGCAAGGCAATACCCTAATGACTGCACACTACTAGTAGATACATTTAACACTTTAAATTCCGGCGTACCTAATGCAATAAAAGTGTTTAAAGAAGTTTTAGCACCTTTAGGCTACCGACCAAAAGGAATTAGAATAGATAGTGGAGATATAACATATCTATCTAAAAAAGCACGTAAAATGTTAGATGAAGCAGGTTTTGAAGATTGTAAAATATGTGCATCTAACTCACTTGACGAATATTTAATAAGAGATATGCTTTTACAAGATGCAAAGGTAGATGTGTTTGGAGTTGGAGAGAGATTAATAACAGCTGCATCAGAACCAGTTTTTGGTGGAGTGTATAAATTAGTAGCAATTGATAAAAATGGTAAGCATATACCAAAAATTAAAATTAGTAGCAATGTTGGGAAAATCACAACTCCAGAGTTTAAAGAGTTGTATCGACTGTTCGATATAGAGAGTAATCAAGCAATAGCAGATGTAATAACATTAAACGGTGAAGTAATAGACAGCAGTAAACCTTATGAAATTTTTGACCCTATATACCCTTGGAAACGTAAGACAATAACAAATTTTATTGCTATAAAATTAAGAAAACAGATTTACGATAAAGGCAATCTTGTATATAGTGGAATGGCTTTAGATGAAATAAAAGTAAGATGTAAACTTCAACTTGATTTATTGTGGGACGAAGTTAAAAGGTTTGAAAACCCACATAGTTACTATGTAGATTTATCTCAAGATTTATATGATATTAAGGAAAGTTTACTAAATAGTAGAAAACATAATTAACACTATCGGCTATCTTAAAAGTAAAATTATTATTATTTACAAAAAAATGATAATTAATGTTTTTACAAGGATTTAACTTGAATAAAGTGTTCAATTTGTTATTGCAATTTACAACAGTTTCTTTTATCAATTCTATTTTTTATGTCAAATCCCAACATTTGACAAAGAGCCAAACAAAACTAAATTGGTCTGTATCACAAACTGCGATACAGACCAATTTTTTATCCTTTATTAAGTTTAGAATAATTTTGCATTATTTTTTTAGTTCCTACTTTATCAAAAGCTATTTCAAGAAGTGTATCATTACCCATTGGTACTTTTGATAATAGTAAGCCACTTCCAAATGTTTGATGTATTATAACATCACCTACATTGAATACTTCCCTACTAGTATTGCTTTGACTAGCACCACTGTAACTACTAGAGTTTTTTGCAGTTGTATATGCAGAATATGTAGAAGAACTACTAGTATAATTATATGTACTTTTACTGTCACTGCTATATTTTTTAACTACACTGCTTGTTTCTTCCAATAATTCTTTTGGTATTTCTTTTGTAAATCGTGATACTAAGTTACGTTTAGTCATACCAAATAACATTCTTTCATTTGCTTTACATAAAAATAAGTTTTCTTTAGCTCTAGTTATTCCTACATATGCAAGTCTTCTTTCCTCTTGCATTTCTTCTGGATTATATTTAGACTTATCTCCTGGGAAAATACCTTCTTCCATTCCAGGTATAAATACTACTGGAAATTCTAGCCCTTTTGCTGAGTGTAATGTCATCATAACTACACTGTCAGACTCTTTATCATAATTATCTATATCAGTAAACAATGATATTTCTTCTAAAAATCCAGATAATGTTGGCTCTTGATTGTCCTCTTCGTATTTAATTATATTACTTAACAGTTCCTCTATATTCTCTATTCTGCTTTCGTAATTGTCTGGTTTATCTTTCTTTAACCAATTTATATAATCAGTTTTCTTTAATACTTCATTATAAACATCTTCTAGCGTACTATCTTCATCTTCATTAAGCTTGATTAAACTATCCATCATATTGCAAAATTCTTGTAATTTAATTTTACTCCTTTTTAGTGGTTCAAATTCATCTGCTTTTTGTATAATGTCATATACGCTCTCACCTAACATATCAGCAATTTCTATCGCTTTATTTACTGTTGTGTCGCCTATACTTCTTTTTGGTTTGTTTATTACTCTTGTTAATCTTACTGTATCTCTAGGATTTACTATAATTTGGAAATATGCTAACATATCTCTTATTTCTTCCCTATCATAAAACCTATGTCCACCTATCAATCTATACGGTATACCGCTTCTATTCAAACTATACTCTACTGAGTTTGACTGCGCATTCATTCTATATAAAACAGCACAATCACTATATTTGTAGCCGTCTTTTACTTTTTCTAAAATTTTATCTGCAATATACATTGACTCTTCTCTCTCTGAAGAAGTTGTATGTAATATTATTTTATCGCCGTCGTTATTCTCTGTCCAAAGAGTTTTACCTTTTCTATCTTGGTTGTTAGATATTACGCTATTTGCTGCATCTAAAATTTTCTTAGTTGACCTATAGTTTTGTTCTAATCTTATGACTGTTGCATCTGGATATGTTTTCTCAAAATTTAAGATATTTTCTATTGTTGCTCCTCTAAATTTATATATACTTTGGTCGTCATCACCTACAACACATAAATTTCTTTTCTTAGCAGATAACATATTAATAAATTTATATTGAATTTTATTTGTATCTTGATATTCATCAACCATAATATATTTAAATAAATTTTGATAATACTCTAGCACCTCTGGGGCTACTTCAAAAAGCTCTACTGTATTACAAAGAATATCATCAAAATCCATTGCATCAGAACTTTTAAGTTCATCTTGATATGCTTTATACACTTTTGCTATATTTTGCTTTCTGCTATCTATTTCATTTCCACTTATATAATTATCTGGTTTAATTCCCTTATCTTTTGCTTTTGATATTGCTGAAATCACTTCTCTAACTGATAATACTTTTTCATCAATATTAAATCTTTTTATACATTTTTTTATAAGTCTTTTTTGGTCATCTGTAGCATATACAGTGAAATTATTAGTAAAACCAATTCTATCTCCGTATCTTCTAAGTATTCTTGAGCAAGCGCTATGAAATGTTGCTGCCCATATATCGTTACCATCTTCTATTTTAGCATTTAAGCGTTCTTTAAGCTCCCCTGCTGCTTTATTAGTAAATGTAATTGCTAATATCTGCCATGGTTTTGGTGGGTATACTGCTAGTTTTGATGCTAGTGACTTCGATAATTCTCCACCTTTACTGGCGTTTTGTAACTCTTCTATTTCAAAGTCATCTAAATCACATCTGATTAAATCACTATTATATGCTTGTCCATATTTTAATATGTTTGATATTCTATTTACTAATACTGTTGTTTTACCACTTCCAGCTCCTGCTAAAATCAAGACAGGTCCTTCTGTTTTAAAAACAGCTGTTTTTTGCATACTATTCATTCGTGCGTATTCATTTTCAATTGCTTTCTTACGAAGTTTTAAAAATTCTTCATTAGTTATATTCAAAGTTAAAATCTCCTTTACTTTATTCTTCATTAGTAATATATATTTTAACTTATTTTAAGTAATATAAAAACCTTTATAAGAATTATAAAATTAAAAATATTTTTGATTTGCTACTAACACTTCTAAATGTTTTTTTGCTAATAGTATGTCTTTCATATCCTCAAAATTTTGTCTGTAAACCTCAATTATTAAATCACCTTTATAATTGTTATCATCTAAAATTTTAAATAGTTTGTTGTAATCCATATCTCCTCTACCAGGTAGCAGACAATCTTCTTTCTTATTGTTATCATTAATATGAATATGAATTAAATTTCCACCCATAGTTTTACACATTTCATATGGGTCTGCTCCACTTCTTACTGCTTGCTTTATATCAAAAACATACTTTACATTATCGCCTAGATAATTATTCATCTCTTGTATAAATTCAATTTTTTGGCTTCTACATAAATTAACATTTTCTTGAGCAACTGTCACGCCATATTTTTGACCTGTTAAAAATAACTTATAGTATTTCTCAAAATAATTTTCGTTACTTATTCCACCCATTTCATAAGTTCTTTTATCTCCATGTAATACTAATATCTTTATTCCAAGTTTTTGAGCAGCTTTAAAATACATCTCATAAAACTTAAGCATTTCATCAAATCTTTTTTCATAATCTGTGAAAAGTAAAAATGACTCATACCCTGATGTAAATGGGTGCATTGATTTTGCGACAGCATTATACTTTTGCATCTTTTTTAATATTCTATTTATAAATGGCGATTGTATTTCGCTAAACGTATTAAAAAATATTTCGAAAAGTTTAACATCATTTTCTAATAAATTTGTAAATGATGATTCTAACTCCTCTGGATAAAAACAAGCTGTAGATACTCCTATATTCATTGTAAAGCCACCCTAAAACATTTATTTTTCTTCTTTATCTCTATTAGCACGTTTTTTTGCTTTTAGGCTTTTGACCACTGCATTAAGCCCTACCACCAGTAACGCTACACCTAATACAATTATTATAATCCAAACTATATCAGCTTCTGCTAATATGTTACTTACATTAGTTGGTTCTTGCGTTGGTTTATCAGTTATCTTTTCTGTAGGTTTTTCTGGTTCTTCTATAGCTACTTTATCCCAAATAGTATTTATAGGAGTGACTGTAACATCTATTAATGTATCTCCTCCAATAGAATAAAACTCCATTTTGTCGCTCTCAATCTCTGGATACACATTAAATGAACACACTAAGGTGTTATCATCTAAATATATTTCTATAGTTGAGTTATCTACATAAATTTTTACATCAAACGAACCATCTTCATTAACTATATCTCTTAGCGATTCTGTTATTATCTTCTCAGTATTTGTCTTAATTTCTCCTGATTTACTTCTATCAATAGTAAACTCTTTTGTTACTGAATAATAATTGATGGTAGTTTTTTCATTTTCTCCCATCAGTATGTTAAATCCTGCTACTGATGACCCATTAGGCGTAATAGTAGCATCAATTATATATGAACTATACTCAAGATTACCTAATATATTACTATCTCTATCTGAAACTTCTCCATTAAATGTGAAAATCTCTTCTTTATTATAATATTCTTCATATCCATTTATAGGTGTTTGACTAAGTTTATAATCTCCGTTTTTATTTTCAATAACTTTAATATCAGTTACTAATGATGTTGTTCCATTAAATTTACTCATATAATTTTCTGAAAAATTTTCAATGTCTGATAAACACTCAATTATAGACATACTATTTACTGACAAATTTTCATCATTATATTCACCAGTATAGTATATTTTACTGTAGTCTACATCACTTGCAATATTCATATTACCGTTTGAGTCAGAATAACTTTCATCTGGAATAAAAGAATAGATGTATTCACTATTTTCGTTTGAGAACTCACCTATTTTATAAATGTTATTATCCCCTATTAGCACCCATTTATATTCAGTATCTATTTCTTGGTTATTTTCTTCGCCATTCTCTTCGTCTATATTGTTGCTTTCATTATCAAATGTATTTACAACTTCTGTTCTAAATAAAGAAGCATTAGATATTTTTATATCACTACTAGATTCTAAAACCCAATTTAGTAAATCATCTGATGAAAATATATTTACCTCATTACCAGATGTAATCATAAACCATTTATCTTCATATCTGAACACTTGTAGGTCTTCCATATTATTTAATGTATCATTACTTATAGATGTGCCACTTTTGATTTTAAATTGCAGATTATTACTATTAGTTTTTATCCATGTATTACCCTCATCTTTGCTATAGGCACACACTAAACTATTACCACTGTTTTCATCAACTGACATAATCGCAACTAGCCCGTTTTTATCTTCATCAAAAAAACCTGATGTATTTTTTTCATCATAAACTATTGTGCTTGAAATCACATTACCTTGTTCATCAGAGTAAAAAGCAATTGGTTTTTCAGTCCATTTAATCATATCTTTACTGGTTGTATGCGACCACATAGAAATTTCTTTGCCATCTAGTACAGTTGAATATTGATAAAAATTATGATACGTATCCTCTACTTTTACAAGCCCTGCTATGTCTGATATCTCTCCATTTTTAGGAGTGTAATGATACTGACTTCTATAGTCTTCATAGTAGTAGCTCTCTTCAGTACTTCTTTTATATATATTAAACTTATATTTAATAGTAGAATTTCCATTGACACATTGAGCATAAATAACATTTTGTCCATTGAGCAGTGCAATTGTATCATCGCTTATTCTGTCACCAGACTCATAATAATAGATTGTTTTTGTATCTTTACTAACTGGAGACGCCTCAATTTTTAGAGTATTTGCCTCACTAGATA
This sequence comes from uncultured Eubacteriales bacterium, assembly GCA_964369405.1. Classification (GTDB taxonomy): domain Bacteria; phylum Bacillota; class Clostridia; order Oscillospirales; family Acutalibacteraceae; genus CAYJFG01. The sequence continues at coordinate 32,491 of CAYJGB010000002.1, forward strand.
CATAATACTGGTACACTAGTTGACTACTATTAAATTTACTGTTTTCTTCAACCTCACCCTCATTTAAAGTAAATTCAACATCTTTTAAATATGGTGTGTTCGTATCATCTATTTTAGTATAATTCAAATCATTAATAACAACATCAGTTAAATTTGTTTGTACCCCTACAAATCCACTATTAATGTAATTACTATCGCTATAAATTATTTGTTCTTCAATATAATCATATGTACTACATACTATTATATCATTTATATATAATGATATATGTCTATCTATTGCAACTACTTTAACATCAATTTCTCTAGTTATTTCTTCATCTTCATTATTTTGTGAAAAGCTTAACGCTAACACTTCCTGTATGCTAGTAATTTTTGATGTTTTATCATCTACAGTTTTATCAATATAAGCTTCTTTTTTATCAAAATCTATTGTGGCTGTATAGTATTCATAATCATAAAAAGAGTCCTCAATTTGACCATACCTAAATACAAGTGAAAATTGACCTTTTGTATTTCGATTTATAGTTATATTTGATGTATATATAAAGTTACTACCCTTTGTTTCTGAAATTAGCATTGTATTTTGAGCATTGCTATCAGATAATATTTTATCTTCTGTAAAATCAAATTCACTATCTGAATTATCAAGATTTTTTACAGTTTCAAATGCATTAATCATATTGATATTATCAGCTTCTACAGTATAAGATGTAAACAGATTTAGACAAAAAATCGTAACTAAAATAACCACTAAAAACTTATATTTTTTCATATATTTTCCTCACGTCATAATTATAGAGAATAATTATACAATAGAATTAAATCTTTTTCAATAAGTTATTTAATTAATTACAAACGATGTTTATTATAGACAAAATTCTACAAACAAAAAATACACTTTGTTGCTAATTAGCTAAAAAATAGCAAGTATTTTTATGTAGAATTTATATGGCAATTTTATTTTAAAGTGATATAATAATACATATAAAGTAAAGGGAGTTGTTTTAATATGGAAAATAGAACTATTATTACTATTGGTAGAGAATTTGGTAGTGGCGGTAGAATTATAGCAGAAAAATTAGCAAAAAAATTAAATGTAAAATGTTATGATAGAGAACTAATTTATAATGCAGCAAAAGAAAGTGGAATATCTCCAGAAGTATTTGAAAATGTAGATGAACGTGCTACAAACAGCTTGCTTTATAGTCTTTCAATGGGAGTATATAATTTTGGAATAAACGGTTATGCACAAGTTAACAGTTTACCTGTTAATGACCAACTATATATATTACAGCACAACATTATTAAAGATTTGAGCGATACACCATGTGTAATAGTTGGTAGATGTGCTGATTTTATACTTCAAGACCTTACGAATGTAGCTAGCGTATTTATTAGTGCTGATTTTGATTTTAGAGTAAATAGAGCAATAGAAACAAAAGTTATACCAAAGGAAAAATCAGAAACAATAGTAAGAAAAACAGATAAAAAGAGAGCCAATTACTATAATTTTTATACAAACAATAAATGGGGACTAGCTGCCACATATGACTTATGTATAAACAGAACTAAGTTTACAGATGACCAAATTGTAGATATGATAATAAAATATGTAGAAGTTAAAGAGCAAACATATTAAAATATAGTTAATAAAAAAATTAAAACCACAATCTCAATCAAGCTAGTGAGATTGTGGTTTTAATATTGAAAATTTATTTTATATTTTTTTCAATGTAATCAAAATATGGTTTTTTTAATATTTTATTTTCGTTTTGAATATACCATTCATACGATTTTTGAAGTCCATCTTTTACATTAATAGTATCTTTTAATATGGATTTTTGTTTATTCACATCTAAATAATATTCATAATTATAAAATGGAAAAAAGTCTTTTTGCTCGTGGCTATCATCTACTTGAACTACTTCTAATTTACTGCCAACTATGTCATAGCATACTGAAACAAATTTTTCTATACTAATAAGTTCAGTGTTTCCAACATTGTAAATATTATCTTTAGATTTACTACTAATTAGATTATCAATAAACAATGCTAAGTCACTAATATCAAAAAGTTGTATTTTCATATCTTTATTATAAGGCATATAAAAAGGTGCTTTTTTTCTTGCACAATCGAATATAAAACCTTCTCTATATAAGTTTTGCATTTCTCCATACAAATAAGGAGGTCGTATAATATATGCATTATTTATTTTACTTAGCAAATATCTTTCCGCTTCGATTTTATTTATTCCATAATCTTTCCATATAATATTAAACCCAGTTTTTGAGTTTTCACTAAATGGTAATTTAGTTGTTTCTGGATACACTGCACTTGAACTAATAAAAACAAACTCTTTTACTTCTGATAAATTTTCTAATAGATGTTTCATTTCATCTTTTGTGTATATATTTACTGCAATCACAACATCAAATTTATATGGTAATAACTTTCCATTTATATTATTCTTATCAGCCTCAATTAAATTTACACCCGATACTTGTTTATGCGTATTCCTATTTAAGACGTATACATTATATCCTATATTAACATAATGTCTAGCCAAATACTTACTTACAAAAATTGTTCCACCAGTAATTAATATACTTTTCATGCAAACACCTCTTATATTTTAATTCAATGCATTGTCACCTATTCTACCAAACAAGCGTTTTATTTCAGCATTTAGACCTCTGTACCCTTCATCTGTCAATGTCGGACTTTTTTTAATAATTTCATCACTTGCTTGTTGTGCTAATTGTAAAAATTCTACATTACTTATATCTGCTATTTTGAGTTCTGGCAATCCATGCTGTTTTGAACCAAAAAAGTCGCCAGGTCCACGCAGTTTTAAATCTACTTCTGCTATCTTAAAACCGTTATTAGTTGAACACATTGTTTTAAGCCTCTGAATTGTATCCTCGCCTTTACTATTAGACACAAGCACACAATAAGATTTATATTCACCTCTACCTACTCTACCTCTTAACTGGTGTAGTTGTGATAACCCAAATCTTTCTGCATTTTCAATCACCATTATTACTGCATTAGGAACATCTACACCGACTTCTATTACAGTAGTAGATACTAATAAATCAATTTCACCACTAATAAACTTTTGCATTATAACGTCTTTATCTTTACTTTTCATCTTTCCATGCAAATATTCAACTTTATAGTTTTTAAATGATGTTTCTTTTAATTTCTCGCTATACTTTTCAACTTCTTCTAAATTAAACTCATTTTCTTCTACTGCTGGACATACTATATACGCTTGTCTGCCCTCATCAATTTTATCTTTAATAAAATTATACATTCTTTCTCTTTTTCCACTGTCTATTAATAATGTATCTACTCGCTTACGACCCTTAGGTAACTCATCAATAATTGATACATCTAAATCACCATACATTATAAGACCTAGAGTTCTAGGTATTGGAGTTGCACTCATTACTAATAGATGTGGGTTTTGACCTTTAGACAATAACTTAGCTCTTTGTGATACTCCAAATCTGTGTTGTTCATCAGTTACAACTAACGCTAAATTATTAAATAAAACTGAGTCCGTTAGTAATGCGTGTGTTCCTATTACAATGTCTATATCTCCATTAATTAGCTTCTCTTTTATAATTCTCTTTGTTTTAGCTGTCTGTGAACCTACTAACAATTCAATTCTAAGACCACTATATTTTAATGTTTCTTGGATATTATTATAATGCTGAGTTGCTAATATTTCAGTCGGCGCCATAAATGCTGATTGATATTTATTTTGTGCAATACAATAGCATAATGCAGTTGCAACAGCAGTTTTACCGCTTCCGACATCTCCTTGTACTAATCTATTCATAGGTGATGGTGAATTTAAAATATCTTGCATACATTCATTAGTTACTTTTAATTGAGCATTTGTAGGTGTAAAAGGTAATAATGCAAAAAAGTCCTTAGTAAAGTCATTTTCTATAGCTATAGATTTTTCTTCTCTTTTGTGACTTTTGAGTAGTCTAAGACCTAATGATAAAACTAGTAATTCTTCAAACACTAGTCTATATTTTGCTTTTGCTAATGCTTCTTCATCTTCTGGAAAATGAATATTTTTTAGTGCATATTTCAAGTCACATATGTCAAATTCATCTAAAATATATTCAGGTATTGGCTCTTTTATATTTTGTGGCAACATTGTAAAAGCTGTTTTAACAATTTTCTCTATTTGTCGTGAAGATAAACCATTTGTAGCGCTATATATTGGTTTAATCTTATCTGCTGTATCTGCTTTTGAAAACTCTGGGCTTAACATCTCTTTTGAAAGTAACGTCATAGAACTTATCTTACCATAAAAAATATATTCTTCACCTTGTTTTAGCATATCTTTTATATATTTGTTATTAAAAAAAGTTATATTAAGTGATGATGTATCATCATAAACCTTTACTTTGCTGATTAACTTACCATTTCTGATTCGTGTATCGATTACTTTAGATTCAACAGTAGCTTTTATGCAGACTAATTCATTGTACTCTGCATTACTTATATATGTAATTTTCGAATGGTCTTGATATGTTCTAGGGTAGTTTCTAATCACATCGCCTACTGACATAATACCTAATTTATTTAATAATGATGCGGTCTTTTCTCCGACACCATTTAATTTATCAACTTTAATTTCAAATAAAGATGCCAATATCCATACCCTCTTTCTAACTTTTAAAATATTAAAACTACAATGAGCTATATCACAATATATACATACCACGATATAGCTCACACTATTAAATTTAATTTTCTTATTCTACTGAAATTATAAAGTAATATACAGGTTGTTCTCCATGTATCAATGTAACTTCAACAGATGATGAGAATTTTGTATTAACTAATTTGTATAACTGTTCTGCTTGTTCTGTAGTAATATCATTACCATATATAAGCGTGATAAAAGATGTATTCTTTTGAACCATAGATTTAACCAATTTGTAAGCAGCTTTAACTGGGTCATCTTTATCAGTTATAGTTAGCTTCCCATTTTCTAAAGCTATAATTTCTCCCTCTTTTATCTTTGTGCTACCAAACTCTGAATTTCTTGCTGCAAAAGTAACTTGACCTGTTGATACTGCTGATGCTGCATCAACCATAAGTTGCTTGTTAGCTGGTACTGTAAGTTCAGGGTCGAATGATAATAACGCTGTTATACCTTGCGGTATTGTTTTAGTTTTAATTACAACTACTTTTCTATCAGTAACTAATGGCTCAACCTGTTGAGCTGCCATTATAATGTTTTTATTATTTGGAAGTACAAAAACAGTTTTTGCACCTGTCGCCATAACTGCTTCTAGTATATCTTCTGTGCTAGGGTTCATACTTTGACCACCACTTACTACGTGTTGACACCCTAACTCTTTAAATAAGTTTTCTATACCTTCGCCAGCACCTACTGCAACAAAACCAACTTCTTCTACAGGTTCGCATTTTTGCAATTTAGCTTTTTTGTTTGTAGTTTTTTTATCACCAGAAACATTTTTATTTTGTTCTTTCATATTTTCAACTTTAACTGTAACTAATTGTCCATATTGTAAACCATATTGTAGCGCATTACCTGGGTCTTCTGTATGCACGTGAACTTTTATAATTTCATCGTCACTTACAACTACAACGCAATCACCTATAGTTTCTAAGTATTCTTTTAATTCATTTGGTTCTTTTTCAATGTCGTTATTTATATCTACTATAAATTCTGTACAATATGTGAAGTTTATAACTTCATCATACTCAGATATTGCATTAGAAAAGCTATCTGTTTGTACTACTTCTACACTTTGCCCATCTTCATTTGTATTTTCTATAATAACATCATCTCTAAACACAGACATCATACCATCAAAAATAACACATAAACCTTGTCCACCAGCATCTACAACACCAGCTTTTTTAAGAACTGGTAGCATTTCTGGAGTTTTATCTAATGTTTCGTATGCTGTATTGCATATAACACTCCATACGTCTACAACATCGCTGTTAAATTTAGAATAGTCCATTGCTTTTTCTGCGGCTACTCTTGCCACAGTTAATATTGTACCCTCAGTAGGTTTCATAACTGCCCCATAAGCTGATTCAACACCTATTGATAACGCTTTTGCTAAATCTCTACCATCAGCACTTTCTTTACCTTCTAAACTCTTAGAAAAACCTCTGAAAATCAAAGAAAGTATAACACCTGAATTTCCTCTAGCTCCTCTTAAAAGTGATGATGCAGTTAATTTTGCTATTTCAGAAGCATTTTCACTATTAGTTTTTTTAAGCTCTGTTGCACAAGCGTTTATTGTCATAGACATATTTGTTCCTGTATCGCCATCTGGCACAGGGAAAATATTTAATGCATCAATAGTAGCTTTTTGCATACTTATATTGTTTGCAGCTGATATTATAGCATTTTTAAGTGTTAATCCGTTTATCATTTGAGCACTTCCTTAAAAGTAATTTAATTTAACTATTTTATCCTAATATTATAACATATATCAATAATTTATTTCAAGAAAATTATATACAAATTTTTACATCTTGATTATCAATAAACTAACTATTATTCTCTTTTAATTCTATTCTTTTTACATTAATTGTTTTGCCAGTCTTTTCATCAACTTCAAAAACAATACCGTTTAACTTACAAGCACCTTTTGCACATTCAAATTTAGCAGGCATTTTTGTAATAAATTTTTGTATAACTATATCTTTTTCTACTCCTAATATTGAGTTTATAGGCCCTGTCATACCTATATCTGTAATATAACCTGTTCCATTAGGAAATATAGTTTCGTCTGCTGTTAAAACATGAGTATGTGTTCCAAAAACAAAACTTGCTCTACCGTCTAAGTAATACCCTAATGCAAGTTTTTCACTTGTAGCTTCTGCATGAACATCTACAATTTTAATTCTAACACCTAAATCATCAGCTTTTTTTATAAGACTATCAACTGTTTTAAATGGGCATTCTAAGTTTTCTAGGTACATATTTCCCATAATATTAATAACTGCTATCTGTATTCTACCCATATCATAAATACACATACCTCTTCCAGGAGTAGTATTTTCTGGGTAATTAGCAGGTCTAATTATAGATTCTGATTTGTCATAAAATTCATAAATTTCTTTTCGTCTAAATGAGTGGTTGCCTGTAGTAATTATATCTACACCACTATCATAAAGATAATTTGCACTATTCGGTGTAATTCCATTACCCTTAGCAGAATTTTCTCCATTAGCAATTACTAAATCTATTTTATTTTCTCTTTTAAAAGTAGGTAAAACTTTTCTTAAATATTCACAGCCTATTTCAGAAACTACATCACCTATCGCAAATATTTTCATTTTAAAACTCTTTTCTAAAATTTAAATTAAATCTATAACTGTAACTTCTGGTGGATTATTGATACGTAATTTGTGTACTCCTCCTGAACCTAAACCAGACGAAATAATCATTTTACTATTATTTAATTCAAAATATCCACTATCATATTCTGGGAATACCCCCTGTTCAGGTGCTAATAATCCTCCAAAATAAGGTGAAACTATAGAGCCACCATGTGTATGTCCTGCTAAAACTAAATCAAATCCATATTCTGAATATCTCCACATAAAATATTCTGGATAATGACAAAGTAATAGCTTAAAATCATCAACATCAGAAAAGTTTTCTATAAATAATTGTGCTGTTTTTGCAATTTCTATTTTTCCTTCGCTTGACAAATCCTCGGGAAAAGCATAATTATCAACACCACCAATAGCAATATTATTACCATTAATATTCGTATTAACAAATTCATCAATCAGTAAAATAGTTCCAGTCGATTCCACTTGCTTTGTAAATTCTTCTAAATTTTCAAGTTCGTTTTCGTGGTTTCCTAACGAATAATACACATAAGTAATTTTATTTAACTCTTGTAGTAACGATATAGTTATTTCATTATTTTCTGATAAAGTAGAAGTCATATCACCTGTTACTGCTATTACATCAGGATTTTTTGCTTTAACCATATCAATCAAGTCTATATTATCTTTACCATAATATTTATTATGTAAATCAGTTAACTGTACAATTCTTACTTTATTGTCGATTTTGTCTGACTCCACAGTATATTCATTATAAATCAATGTGCTTTGCTCTCTAATATTTAAAATTATACCAATAATTAACAAAATAAAAATTACAGATAAAATAATTTTTAATTTTTTAGGCAGATAATACTTTGCTTTAATTTTAATCACCTCTATAATATTTTATAAGGGTTTAATAAGAATTTTTTTAATTCATCTACCGTTTCAGCCGTAAAAATATTCTTATATTCTTCTACTTGCGATTTATCTTTAAATCCAAACCCATAAGTCACACCAACAAAGTCTAGTTGAGATTTTTCAGCTCCAATAGCATCAAACTCACTGTCCCCTACCATAACAACTTTTGAATTTATATCGGGATTTAAATCTTTAATACAAAGATTTATTATATCTTGTTTTGAACGCTTACCCTCAAAGTCTGAGCCATAAATACAACTAAAATATTTATCTATATTGAAATGCTTAATTAAGCTATCTGTACAATCTTGTCTTTTGTATGTTGCTATTGCTACTTTACAATTACTTTCATTAAGCAATTGTAACAATTCAAACATATTATCATATAGTCTTGCATCAAATAAGTATTCATTTAAATAAATCTCTCTAAATAAATTAGAAAATTCTACTCTAACATTATCATTTAGATTATATATTCTTTTTAAACTATCTTGAATAGGAGGTCCAATTAAAGATATTTTTTCTTCTTCAGTTAAATCTCTTAAACCCTTTATTCTAAGTAATTTCTCTACACTCTTAATAATTCCAGCAGATGTATCAAATAAAGTTCCATCTAAGTCAAAAACAATATAATTATATCTCATTTTATTACTCCTATATGTCATATTTTGTTTTAGTAATAAATTTAATATCAATGCTACTTTTAAATTTTTTTAGAACTTGTGAAACAGCTTCGTTTTTTGATTTAATTTTAGATATATCAACACTATATCTCATAGACTCGTTAGCATAATTATCATATTTATTTTTAGAAAGACCATCAAACCCAGCCAAATATACTTTTGGTGTGTCCAGCTTTATTAAACATTTAATAATCATCAACATAGAATTATCCATAACTAGAGGATTTTGTGAAAGTAAATCTTCATAATTTACAATTAATTCATCATCAGTAGGGCGAATATTAGAAGTAATAATTATTTCTCTATCATCAATTTCATTACGCAATTCTTTAAGCTCTTTATATCTTTTTTTGTTACTAACAAAAATATAATCTTGTTTAAATCCTTTTATAAGATGATTATTAAAAATAATTATAGGATTTTTTTCTTTAATAAATTCATCTATTTCTTCTTTTTGCTCAACTATAGACTTACCAGGTCCTATAACTAAAATATTTCTTCCACTAAATTTATCAATAAATATTTTACAAACTTCATCATCTTTTATATCTTTTGCTTGATATTTGATATATAAATCTTCTATATAATCTTCATTAAAAGTAAGTTTATATTTATTTTCAATCATTTTAAGAATTTCGTTTACAGATTTAATATCTAATGTCTTTCTCTCAGTCAAAAACTTAACATAGCTAGGATGACAATCATTAGAAGCTGCTAAGTAAAACTGCATAGAATATCCCCAACCAAACATATTGTATAGTTTTATAATATGAGTATCAATAATCTCTAAAATATGATTGATATTATAATTTTTATTCAAATTATCATTTAAGTACATTGCTAATAATTCAAGATTTGCATTACCAGCGCCTTTACCCATTCCATATATTGAACCATCTACTAAAATATTTCTATCATTATTGTAGTCAACTAATTCTATTGAATTTGAATATGCTAACTGAAAATTGTTATGTGAATGATAACCTATATATAATTCATCATCTAGTAGTGCATGAGCTAAATTAAAATAATTCAGTAAATTATTTTTATGAAGCAAACCATAAGTATCTACTATAGACACTGAATAAGGCTGAATTTTATTTATTTTTTGTATTAACTCTACCCATTGCGCATTTGAATAAGAAGTAATTGAAACAGGTTGAACAAACACTTTATAGCCTTTATTTATAATTTGTTTACAATAAGCTAAAGCATCATCAATAGAATTTTTCTTAAATATTACTCTAATACCATCTAAAAATGAATCTTGTGCATCAGAAATATTCTCTATAGGACACGTACCAAAATCAACCATAGCAACTGCCATAGCATTGTTTTTTGAAATATTACTAAAAATATTATCATATGATTTAGTATCAGGGTTTATCGTTCTATCTTCTGAAAACTCAACTCTAGCATCTAAGAAACCTACTTCGATTATATCAATATTTGCTGTATCCAGTTTTTTATATATCGATAATATGCAATCTTTTCCAAAGTCCCAGTTGTTTACAAATCCACCATCACGTAAAGTACAATCTAATAATCTAATTTTCTGCCTATTCATACAATAATCACTCCAAACATTTCTTATTAATTAATTCTATTACCTTCTCTAAATCTTTTTTAGTATCTACTGATACATTTCTACATTCAACATCTATAAACTTGATTTTTATACCTTTTTCTAAAAATCTAATTAAATCACACTCTTCAATTTTTTCAAGTTCACTTTTAGGTGTGTTATGATAAAGTTCTAATGCTTTTCTTGAAAAAGCTCCAATACCTACAAACTTTTTATATTCAAAATCTAGTCCACCTTTTGGATACGGAATTGGACTTCTTGATGTATACAACCCATAACCATCATTATTTACTACTACTTTAATATTTGTAAAGTCTATAACCTCTGGAGCTGTTTTTATCGTTGTCATTGCATTTGCTACATACATATCATTTACATTTTCTTTAGGTACAATAGCCTCTATTGATTTAGGGTCAATTAAAGGTTCATCTCCACCTATAAACATAAAAACATCACCTTCAATTTTTGTAGACACTTCGTATATTCTATCAGTCGGTGTATTATGTTTATCTGATGTCATTATAACATTTAAATTGTATTTTTGGCAAACTTCAAAAATTCTCTCATCATCTGTCGCTACTATAAGGTTATCTAATCCTTTAACTTGCAACGCTTTGTTGTAAACCCACCAAATCATTGGTTTACCACAGATATCAGCAAGTGGTTTTCCAGGAAATCTAGTTGATGCATATCTTGATGGTATTACTCCAACAACTTTCATAATATCATTCCTTTTATTTTTTTATTTTTTTAATTTTATTTACAACGGCTAGTATTGGTTTCTTGAAAACATCTTTTTCATAATCATTCATAGTAAATTTGAATGAAATTACAAAGAATAAGACTGCATACACAATAATAGAAGCTAAGAATAATTGCCAATTATTAATATCTACAAAAAAAGTAACTGTAAATCCAATAATCATAAATATTATTGTAACTGGTGACATTCTAACTATATTTTTCCAAAAACCTGGTATATCAATTTTTATAACTTTATAATAATATCTATTCATAAGAATAATTGGACCTATTACATAAGCTATACAAGTAGCAGCTGCAGCTCCTATTATACCAAATAAATCAATTAAGAAATAAGTCGCAGTTACATTTACTACAGCTATAATCAAATATACTATTGCTCTATATTTATGTTTGTTTTTTGCCATTAAGATACTAAGCCCAGTGTTTTGCATTAATGGAATAGCAACTGGAACCATTACTAGTAATGCTACTATATAAGACTCTGAATAATCGGGACCTGCCCACAAATAAATAAATTGTCTACCAAAAATAGCAAAACCAGATAAAACAAGTGAAACAATTAAAAATTGCATTCTTCCAACTCTAATAAATAGTTCTGAAAGTTTTTCAGTCTCTACATTTTTAGTTACCATTGTTGTAACTCTTGGCATTAATACACCACTTATAGCTGTTGAAAAAGAAGTAATATAATTATTAAAAACTGAGCCTATATTATAAACAGCGACAGCAGATGCCCCAATTTGAGCACCTATCAAAATTTTATCAGTAGACCAATAAAGCAAATTTACAATTGAAGTTAGAAATATAAAAAATGAAAATGTATAAATTTCTTTAAGTAGGTTTAACGGCATATTTTTAAATCTTGGTCTTATATTTAATACTTTTGTATTATATATAAAATATGCTGAGTAAGACAGAAAATTAATTATCATAGTTGCAAAAATTAATCCAACTGACTTAAAACCTAAAAACAACATAAGCACATTAAGGATTGGAATTAAAATTGTAGCAATCAAATTTATTAATTTATTAAGTATATATTTCTCATGTGCAATGCTAATTGTAGTAAAAATAGATATAGGAAAGAAAAAAGCGACATTTATAGTCATTAATATTATTAATGTTCTTAATGTTTCTATTTCTGAGGAAGATAAAGTGTTAGAATAAAATAATTGAACATTAAAAGCTAATACTGTACCACATATTAACATAACAGAAGCAACAACAATATTTATACTAGTAAATAAACCTATAATTCTTTCTTCTCCGTCTTTGTCATTATTTGCCCTATACTTAGTTATATACCTAACAACTGAACCACCTACACCAAAGTTTAGAAGCGATAAATATCCTATTACCGAAGTTGCTAAACTATACAATCCATATTCATCTTGACCCAATACAGACAACATATAAGGTGTGTATATTAATGGAATAATATTTCCTATTAATAAATTTAAATATGTTAACCATACTCCAGTTCTCAATTGATTTAATTTTGCCATTATTTTTCCTCGCTTAGTATTTCTTCAAGTGCTTTTCGTGGGTAAACCTCTAGTTTTCCACCTCTTGTTGCATTGATAACTTTAATATTATTTTCATCTGCATATTCTTTTAAATCTTTATATGATTTTGTAGATAATTCTAAATTATGTGCAAGTTGTTTTTCTATTCCAACTTCATATTTATTAGAAAAATAATCAACTACATCTTTATGTTCCACAAATTTACCATCATTGCCTTTTGTAATTCTATAATTATGGTCTATTCCGATTAAATAAATTTCTGTAAATCCCATATAAAATGCAAGTTGCATCATTGTAGCAGTAACCGTACCTTTAAATAAAATATTTTTAGAAATATCCTCAGATACTTCATAATCTATTGAAGGATCATCAATACGATGTTCGTGATGATAATAATAAACATCTTTTATATTAATGTCATTATACCAATGTAATACTATAGGTATAAATTTAGCCCTGCAATTTATTTTTTCAATTTCTTTTTGACTATTTTCAACTATAATTCTATCTTCGCTCGCATAATATGTTGGTCGCCACTCCGTTTTATTAAAAATATCATAAATTCTATTACTAGCAAATGTAATTTCTTTATTTGTGTGTAAAAGAGTTAAATCATCAACTGTTAAACTAGGACCATTTCCAATTATAAAACACCTTTCACCTTTATGAATATCTTTAAATTTTTTAAGTTTACGACCATGTTTAGTTTTATCGAAAAATTCTACTATATAAGTATATATTTTACATTTTACAATTTCATATGATAATTTCATTTAATCAATTCCATTCATTTTAAACTCTTAAATTTCTAGCTAAGTAATTTAAATGTAATTACTAATTTACTATATTTTTTCTAATAGTATTTCTTCAAGACTTTTTCGTGGGTAAACTTCTAACTTACCACCTCTTGTAGCATTAAAAATTTTTATATTATTTTTATCAGCATACAATTTAATATCTTTATACGATTTTGTAGTTAGTTCTAAATTATGTACCAAATTTTCTCTTAACCCATCTTCATAACTATCAGAAAAATAATCAATAACATCCTCGTTTTCTACCACTTTACCATCATTATCAGTTGTAATTCTATAACTATGGTCTATACCTATTAAATATATTTCAGTAAATCCCATATAAAACGCTATTTGCATTAATGTAGCTGTAACAGTTCCTTTACATACTATCTTTTTTGTAATATCGTCTGATACCATATACTCATCTACAACTCTACTTAAATCATTTTCTAGTTGATAATACTCAGCACCTTCTATATCAACATCATGATACCAATTTAAAACAATAGGTATAAATTTTGCTTCTACCTCTAATTTTTCTATTTCTTTTTGAATAGCTGTTACTATTATCTCATCTTCACTAGCATAATATTTTGGTCGCCATGGAGTTTTATCAAAGATGTGAAAAATTTTATTACTCGCAAAAGTAATTTCATTATTATTATGTAATAGTGTTAAGTCTTCTGCTGTTAAACTAGGTCCATTTCCGATTACAAAACATCTTTTTCCTTTATGAATATCTTTAAATTTTGTAAGATTTTGTCCATATTTAGTTTTCTCAAAGGTATCTGCTTGATATCTTCTATATTTACATTTAATCCATTCAACTAATACCATATAATCATATCCTCACATATTTTAATTTTGACTTTACTTTATGTTTACCAAATACACCTACTACTTTTTTCTTCTACTTCTTTATCTTTATTTGTTCTATATTTTGTTAAATATCGAGCAATTATGCCACCTATCCCAAAATTTAACAAAGTAAAATACCACGTCACTGATGTAGCCAAACTAAATAACCAATACTAATTTTGACCTAGCACTGACAAAACATAAAGAATATATAAAAATGGAATTAATTTTCCATTTAATAAATTTATGTAATCAAGCCACCTTACTGCTAAAATTTATTTGTTTTGCCAAATTTTACTTTCTTTTACTCTATAAAACGTCTTCTAATGTTTTTCTTGGAAATACTTCTAATTTTCCACCACGAGTAATATTATAAATATTTATATTCTTTTCATCAGCATATTGTTTAACTTCTTTAAACGATATTGTTGTATGTTCCATATTATGTACTAATTGATTTTCAATACCTGTTTCATATTTCTCAGAAAAATAATCTTTAACATTATTATCTACAGTTACTTTTCCATCACCACTTGTTGTTACTCTATAATTATGATCAACACCAATTAAATAAATTTCATTAAAACCCATGTAAAAAGCAATTTGCATTAAAGTGGCTGTAACAGTACCTTTACATATGATGTCTTTATCAATATTTTCCGATATCCCATACTTATTTAAATATTTTTCTTTTGAACATTGCAAATAAAAATATTCAGCATTTTTGATGTTTATATCCTGATACCAAAGTAAATTTACAGGTATAAAACGAGCTTTCGTTTCTATTTTTTCAATTTCTTTCTCTATACCTTTAACAATTATCTCATCTTCGCTAGCATAATAAGTAGGTCTCCAATCAGTTTTATCAAAAATATTGTAAATTCTATTACTAGCAAAAGAAATTTCATTATTTTTATGTAATAGTGACAAATCTTCTGCAGTTAAACTAGGTCCATTACCAATAATAAAACAACGTTTGCCAATATGAATATTCTTGTATTTTTTAAGTTTATAGCCATATCTAGATTTTTCAAAATTATCTGAATAATAATTTTGTTTTTTATTCTTAAGCAATTTCAATATATTCATTTTACACCTCGTTTATAATTTATATTATTTTCGAATTAAAACACTAGCAGGCACTCCGACTAAAACATCACCTGCATTTAAAAAGGATTTTGTCACCACAGCATTTGCACCTATCTTTATATTATCAGCAATTTTAATTTCACCAACAACTACACAACCAAAACCTAATGTTACATTATCTCCTAAAACTGGAGATTGGTTATTATTTTCTGCAAAACCTATACAATTATTACCTCTTAAGCAACAATTTTCTCCTACTCTTGATTTAGGATTAACTATAATAGTACCATGATGATACAACTGCAAGCCTTTTCCAAAACAATTTTCTTCTATTAAAAAACCTAGTTTATTACCTAAAACATTTTTTCTTTTTTCATAATATAAATGAAGAAAAATTTTAAACTTATTGCCATTGGCAGTATTTCCATAATACTCTTGTTTTCTCAAAAATTTAGTAAACTGAGCAACTTTATATTCTGAATGACTAGTAATTTTCATGAAAAATTTAGCTTTTTTGCTTCTATTATTAAAATAAGTATTATCAGAATTTATATATTCATTTAAATCTTTTTTTGTCTTTATCATATTATCACCACTTATTTTTGAGTTATCTTAAAAACTTATTATCAATATAATAATCAATACATCTATTACTGCTCAAATTTTCACTTTTTAATCATATTAAATAATTTTTGTTTTATATTCATTTTAATTACAACTAATTTTAAAAAAATAACGGACACATTTATCTGATTTGCTATATCTTTTAGTTTAAACATATTTTTTAAATCTAAATAATAATAATATGCTAAATCATACTTTTGTTTGAATTTTAATTTTTTAAAAATAATTGTTTCTTTAACACTAGTCGCATAACCTTTGGGATTATTAATAAACGGTTGTCTTCCTTGACTAGTTAAACCATCTTCTCTATATTCACAAAAATATATAATTTCATTAAACCATCTAATTTTATAACCATCATTAGCTATTCTATTATAAACTACACTTTCAGTAATAAATTTTT
The DNA here is from genome assembly GCA_964369405.1 of uncultured Eubacteriales bacterium. GTDB lineage: Bacteria > Bacillota > Clostridia > Oscillospirales > Acutalibacteraceae > CAYJFG01. The sequence continues at coordinate 49,105 of CAYJGB010000002.1, forward strand.
CATTATCATATTCTGGAAATTTATATTTTTTTAATATATCTGTATAAAAAACTTCTGATTTATCTCCATTTATTCCATACTTATCTCTTTCTAAGGATGTTGCATCAACAAACTCACCATCAAATGTAGAGCCTACTATGTTATCACTATTATACGCTTTTAATCCACTAACACCTGCAAAACAAGATTTATTTTTAATTGTGCTTTCAAAATAAACTATTTTTTCTATAGCGTCGCTTGTTAAAAAATCATCTGAATCTACAATAAAAAACAAATTTCCTCTTGCAAAATCTAGACCTTTGTTTATAGCTCTATGTTTTCCACCATTATTTTGATAAATATATTTTATTTCAAAATTTTTTTCACTAGATATCCATTTTTCAAATAACTGTTTTATATCGTCTTCAGAACCATCATCTACTACTATCCACTCAAAGTTTTTACTAGTTTGTTTTGTTAACGATTCATATAATTTACTTATAATATCAATTCTATTATATACTGGTGTAAAAACAGTTATCATTAAATCACTTCCCTCTAATTTTATTAAATATCACAAAAATATACTCACCTAACTTAACACCAAATAACTTTACTAGTTTATCATAAGTTAAAGAACTTTTATCTTTCCAGGTTGCAGAATAATGATGTATAGAATATGAATTTGATGTAGTATCAACTTTATTACTTAACATATCTTTGCATCCAAAATATTCTTTAGGAAATATAACAAAATCATCTAAGTAAGTAATTTTATTTTCAATGCAATCCAATGAGTACTTATTTTTTATAATTTTATTTACTATTATAGGTATAGGAGTGCAATCTAGTGAACCATCATCTTTAATAAAATTTCTTTTTTCATAATATTTCATAATATCTTCTAGTAATGGGTTGTTTTTCTCACTACCAAACCCTATACCAAGTTGTACGTAATATTCATTTAAATACATTTCTACACCAAAATACGCTTTATATTTTAGTAATTCATCTAAATTTTTAATTAATTCAACATCTGTATCAAGATAAATACCACCATATTTATTAACAATATCTACTCTTGCATAATCTGATACAAACGCATACTTTTTATTATCATAAGCTTGCTTTATAAAATTAATTTTATTAACATCATAATTACTCTCATTCCACTGCTTAATTTCATAATCTGGACAATATTTTTTCCATGAATCAATATATTTCAAAAATTCATCAGATATTTTATTTTCTCCAAACCAACAATAATGTATTACTTTAGGTATCATATTATCTCCTTGTATGTATATATTTTTTATAAAGTATCTAAAAAGTGCTTATAAAATGTATCTTTTCCTTCATCTGTTTTTAATTTATATTTTTCTCTGTAGGATAATTTAAATAAGTTTGTATCACTACTCATAAGCTCGTCAAATTTTTCTTTTGAATATTCCTTACTCATAAGCGAAGCATATTTATCCACATCTAAATTATTTATTGGTACATCATCAATCATTTTTTTTATTTTACTGTTATTATTATACTCTATATCAAAAATATAATCAGCGAATAAATAATCAATTAAATACTTTTCTTTCTTCCAATATTCATAATATATTGACTTATAATACTGAAACAATATATTATTTTGCTTAGATTGAACTACAAATGTAGCCCAACGTCTATAAGATATATAATAATCAGAATATTTATCTGTCTTTTGTGCCTTGATAGAATAAAAATTCATTTTAAAAATATCATCATCTATTTTGTTTTTTACAAACACAGTAGAATCTATCCAAAGACCACCATACAAATCTAAAAGTTTATATCTAAGCAAGTCCGAAAAAATAGCTAATTGAATTTCTTTTTTTTCTACCCTATCTACAATATATTTTGGTATTTTAACATATTCTTCATAATTATCGTACGTAATGATTATAACTTCGTGATTACCTGCATTTCGTCTAATTGAAGCTATACATTTTTTAACTAAATCTGGAGCATTTTCCTCTCCTTGAAACCAACATACCCATATTGTTGAATTTATTTTAACACTCGGGTTTAAATTAAGTTTATGTTTATTATCAGTTATTGAATTATCATTCAACAAGCCTAATTCTTTTGAGTAATTTTTAATTAAATATTTTTCTATGTTTACATGATTAGAATTAATTAATTTTAAGATTATCTTTTTATTATAGAAAGGGCCTCTCATAAAAGGCAATATTAAACTATTAACAGCCAATTTAAACGAAAAATAACGCAAATTAATAAAAAATGTTTTATATATATTAACGAGAAGAGTAAATATTTTTTTTATTTTATTAACCATTAAATCAAATCCTTATATCAATTATTCTTCATTTTCTACCAAAATAAACTTACAAAAACCCTCATATTATCTTTCAGATTGCACTGACTTAACTCTTTAGGTGTGAATTTAATTTTTTTTCTATAAAATTTCATTTTACTAGTAATTTTTTTTGCATCACTTATGTCCATATTCTTTTTATATGAATTCCATTGATACAATAAGTGAAAAAAATTATATTTATTCAGATTGTATAAATCAGGATAATTTTCTTTTGTGAATTTTAATCTCTCATACATTCCATCTATAGCATCTAGTTTTTTTATTGAAATTGTATTAATTATACTATCTTCTCTTTGTAAATAATAATATAAAGGAACATTTAAATAAGTTGGGTTAATAGCTCTACTCATAACTTTATATGTAAAAAATTCATCTTCACTAATTTTATTTACTTCAAACAGTAAACCATCTATAATTTCTTTTTTGTACAACTTGTTCCATACTAAAGCTGGGAAAAGTTGTCCTTGTATATGCAACTTGTATGCGTTTTCATTAGTATATGTTCTTGTAGATTTAACATTATATGCAATTTGGTTTTCATTTTCATATACCTTAGTGTAATTAAATGAAACTATATTAGCATCATTTTTTTTCATGATATCCATTGTCAACTCGTATGCATTATTGACTAACCAGTCATCACTATCAACAAAACTTATGTAGTCACCAGATGCAATCTCTAACCCTTTATTTCGTGCATCTGATAATCCTCCATTTTCTTTATGTATTACTACAATTCTTTTATCTTGCTTTGCGTATTCATCACATATTTTACCACAATTATCTGGAGAACCATCATCAACAAGAATTATTTCAAGATTTCTATAAGATTGATTAATTATACTATTTATGCATTTCTTTAAATAATTTTCTACCTTATATATTGGAACTATTACACTGATTTTATCCATTTTTATTTAACCTCGTATCTGTCACTCTCTTTATTAAATACTCTAAATAGTTTAAAACTTAATTTTGCTATTGTTGGAGAAAATAGTATTAAATTATACATCATTTTTGTTTTAGTCGATATACTATCTTCATTGTTTAGTTTAATATTTTTTAAATTTTGTACTATAGTATTAACAAACTCTTCATATAAGTTTTTATCTTTTGAGGCGATTATTGCATTAAAATTACTTACATTATTATTCACAAATCTTATTTTTGCTAAGTTAAACAACTCGTCATCGTAATTTTCTAGTTCATTCATTATAATTCTAGAAATATCAAGAGAATTTTTAATTTTTCTAGAATCTATTTTTGAAGAAGCTGCAGAGTTAATCCTTGCTTGATAATGATACAATGCTTTATCTTCATAATAAGATACTTTAGAACTTTTGAAAGCATAAATATTGAACAAATAATCTTCATTTGATATAAACTTACTATCAATTTGTTTATCTTTAATTATATCAGATTTATATAATTTATTGCACATACTTGGCTCAATTTTACTGCCTAATATTAACTCTTTTAATCCATCTTTATTACTTTGTAAGATTTTTTCGTTAGTATTATAATAATAATCAACTCGTGACGGAAATACAATTCTACAACCACAGTGAGATATATCAGCATTATTATCAACAGCGTTTTTTATTAAAAGTTCAAACATATTGGGTTCAATATAATCGTCACCATCAACAAAGCCGATGTAATCGCCTGTTGCTAATTTTAAACCAACATTTCTAGCTGATGTAACTCCACCATTTTCCTTATTTATAACAATTATTCTATTATCTTTAGTAGCATAATTTTCAATAATTTCTTTTGAATTATCTGTTGAACCGTCATTTATAATTAATATTTCTAAGTTTTTATATGTTTGAGTTAGCACACTATCAAGACAACTAGAAATATATTTTTCTATATTAAAAACAGGTATAATAATACTTATCTTATAATTTATCGACATCAATATACCTCTTTCTATCTTTTAAATCATCTTTTACAAAACAAATCCTATTTTTCAAAACTTCATTATACATCTCTTGTTTCTTTTCTTCTGTTATATTGCCACCTAATGTATAACTTAAATCATACAATTTTGAATTTTCCATTATTTTTTTATTCTTCTTAATATAGTCTTCATAACTTGAAACTACTTTTGCTGGTGTACCTACAGCCACGCTATTACTAGGTATATCATTTATCACTAAGCTTCCAGCACCTATTATAACATTATCTCCAATGATAACATTTGGCATTATTGTGCTACCAGCTCCTATAAAAACATTATTTCCAATTTTTATAATTCCTAATTTACAATATCCTAACTCTTGTAAAGTGGTACCGTCATGAGATAACAGATAGCTTCGTGGTGCTATTTTCACATCATCTCCAATCTCTATTAGCCAACAATGAGATTGGTCAATAACAACTTTTTCTTGTCTTACAAAATTTTTGCCTACTTTCATACCACGCTTTATAAGTTCTTCTGTAGTAGCCTCTGCTCTTAATCTTCCAAGTATTTTTTTTATATGATTTTTTATCATTTTAAACTTTCCCCTTGTATAAGTCTTCTAACATTTCTTCTACTGCTAAAACAGTATTAGCTGTGCTGAATTTATTGCCTCTTTTATCTGCTAAAACAGCATACTTCTTTAATAATTCTTTATTCATAAGAACTTCTTTGATTCCTTTATATAAGCTTTCTTCATCATTATCTGTAACAATACCATATTCATTGTTTTTGCCTAACATTTCTTCCATACCAGAGCACCTTGTAGTAACAATAGGAGTTCCTACAATTAAAGCTTCCGTTACAGATGTGCTAAACCCTTCAGCATACGATGAGCATACATATAAGTCAGCATTTTTTACATACTTGTACGGATTATCTCTATATCCTAGAAAAACAAAAGACTCTAATAAACCATTTTCTTTTAAATATTTTTCTATGTTTTCTTTTTGGTCACCTAATCCTAAGATATAAAACTTATGAGCAAATCCATCATCAACTAACTTTTTATGTATTCTTGCTAATCTTTCATAACCTTTTGGTTTTATAATTTTTGCTACAGAAATTATATTTATAATATTTTTGTCAAACTCTAAATCATCTATACTATCTTGAGATAATTTCTTGATTTTAGCTGTTTCATTTGTGTTGTATAATACACTTATATCACCTTTAAAGTCAATTGCATTAGTAAAATCATTTAGAACTGTCTGAGCCACACAAATTGTTTTATCAAAAGCGTTATAACAATTTCTTGCCTCTTCAATATTTCTAAACGGTTTAGCTATGTGAGCCATAGTTTTCATTTCTATATGAATCCATGAAACTTTTTTAGTTTTTTTATCGCCACAACCACTTACTATTCTGGCAGTTGGACCTTCTAAATAAGATACTATAATATCATATTTCTCTTTAATAATTCTCTTGTATAAAGTTTTTGGAGAAAAAAGTAACATTAATTTACTATTACCTTTTACTTGTTTTTTAAATGCAAATTTATATTTAATATCTTCGTTTAAATATTTTTTATTCACACCACAATCAAATAAAGTTTGAACAGTGATATCAAATTTGCTTTTATTCATATTATTAACTAAATTAACTAAAACTTTTTCTGCTCCACCATGAGATAGATTTGGAATAACAAACAATACTTTAATCAACTATTTCACCTCTAATATAAAAATGTTAAATACTCGCTATAATACGGTTGCATATTAAGATAAAAGAAACCTAAATATCCTAATACGCATAAAAAATATAAAAATGCTCTTTGTGTACCTTTATAACAATTTTTAATGAGCCACGGTAATAAAATCAAATTGTATATAGAAAAATATACTGGTATTCTACCTATAAAAATTCCACTTGTAAATGTTGATAACAAATAAAATGAAGTCGCAAGAATTGCCATTATTATAGATAAATTAATGAATTTATTATCGAATTTTTCAATCTGTTCTCGTTTGATATATGCAATAACGCAAGGTACAGCACTTATTATAACCCACCATATACTAGAACCACCAGCATTAGATATTGCTTCATCACTTCCAGTAGTTTCAACAAAAAAGTCTGTAAATTCATCAGCAAAGAAAACACATATTAAAATTGCAAATACACAGAGAAAAACTCTTCTTGACCAAGGAGATTTTACATTAATTAAAAATACAACTGGTAAAATCACAATTGCCGATTGATGAATAAGATATGCTATTACAAATATTGATATAAAAAGAAGATATTTTTTTTTCATTAAAAGAGTAATAGCTAAAAATAAAATAGCAACAGCTAAAAATTGTCGTATACCATTCATCATCCAAGTATAAAAGCCCATAGTTATAAAAAGAAACGTCGACAATGGGAAATCCTCTGACCTTTTGTACAGAATGTAAAAAATAGGTAGTGCTGTTACAAAAGCAATAGTTAATAACCATAATGAGTAATTATCACTAATAAATATCTTAAACAAGTTTGATAAAAAATAAAACAAAGTACCATTTTCAGATAAATCAAAATTTTTGAAAACTGCACTAATGTTATATGAATAATTTTCGAAACCAACAATATAGGCGGATGTATCACCGTATACAGTTCTTAATCCTGTAACAGATACAATAATTGCAAAAATCAGAAAAGCAAATATATATCGCGTTGTTTGAGTGTTATTTTTTTTTAGTTTATCTTCACTTATTGGATAATAATAAGATATTAATCCTAAAATTGATGTTGAACCAATTAAAAACCAATCCGCCGACATATATTCACTCCTTAATAGTTTGTCTTTTTCTATTAATAATCACTTTGCTTTGTATCGTACATATATAGAAAATAATAGCCCAAATGGCAATATTAGTGTTAATAAAAACTTATTTGGAATATTCTTATAACTTATACTTTTATGTGCTAAAATACAACTAGAAACATAATGTAAATAATTCTTAATCTTAAATTTGAGTGGTGTGTTTTTAAAAGAAAAATATAATTTTCTAATCTCTATAAAACTATTTGGACTATTACAATATTGATTAAATATATTACCAGTCATACCATCTAATTGATAATCTACAACACATAATGGTTCATTTAAAACTAAAAAATCATATTCTTTACTTATTTGTAAATGCATATAATGTGGATTAAAGTTTTTTTCGCCATTTATAGTTGGCTGAGGTGCAACTTTTTTATATAAATCACTTCTTACTACCAACTTTCTATCACCATTATTAATTTTATACTTACCGATTAGTAAATCAATTAGATTAATATTTTTAACATTAGGCAATAAGTCTCCTATGACTTTTTCATCTTGATAGATATCCAAACCTACAATGCCTGCAAAATTATTACTACCGTTTTTATTCCAAAAATCACTTATAATTTCAATAGCTTTAGGAGGCATAAAATCATCACTATCTATACACATAGCTAATTGCGTAGTTAAATTTTCAATAGCTACATTATATCCAGTATGTAATCCACCATTCTCTTTTTTAATATATTTAATCTCAAACTCGTTAGTTGACTTAATCATATTATTGATTATATCCTCTGTATTGTCTGTAGAACCATCATCAATTATTAACCACATAAAATTATATAATGTTTGATTTTTTAATGAATCATATAATCGTGGTAGTAAATCAGCTCTATTGAAAGTCGGTGTAAACACAGTGATGTCAATCATATTCTATTTCCTCTAATTTTTATGTACAAATTTAATATATTCATCATAATATTATATCCAAATATTTTATCAACTTTATAAATCATTCTTACTTTTGGATTGTAATTATATTTTAATAAATATTTATACTCTTTCATTTGTCTTTTATCAGCCTTTGTATCAAAATCAACAAAGTTTAGTAAATTTAATAACGTAATATACTGATATGCAATATAATTATAAAAACATTCTTTAATTATATTGTTTTCAATATTTTGAACGTTTTCTAAACTACTTAAAATATTATTTTTTAAATCAAAGATATTTTTTGAAGTAATATTAGCTGTTACAGAACCTTCCCTAATTCTATAAGCATAAAGATCTTCAGTAATTAAGCTAAAATTAGCGCCTGTTAATATAAGTTTTGCACTCCATTCTATATCCTCTGAGTATACTCCTTCTTTAAAGAATAAGTTGTTATCTAATATTACATCTCTACGTACAACTTTAGTCCATGCAGACGAAACAAAATAATTATTCTTAACTATATCAAATATATTATTTAAATTTTCTTTATTCTTATAATCAAAATAATTTTTAAACTCTTTCGTACTTTCAAAATAATATTTAAAACCGAATAATATAACTTCACTTTTTTCTTTTATTATCTTATCGGCTATTTTTTGTGCTACATTTTCATCAATCCAATAGTCATCACTATCTAGACAAACAATGTAATCTCCTGTAGCTATTTTAATTCCTTCATTTCTTGCACTAGATATTCCACCATTTATTTTATTTATAACTTTTACACGATTATCTAATGTAGAATAACTATTACAAATATCAGGGCTTGTATCAGTTGAACCATCATTAACAAGTATAATTTCTAAATTTTTATAAGTTTGATTTATAACACTATCTATACAATCGCTTAAATATTTTTCAACATTATAAACTGGCATAATTACAGATATTTTAAGTTCCATAAACTTCACACTCCATAAATTTCTGATAATTCTTTAATAACCGATTTGCTTGTATATTTTTGCGCCTTAATTAATGATTTTTCTGTAAATTTCTCATTTAATTCACTATCAATATATATATTGTTAATTTTATTTGCTAATTCTTTATAATCATCAGGATTAAAAATATAACCTGTAACATCATTTTCAACTAATTCTCTATGTCCTCTATTATTTGATACTATTACAGCTTTTTTACAAAGCATTGCTTCTATAACATTTAATGGTAACCCTTCTCTATAGCTACACGACACAAAGACATCACAAATATTTATATATTCATCTAACTTAGTCGTATACCCTAAAAATTCAACGTTCTTTATAATGTCGAGCTCTTGCGTTAATTGTGTTAAATTATCAAGTTCTCTACCATTCCCAGCTATCAAAAGCTTCGCTTTAGGATATTGTTTAACTACTTCGCTCATAGCTTTAATTGCAACTTTATGATTTTTATTAGGTAATAATTCACCTACGCATAATATAATTGGAGATTTATTTTCTATTTCTAATTTAGATTTAATTTTATCTATTGTATTTGTATCTAACGGAAAGTACTTTTCACTATTTGCACCAACACCATGTAATCTTTCAATATTAGTATTAAACTTTTTACGTGCTAAGTTATAATCCTCGTCAGTTATAGTTATTAATTTATCGCAATGTTTAGCCAAGGTTTTTTCAATTGGATAGTATACTGCCCAGTTCTTTTTTGATGCTCCATTATAAAAATGAAACCCGTGTGCAGTATAATATATTTTCGAACCATTTTTACGAGCAGATTTACTAGCTAATCTAGTTAACACGCCACCAACTGGAGTATTACAAGTTACTATATTATAATTATTTTGATTTATAATAGATTTTAGTTTTTTATAAGCAGATATATTTTTTGAGCTAAATGGAGAACGATTAAAATCAATATCAAAAACATAATCTGCAAACTCTAGCTGTAACCCATTTTTTTCTTCTAAATTATTTCTGCCAGCAACATCAATAATGTATCCATTATCTTTAAGTAACTTCATAAGTGGTTTATGAAATTGTGCTATGTGACTTAAAACTGTAGCCACAATTAAAACTTTTTTCAATTCCAAAACCTCCTCCAATAAAATTACCTAACACTCAATTTTTTTAAATTATTATATATTAAGTCATACATACGGTCATTATTAAATTCTCCAACAAAACTATTATGTGGAGTAATTATCACATTATCAATATTCCACAGTTCACTATTACTTTCTAGTGGTTCATTTTCAAAAACATCTAAAATTGCACATGAAATATCTTTATTTATAAGAGCGTTTATCATATCTCTTTCGTTTATAATTTCTCCTCGTGATACATTAACTAATACCGCACTGTCTTTCATTATATCAAATTTCTTCTTATCAATCAAATACCTAGTATCTTCAGTAAGTGGCAATGTAAGAATAATTATATCACTTATTTCAAGTGCTTTATCAATCTCATCTATTGAAAACTGTTTATCAATATAGTCACTTTCTACATTTATAATATCTGCACAGTTAACAACAACATCAAACGCACTAAGCCTTTTAGCAATTGCTTCTCCTATACTTCCATAACCAATAATCAATGCATTTTTATTAGAGAGTTCCAAAATATTTCTATCTTTAACCCATTCTTTATTTGCTTGATTGTTAATAAAGAATTTAGTATTTTTATAAAATTCTAAAATTTTTAATATAACCCACTCAGCAATAGGAGCACTGTATACACCTCTTGCATTATATAAATCAATATTATTATCATTAATATAATCTAAAGGTACTCTATCAAGCCCTGCACTTGTTAGTTGAATATATTTTAAATTAATAAAATTTTGTATGTCATTTGTCTTGAATAGAGAGTTGCATACAACTGCATCAAAAATAGACAAATCTATATCTAACGGTACTCTTTCATCTTTAATAAAAGTAATATTAAACCCTAGGGATTTAATATTACTTAATTGTTTTTCATTGTATGCAAAAGCACCTGTCAGTAATAACTCCATAATTTACACCTGCTTTAAAATGGTAAAATAGAATTAGCTACAAATGGTAAATTTAGTAAAAATGCTCTTGTATTAGTTTCTTTCATATTTACCACTCTTATGTTCATATCGTATAATTCTTTATTTAAGTATTTTTTCATATCTAAATGATGTTCATCTGATATTCTTTTTTCAAGAGGTACTTTAAATAACGCATCTAAAAATTTTCTGTTATTGTAAGCTATTGTAATATCGAAACAAAATTTCATCTCGCTTACATTAACACTACCCCAACTACCCCATGTAACTTCCCAATAGTGCATATCAGCTGGTAAATATATGTTAGGTATTTGGTCATATTGAAATTCTTCTAAATATTTTTTGAATACTTTATCCACCTTACTTGCTAATGAACGGTTTGCTAAAAATATTTTATATAAATTTCTGTATAACTTAGGGCTTGATTTTGGCATAGATTTTCTGCCATAATGTTTATACCAGTATGCTCTTATAGTTTCTGAGCCCCAAGATTTTACTTCTACATCGGCTGTACATTCTTTTTTTAGAATACATCTTTTTCTTAATTCATTAGGTACTCCGTCGGCAACATATCCATTGTTATGTCTTAAAATTTTCACATATTCTTCATAATCATCTATATTTTCATCAGTTTCAGGTACTTCATAAACTGTATGTTTAACATTAAATCTTTCAGAAATTACTTTTGCAGCATCAACATCTGGCACTTCTTTAGGTGCTGATAAGTAGCTAAAAGTTTCATATTTATCATAATTTCCATTAGCTGCTGCAAATGTTGTATTGCTGTCAATCCCACCTGTAAGAGATATTTGTGGTCTATCCCATTTTTTTGTAATTAACTCCATATTATTTTTCATAATATCGGCAGCATATTTTATAACTTTGTCATATTCCTGTTGATTTTTACACTCGCTTTGCTCTTTTCTAGGAAAAAATCTGTCGTGCGATACTTTATCATTTTTATATATAAAATCAATATTAGGAACAATTCTTTTAACTTCTTTAAAAGGTGATAAATCAGCTGGTAAATATGGTCCCATAACTCTACCATACCACTTGTAATTAATCAATTCTTTAACAAACACGTCCATCTCTAGGTCGCATAAATCACCTATTAATTGAGCATGTGAAGATATATAAAAACTATTTTTTATTTTACCATAACATCCTGACTGTAACCCCGATGGGTCGATAATATAACTAATATTATTACTTTCTATATATCCAAAAATAAACAATCCTGTAATCTCATCTATAGCATCATAATATGTGTTGATATTTTCATCATATGCTAGTGCAATCTTTTCAAGTATTTTAACTTCATCTGTTTCCATAGTGAAAGGGTTATATGCATGACCAATAAGGAAAAAAGTTTTTTCCTTATTCTTAAATTTGTACATATTCACCTTATTATGTGTTGCTATCACATAATCATCTACTTGAGTAAAATTCCAATTATTATAAAATGGGTATTCTTCTTTATGATTCATAACTTCATTATTACTAGTAATTAAAAAACCTCTTATAAATAAATTTTCTCTCAGCTCTGGTTTAATATCTAACAATTTATTAGTCATATTAATTCTCCTTTTTGAGTTCAATAATTTTATTTATTATCTCTAAAACAGATTTTTTGTTGTTTTCAAAAAAATCTGCATCAGCTTCATTCATCAATAATTCAAAACTTCTAATCTCTTTTACTTTTTCGACAAATATTTTATTAATCTCTTCTAAATCAGTTATTTGTTCACAATTGCAAAAACTCCTAGACAGTATTGTCATTTGAGAACCTAATCTATAATGTTCAGCTATTATATGTTCAGAAGGTAACATACCATTTCCTAAGCTGGCAATACCTCCAAATCCATAGAATATACCTTTTTCTTTAAATTTATTACATAACATTTCAACAGTACCATTAGAAAGCAATTCAAACATAAAATTCATTTTATAACCTAGTGATAAATCATTAAGCCCTATATGAACTTCATCAATATTATCAAGATTTAAAATCTCATCAACTAAGTTAACTGCTTCTGGTGTTTCAAATAATAAACATGTTCTAACTCTTTTATTAACTACTTTTAAGAATTTAGATACTTCTTCTACTGTTTTAAAATACGGAAGCATAATAACATCAGCACCATATTCAATAATTTTTTCAATCTCTTGCTCAAAACCAACGTGTACTGGATTGCATCTAACAAGCAATTGTGATTTTTTAATACACGAACTAATAGGCACAATATCTTCAATATTATGTCTTGATATTACTGTATTTAAGTGTCCTTGACGCTCATCTTTACCTATTAACTCTAAATCTATTACAATTCTATCTACACCAGATTTTTCTGCAATTTGAGCAATTTCTGCTCTATTTGTAATATACATTAGTTTAAACATTACTCAATTACTCCCTCTACTAATAATGATTCTTCGTTAACTATTTCGTTTTCTGATACAGCCTTCGACGCTGTAACTCCAGTATTTTCATTGTTAGCATTAGTAAACACTTTAACTATAGTTGTAAAAAATATCTTTGCATCAAAACTTAAAGACATTTTTTGAGTATATTCAACATCGTATTCAATTCTTTTATCCCAATTTATTTCTTTACGCCCATTTACTTGAGCTAGACCTGTTACGCCAGGTCTTACTGAAAATCGTTTTAATTGAGTCTTAGTATATTCATTATATTCCCAAGGATGGTATGTAAGAACTGGTCTAGGTCCTATTAAACTCATATCTCCTTTTAATATATTTATAAACTGAGGAAATTCATCTATACTAGTAGCTCTAATAAACTTACCTACTTTTGTCACACGTGCATCATTTTTATCAGAATAAACCCCACTACCAGTTTTTTCTGCACCTTGACACATCGAACGAAACTTGTAAATATTAAACACTTTACCATCTAAACCAATTCTCTTCTGTTTAAAGATAACTGGTCCTCTGCTCTCAATTTTAATAAAAGCAGCTGTAATTAACAATATAGGCAAAAGTAACGTAAGTCCCACGCAAGACAACGCTATATCAATTCCTCTTTTAAAATATATATACATACAAACACCCCAACCCCAAAACCAAGACTATTGACCAAAATATTATATAAATTTTATCACATATTTAGATTTAATACAACTATTTTTTGCTTTTTTTTTGTCTAAAATTAATATATTCCAAACATTTGCAATTCATAAAGTTAAAATAACTATCTTATTAAAAATTTTGTGCTTATTTTTATCTAATGAATATAATTTTTGATATACTTGTACAACAAAATATAATAAATTCTTTACTTTTAATAAAATTAGTGTATAATAGATAAATTAATATAATTAAAGGTGATATTTATGAACAGTGAAATTTACTTTGACAATAGTGCTACTACAAAGCCTAGTAAAAACTGTATTGAAGCGATTACTGAATGTCTAACTATAAATTACGGCAATCCCTCTTCTCTACATAATAAAGGTTTTTTAGCTGAAAATATAGTGGAAAACAGTAGAAATATTATTGCACATTCTTTAAATGTAAATAAAAATGAAATATTTTTTACAAGTGGTGGTACAGAAAGTAACAACCTTGCAATTTTAGGTGCAGTAGATACACGAAAACGTATGGGTAATAGAATTATTACGACTGCTATTGAACATTCCTCAGTATTTGAAACAATGAAACACCTCGAAAGTCTTGGATATGAGGTGATTTACTTAAAACCAGATGAGAATGATAACATCACATTAGAGCAATTAAATAATGCAATAGATAATAATACAATACTCGTAAGTATGATGTATGTTAATAATGAAACAGGCCTTATATTACCAATTGATAAAGTTTCCAAAGTAATTAAAGCTAAAAAATCACCTGCTTTATTTCATTGTGACGCAGTACAAGCGTATGGTAAAATTAAAATTTATCCAAAAAAATATTCTATGGATTTATTAACAATCTCAGCCCACAAAATCCATGGGCCACAAGGTATTGGTGCAGTTTATATAAAAAATAGTGTTAAAGTTAATCCAATAACCTTTGGTGGAGAACAAGAAAATAAAATTCGTCCTGGAACTCAAGCTACTGCTTTAATCTCTGGTTTTGGTGCTAGCGTTTTAGAGGTCGATTATAATAATTTTGATTATATTAGAGAACTTCAAAATTACTTAAAACTTAAATTAAAAGATATTGATGATGTTGCTATCAATTCTCCAAACGATAACTTCCCATACATATTAAATTTTTCAATTTTAGGTATTAAAAGCGAAACTATGCTACATTATCTAGCAGATAAAAATGTATATGTTTCAAGTGGTTCTGCTTGTGCTAAGGGTAAGCAAAGCCATGTTTTAAAAGCTCTTAATCTAAATAAGAAAATTTCTGATAGTGCTATTAGGGTCAGCTTTTCAAAAGAAAATACATTTTTCGAAATCGATAGTCTAGTTGCACATATTGCAAACGCAACTAGTGATATTATTAGAAAAATATAACATAAATTTAAAAATTAACAATTTGTTCACAATTTATTTTAATTATCTATTTTTTTCTACAATAAAAAGTGGTATAATTAATATAAAAACTATGAAAGGATAGATTTTTTACTATGAACGAAATTATTCTTGTAAAAGTTGGCGAAATTGCTTTAAAAGGTTTAAATAAAAGAACTTTTGAAGATGTGCTAATTAAAAATATAAAACGTAGACTTACAAATATTGGTAATTTTAATATTAAGTGTGCTCAATCCACTATTTATATTACCCCATTAGATGATAATATAGACTTAGATGAGGCAGAGAATATAATTTCTACTATTTTTGGTATCGCAACTTACTCAAAGGCTTGTGTATCAACTAAAAATATGGACGATATTTATAAATGTTCAAAAGAATACTTATTTGATGAATTATCACTTGCTAAAACTTTTAAAGTTGAGGCTAAGCGTGCTGATAAACAATTCCCATTAAAATCTCCACAAATTTGCATGGAACTTGGAGGTTATATTCTAGAGAATTTTTCTAATTTAAAAGTTGATGTTCATAACCCTGATGTTACTGTAACTGTCGAGATTAGAGATTTTGGCTCATATATTAGAGGAAAAGCAAAAAAAGGTGCTGGTGGTATTCCAGTTGGCACAGGTGGAAAAGCATCTATTCTGATAAGTGGTGGTATTGATAGCCCAGTAGCAGCTTATATGCTTGCTAAACGTGGTGTAGAGTTAACTGCTATTCACTTTGCAAGCCCACCATACACTAGCGCTAGAGCTGAACAAAAAGTGCAAGATTTATTAGAGATAGTTTCATTATATAGTGGCAGAATGACTATGTATACTGTTCCTTTTACAAAAATTCAAGAGGAAATACAAAAAAAATGCCCTGAAGAATTATTCACCATAATAATGAGAAGACTAATGATGCAGATTTCTGAAATTATATCAAAAGATAAAAATTGTAGTGCTCTTATCACTGGCGAAAGTTTAGGACAAGTTGCTAGTCAAACTATTTTAGCTATTGCCTGTACTGATGAGGTATGTAATATGCCAGTATTTAGGCCTTTAATCGGAATGGATAAAGATGAAATAATTAAAATTTCTAGGAAAATTGGTGCTTTTGAAACTTCTATTCTTCCGTATGAAGATTGTTGCACAGTTTTCACACCAAAGCACCCTAGAACTAGACCTAATTTAAAGTTTGTTAGACAAGCTCAAGAAAAACTTGATTGTGATTTACTTATCGATGAAGCGATAAATAATTTAAAAGTTACACAAATAGGATATTAAATTTACAAGGAGGATTTATTAATATGAATGTTGAAATTTATGCAATTAATTATAATAAAAAGTCAACATCTAAATTAAATAAGAACATTAAAAATTTAGCTGCTGATTTATCTAAAAGTAAAATTAATTTATTATACAAAACCGATATAAACCCTAGATATGACCATTTTTTAGAAAATCTAGCTGATACATTTTCTTCTGAAGATAATGTCAACACAATAATCATCACAAATGCTTTAGATAAAGATAGGGATAGTTCTCTTCACTTGATACTATCAAATTTAACATCTAATATGAAAACATTAGAGCAAGAAACGTTTTCAAATTTAGAGTCTGGATTTTTTAAAAATTCATTAGCTCTGGAAGAATCTGATGAAATCTATTTAAATTCGTTTGAAACAGATAGTAATAATGCATATTCAAACGTTATATCAATACCAGATATGGGAAATGGCACTAACGCTTACTGTTTTTTCTACAAAGGCAAAAAAATTATAACATTGCCAACTGAAGAACTAAGTGGAGTTCATAGCTTAGATATGATAGATAAAGCTCTATTATTTGCCTATAACGCTTTAGAGATAAGCAGTAATGACTTATCTACTAAAGGGTATAAGTATATCCCTACTGACCTAACTTACCTTTCAAAAGAAAAAAATAAAAAACTTAAAAAACGTAGTTTTTGGTCAAATATTATTCCGAGAAAAGGTGACGGTTTTAAAGAATGGCTTAGAAAAATCATCCTAATTTTAGCCTCTTTAACTTTTCTTATTACTGCTGCATATCTTCTTGATTATCTTGTCATCCAACCATGGCTTAACGACCAAGCAAACGATAAAATCAAAGATATAGGTAAAACTGAAGTAGTTGAAGTTGTTACTGACCCTGAATCAGGTGAAGTTATAGAAACTATTGTAACTAGGGATTGGGATGCCTTAAAAGAAGTTAACGAAGATATAATTGGCTGGATTAAGCAAGATGATACTAAATATCTTGACTACCCTGTTTTAATGAGTGATAATGATAATTATAATTATCAAGAGTATCTATATAGAGATTACGAAGGTAATTACACAGGTTATGGTAGCATTTTTGTAGACTTTAGAAGCGATGAAGGTGCTGAGTCTAAAAACGTAATAATGCATGGTCATAATATGCAAGATGGAAGAATGTTCCAAGCGCTTATGAATTACGGAACATATACAGGTGACTTAGATTATTACAAAGACCACCCTACTATTAATTTCGACACACCAGACGGTGAGGGATTATATAAAATAATTTCAGTTTACAAAACTAACACTTTAGATGAACATGGTCAATACTTCGATTATTTAACAGGCTCATTTAATAGTGATGCTGAATTTATGAATTATGTTTATCTAATTCGAGAACGTTCTTTATTTGATATACCAGTAGATGTCAATGAAGATGACCAACTAATAACTTTATCTACTTGTTCTTATGAATACTCAGAATTTAGAACTGTAGTAGTTGCTAGAAAACTTAGAGCAGACGAAAGCCCTAAAGTAGAAACTAAAAAAGCTACTATCAATTCAGATGCTTTATGGCCAGATGTTTATTATGGAAATAATGTAAATTCAAAACCTAAAGTTACTACATTTTCTACAGAACTTGAAGCTGGTAATATAGACTGGTATGACGGAAAAGGTAATTTAAAAGGTACAGAGAGAATGTTTACTCTGTATGATGAGATAGATGAAACTGGCAATAGAGTTACTCCTGATGATATTGGTGAAGAGGGTGAGAAAATACTACCTACTAAAATAACTTTAAATAAATCAGATGTTACTATGAGTGTAGGAGATACAACTAAACTTACACCATCTTGGGCGCCAGACGATACCACTGTTAAGACATATACCATGTCTACAACAAATAAAAATGTTGTTAGAATAGCAAACGACGGTACTGTAACAGCACTAGGACCAGGTAACGCTGACATTATATTTAAAACAGAAAACGGTTTGACAGCTACTTGTAGTTTTACAGTAGAGTTGCCACTAACTGATATATCACTGGACTGGGCTACATATTACTTAAAAGAAGGTACATCTTTTGGTCTTAATGTATACTTTACGCCAACCAACACAACAGAAAAAGACATTATATGGTCTTCTTCTAGTTCTTCTGTAGCTTCTGTAGACTCTGCTGGTAAAGTAACTGCAAAAAAAGAGGGTAAGACAACTATTACTGCTACAGGTAGTAACGGTATAAAGGCAACTTGTACTGTCAATGTGTATAGCGATGGTAGTAGTACAACCCCTACACAAGCTCCTACAGAGAAACCTACAGAAGCACCTACAACAAAACCACCTACTGACCCACCAACTACATTACCACCAACTGACCCACCAACAGCAGAAGAAACTGTAACTGAAGCAGAATAATTATATTCATTGTAAATAGAAAGGGTTATTTATGAATTGTAGCGTAATATTTTACATGGCACACAAAACAAGTTATTGTGAAACATCACTTAATAATGTTTTGAAAGCTAATGATATTAAAGTTGAATATATATATCCAGCATTTTCTCCAGAGATGTTGGCTGAGGCTGTTAATAGTTCCAGCGAAAATACTGATATAATATTTATTTTAGGAGGACTATCAAAAACTGGGTATAATAATACAATATCTGTTCTTTCGAAAGGATTTAACGACCTTGACCCTAAGCCAAATGTTTATGAAATTAAAAACAATGTCAAGGGCGATAATGGTTTTATACTTAATTATCAAAATCAAAATATTATCGTATTACCAGATGACCCAGAACAAATTGTATCAATGATTAGTAAAAATTTAATCGGATTACTGATAGAAAGATAACAATTTTTTACTAAAGACTGCATTTTAAGACATATTTATTTATATTATTTAATTGATTTGTATTTAATTTAAGAGTTATTAATACAAGCATTATTAATATATTTAAAATTTCTTACAGTGCAGTCTAATTTTTAAAAAAATTTATACTTTTTTTAAAAAGATATTTGACAAATCCTTATTTTTAGTGTATACTGTCAATGTATTCAAAATGTCACACATTGAACTCGCATATTTTTGTAAGTCATTGTCTGTTAATGAGTTACAAAAATGTGCGGGTTTTTATTATGCTTTATTGGATATAAATATTTTTTTAATGGAGGTACCACAATGAACAACGGTACAGTAAAATGGTTTAATGCAGAAAAAGGTTTTGGTTTTATTTCTAACGATGACGGCGGCGAAGATGTATTCGTACATTTCTCAGCAATCGTTTCTGAAGGCTATAAAACATTAAACGAAGGTGACAAAGTTACTTTTGAAACAGAAACAGATCCTAAAAACAGCAGCAAATTAAGAGCTGTTAATGTAGTAAAAGCATAATTTAGTAACATTTTAATACTAAATAATAAACCTTAAGAGGGTGTCGCAATGGAGTATAACTCGTATGTGACACCCTTTTTGTTGTTTAATTTTCAGTCTCTTTGTCAAATGTTGGGGTTTGACAAAGAGACTGTATTTATTCGTCATATTATACAAGTCCGTTGTAGGGGCGAAATCCATTTTCGCCCGAAATTCTTCAAACTCACAAAAAATTGGGAGCATATGAATGCTCCCCTACAGGTTTGATGTTCTGTTATAATTTGTGGTATAAAAAAACAATGGGAAGGTATTAAAACCCTCCCATCAGACTGTAAAAATTACAAATCACTAAATCATCATATTATACGTAACATTAATCTATACTATACCCTAGCTCAAACGCCTTTAAATTCAAATCCATAAACTTCTCTGGTACTGTCTTTTTAATTGTATCAATCCATACTTGTTTATCAATATCTAATTTTTTTGCCATAAGCCCTATTAACACTACATTTACTGCTTTTACTGAACCTGCTTCTTTTGCAAGTCCTAAAGCATCTATCGCTGTAACATCAACGCCTAATTCTTTTATCGTTTCTAATATACCCTCTGGATACTCTTTTGCTCCTATTATTACAGGCATTGGGTCTATTTGTTGTGAATTAACTATAATCTTACCACCTTTTTTCAAAAATGGTAAGTATCTTGCTGTTTCTAATTGCTCGAATGAAAGTATTAAATCTGCTTCACCCTCTTCTATAATTGGTGAATATACTTTATCTCCATATCTAACATAAGTTACAACGCTTCCACCTCTTTGGCTCATTCCATGTACCTCAGACACTTTTACATCATAACCACAATTAAGCATAGCATTACCTAACAATTTACTTGCTAACAGTGTTCCTTGTCCTCCAACACCGACTATTAATACTGAATTAATTTTACTCATTTTTTAACCCTCCTTATACTTCACTTACTATTGCTTCTTTTTTACATAGGCTCTCACATACTCCACAGCCTACGCACTGTGTTGAATCTATTACTGCTTTTTTATTCTTCATACTTATAGCAGGGCAACCTATAGCTAAACACATTTTACAGCCAATACACTTATCTGACTTAATATTTAAAGGAGGATTATGTTTAACAGATTTGAGTAACGCACATGGTTTACGTGATATTACTACTGATGGTCCGTCTGTTTCTAATTGCTCTTTAATTGTATCAATTGTTTCTTTTAAATTATATGGGTCACATACTTTTACATTTTCAATTCCTACTGCCTTACATAGTGCCTCTAAGCTTACTTTTGTAGCTGGGTCACCTTTTATGTTAAACCCTGTAGTTGGGTTATGTTGATGTCCTGTCATACCTGTAATAGAGTTATCAAGAATTAACACTACAGAATTAGTTCCATTATAAGCTATATCAATAAGTCCGTTTATACCAGTGTGCATAAATGTAGAATCACCAATTACTGCAACTGAGCTTTTTTCTGACTTCTCACCTAATGCCTTATTATATCCATGAAGAGCTGACACAGACGCACCCATACATACACAAGTATCCATCATAGCAAGTGGTGCAGATGCTCCTAGTGTATAGCAACCTATATCTCCACTAACATATGTTTTTAACTTTTTAAGCGCATAGAATAAGCCTCTATGTGGACAACCACAACACATAACTGGTGGTCTTACAGGTATATCTTTATCTAGCACATCAAAAGTAGGTTTTTGACCTAAAATTAACTCTTTTATTAGCTTTTGAGAGAACTCGCCACAAAGTGGGAATAAGTCTTTACCAATAACATCTATGCCATATTTACGACAATGAGTTTCTATTACATCATCTAATTCTTCAATTACATATACTGTATCTACTTTACTTGCAAACTCTTTAATCAAGTCTACTGGTAGAGGGTGAACCATACCTAATTTTAAGTAAGATGCATTATCTCCCATAGCTTCTTTTGCATATTGATAACAAGTACCAGCTGTGATTATGCCGATTTTGCTATCGCCCATTTCTATTGCGTTTATTCCAGATTTTTCAGCATACTCAATTAATTTTTTTGTACGCTCTTCAACCATAACATGCTTTGGTCTTGCAAAAGCTGGCAACATAACATTTTTTTGTGGGTCTTTTTTATAGTCTTTTAGTCCTACTTCTTGTCTATCTTCAAGCTCTACTAAACTTCTTGAATGTGATATTCTTGTTGTTAATCTGATTACTACTGGTGTATCATATTCTTCACTTAACTCATAAGCAAGTTTTGTAAAGTCCTTACATTCTTGAGAGTCAGCAGGTTCAATCATAGGAACTTTAGCTGATTTTGCATAATGTCTTGAATCTTGTTCGTTTTGTGATGAATGCATAGCAGGGTCATCAGCTACTGCTAACACCATACCACCATTTACACCTATGTAACTCATTGTGAAGAATGGGTCTGCTGCTACGTTTAAGCCTACGTGTTTCATTGCTGTAAATGCTCTAGCTCCTGCAAAACAGGCTCCGGCTGCCACTTCTGCCGCTACTTTCTCGTTTGGTGCCCACTCGCAATCAATTTCATCATATTTTGCAGCATTTTCTGTTATCTCTGTACTAGGTGTTCCAGGATAACTGGATGCAACTTTTACTCCAGCTTCAAATAAACCTCTCGCTATTGCTTCATTACCAAGCATTAATTCTTTCATATTATCACCCTTATTATGTAAATTTTATTTTATTCATTTCTTAAATCTAGTATTCTTTTTGCTTTTCCTTGGAATCGTTCTAATGTCTTTGGTTCTACTAATGTAACTTTAGTGTCTAAACCTAACACACTTCTTAATTTATCTTTTATCTCTTTTTGCAGTTTTTCAAGCTTAGAATAATTATCTAATAATTCACCACTTATAAGCTCTACTTTAACTTCTAAGTTATCTTTGAAGTTTGCTCTTCTTACTATCAATTGATAATGTGGTCCTATAGCATCCATGCTAATAAGTACACTTTCAATCTGAGTTGGGAATACATTAACTCCTTTAATTATAAGCATATCATCTGTTCTGCCCATAGTTTTCGCCATTCTAGCGTGTGTTCTTCCACACTTACAGACATCATAAGATAATTTAGTTATATCTTTAGTTCTATATCTTAAAACAGGTACTCCCTCTTTGGTCAAAGTAGTTACTACTAGCTCCCCTATTTCGCCCTCACTTAGAATTTCACCTGTTTTATTATCAATTATTTCTGGTAGGTAATGGTCTTCTGCAAAATGCATACCTTGTCTATATTCACAGTCACCAGACACTCCAGGTCCACCTAATTCTGTCATACCATAATTATCTGAAACCATTATGTTCATATTTTTCTCAATTTGACTTCTCATTTCTGGTGTACAAGGTTCTGAACCTAATATACCAAGTTTTAATGAATATTCATCAAGTGGTATATTGCCATCTTTAATAGCCTCGCTTAAATATAGTGCATAAGACGGAGTAGCTACTAATCCAGTAACTTTGAAATCTCTCATCATCATCAATTGTTTTTCTGTATTACCAGATGATGCTGGTATTACTGTTGCACCTAATTTTTCTAGTCCGTAATGAAGCCCTAACGCACCAGTAAAAAGTCCGTATCCAAAGCTAATTTGTATTATATCGTCAGCAGTAGCACCACCAGCAACACAAACTCTAGCAACACAATCAGACCATTTATCAATATCATTTTTTGTATAAACTCCAACTGTTGGTTTCCCAGTTGTACCTGAAGAAGCATGAATTCTAACAATATCTTTCATTGGAGTAGCTAACATATTAAAAGGATAGTTATCTCTAATATCTTCTTTAGTAGTGAATGGTATGTATTTGATATCTGATAATGTTTTTATTTTACTGCCATCTAAAACACCACAATCAGTTAACTTATCATTATAAAACTTAATATTATCATAACAGTATTTAACAGTGCTTTTAAGTCTTAGTAATTGTATCAATTCAAGTTCTTTACGTGGCATAGTTTCTATTTCTTTTTGAAAAAACATATAATACCTCCTATATTTTAGTTTATATAATTAAACAAGAAAAAGTGTAAAGTATAAAACACAAAAATCAATAACTTTAATCATTTAAAGCGTTTAATCATTAAAATCTCTTATAAGTATACACATTTCTATATAATAAATCAAGCTGTTACAATATATTTTGTGTACTTTGGAAAAATTTTTATGTTTTTTTATATACTTTGCACTTTTTTAAATTAATTCTACATATTTTAAAAATATAAACTATTATATACTTTCTATCAATACAACACTATGTGCTGATATTCCCTCTAAACTTCCTGTAAATCCTAATTTTTCTTCTGTTGTCGCTTTTATATTAACTCTATCTTCTTCTATGCCACACGCACAAGACACAACTTTTACCATATCTTCTATATACGGTTTCAGCTTAGGTTTTTGTGCAATTACTGTGCTATCTATGTTTACAATCTTATATCCTTTTTCTCTCAACAACTTACACACGCACTTTAAAAGTTCTATGCTGTCTGCACCTTTATACTTTAGGTCAGTATCTGGAAAATGTGTTCCAATATCTCTAAGTGCTGCTGCTCCAAGTAATGCGTCCATTATCGCATGAGTTAAAACATCTGCATCTGAATGACCTAAAAGTCCTAATTCAAACGGTATTAATACTCCACCTAAAATTAGTTTTCTGTCCTTAACAAGTTTATGAACATCATATCCATGACCTATTCTCATTTATTTATCACTCTTTCTCTTTTGCAATATACTGGTTGCTATGTCTACATCTTCTGGTGTTGTTATTTTGATATTTTCATAGCTTCCTAATGTAACATATATTTCTTTTCCAAAATCTTCTACTATTGAACAATCGTCAGTAAATTCTTTATTTGAATTTTTTGCATTTTCAACTGCATCTACATACAACTTTTTTTCAAACACTTGAGGTGTATGTATTGCAATTAATGTATTTCTGTTTGGTGTGCTTTCTATTATACTTTTATCAGATACAACTTTTATAGTATCTTTTACATGCACACCAATTGCAGATGATTTATATTTGTATGCATTATTTATAACTTTGTCTATGTCTAAAGCTGTTATAAGTGGTCTAGCTCCATCGTGAATAGCAACATAATTACACTCATCATCTATAAGACTTAAGCCGTTTTCTACTGATTTACTTCTAACTTCTCCACCATGGGCAAACCCTTTTATCTTGCTAAACTTATACTTAATTATCAAATCTTTAATTTTTTCTTCATCATCTTCTTTGCAAACAATAATTATCTCTTCTACATTATCACTCTCTTCAAAAGCTTTTATAGTATGACATATTGTTTCTTTACCATCTAGTTTTATGAGTTGTTTAGATACCCCACCCATTCTAGTTGAGTTACCAGCAGCTACTATAATTACAGATGTTTTATTATTCATATTAATCACCCACCATACTCAATAAATTCTTCAATTTTAAAAGTGTTCATTATCTTCTTCATATCTTCAATATTTTTTCTATTCTCATCTAGTTTATTAATATCATCAAAAGTTTTGAATTTATTATCCTTATCAAAAACCTGTTTTACTCTCTTAATTAAATACAGAATATAATAAAACGGATACAAATACGGTTTCCCTGAAAGGTTAGAATAGTATTTTGATAAGTTTTTATAAGAAATAAAAACTTTACTTAATAGATAATTAAATTTATTCGATTTTTTACCTTTATTCTCTAGCGATACTGCTGTTACAAGTACAATGTTCAATTTATTGCACATTGATTTATTATCAACAATATATTTATCTATCAAGTTGTATTTTAATCCTTCTCCATTAAAAGCAAACCACCTATTGCTAATTTCTTCTAGCTGTTTAGAAAAGCCATGCAATTTAGTTTCTTTCAATTTATATTCAATTTCATTTTTTATTTTATCATCTAAGATGTATTTGTTAAAAATATAAAAATCTAATATCATTCTAGCAGAAAAGCCACCAGCAAAAAAATGTTTTAAACAATGTTCTGTGATATAAGTATAGTATGTTACTTTATCCATATAATACGAAAAATTATATCCTTCTCTAATGTCAGCTTTTTCCCAGACATCGTCAAAACAAGCATAATTTTTCTTTGTATTATCAAGTAAATCCTTATGAAATTCAACATTTACATTGTCTGGTGAAATATATTCATACTCAATATTTCCAGACTTATAAAATTTATATCCTGCTTTTTCCAGAATTTTATCTATTAAGTTTAAGTCATTTTCATTTATCAAGATATCTAAATCAACCATAAATCTAAACTCAATTTGAGGATAATAATTTTTTATATAGCTTCCTTTAAGTACGATATTTTTAATTCCATTTTCTTCAAAGAGATTTACTATTTCATTTAAAGTTTTTTCAAGTAATGTTGCTCTATTTATACTATTTGTTAAACTACAATATGCTTTTTGATGTATTTCTTCAGATATATCATAGTCAGAAAGTTCATTTAAAGCATAAAACAAATAACTATCAAACTTGTTTTCTCTTGATATTCTATACAAAATTTCAATATCTATATCAGTTTTAGGTTTTGTTATTACCTCTTTATTAATTACCGACGATACTATTTGAAACAAATAACTATACTCATTGTAATTTTCTATTTTCACATCACTCAAGTGCTTCTTTCCCCACTTCTATAATTTTACCCTCGATAATCTTAATATGTCTATTACATACTTTTTCTGCTGCTTTTTTATGTGACACTATTATACAGGTTCTGTTTTTTAAGGCTTTTATATTCTCTAATACTTTCTTCTCGGTATCTTCATCAAGTGCTGATGTTGCTTCATCTAAAATAATTATAGGAGATTTAGTAAGTATTGCTCTAGCTATTGCTATTCTTTGCACTTGCCCTTCAGACAATCCTTGACCTCTCTCACCTATTTTAGTATCTAATCCATCTGGTAAGTCTTTTAGAAATTGATTAACACAGCTTATTTCTACTGCAATATTAACTTCATCTTTTGTAGCAGTTGCATTTGCAAACATTATATTTTCTCTAATTGTTCCAGATAGTAAAAAATTACCCTGTGGGACATAAGAAAAAATCTTCCTTATATCTTTATAAGCATATATTTTCTCACCATTTGTTTTTTCAAAATATATTTGACCTTCACTTAATGGATATACACCCATTAAAAGTTTTGTAAGTGTACTTTTACCAATTCCAGATATTCCCATTATTACAGTAAAGTCGCCCTTATTAATCGTTAAATCAGTATTATTTAAAATTATTTCTCTATCATACTTAAACGAGATATTATCAAATTTTATAAAATTTAAATCTTCATAGAGTTTAGTTATGCTAATTTTACTATCGTTAACTTTAGTATCTTCTTTTATATCTTCTAAATTCATAAGTCTTTCTGCACTGGCAAGAGCTGCATAATACTTTGGCATAACAGAAGAAAGTTCAGAAACTGGTGTTTGAATTTGAGTAATCAATGATAAAATTGCTGTTAACGTACCAAAAGTAATTAAGCCATTTACTATGTTAATACTTCCCCACATAAGCCCATATAAGTAAGCTACAGAAAATAAAAATGTAAAGCTAGATGTTGCAAATATAGAAATAAAATTACTTTTTGCCTTTATTTTATAATTCTCATCTTGTAAGTTATCAGCTTTTTGCGAAACCTTTTTTTCAGCATTAAAAACTTTTACAACTAATAACCCCGCAATAATTTCTTGAAAAAAGGACCTTGTTTCTCCCTCTGTTTCTTGAACCTTTTTATATAATTTTTTCATTTTTTTCTTAAAAATTTCAGAAACTAATATAAGAACAACTCCACCAACAATAAAGATGATAGAAAATCTTAAATCAATAGATAACAAAACTACTAAAACACCGATTAATTTAGTAATCATAAAAGATACTGTTGGCATTATAGATACCATAGCATCTACAACTATACCAATATCACTTGTAATTAAGTTTAATAATTTACCACTATGTATTCCAGATACTTCATAGTAATCTTTATTTAATATCATCTCGAAAATATTTTTTCTGAATTGCTTAGTAAGTTTTGCTCCAATAATAAAATATAAATTTCGTGTTAAAATTCTAAGTAGTAATGTCGCTAGTAACACACCTGCATATATAGCGCCATAAAATATAACACCATCCATATCACTATTTGTAGCACTATCGACTGCACTTTTAACTATTAATGCTGAGTACACACCAATAATAGCCAATAAAACATAAAATATTGTAACTAGAATAATACTTACCAGTTGACTTTTTGAATTTTTAGCTATCCACAAAAGAGATGTTTTGTTGTTAGTTTTATTCTTAAACAATATTTCACTTCCTATATATAAGTTTTTTTATTCTTCTTTTAAGTCCAGTGTATTTTTGTCTAAACCATCTGCTGTTAACCCAAAATATGCAATACAATTTATACTTTTTGCTTTCAACAGTATATGTTTTATTATTTCTAGTAAACGACTTTACCATAGCTATAACTTCTTTATCTGTTATATCTTTTTCAAGCGAGAACTGATTATCTCCACATAAAATATATTCACCATTTACTATTTTAACAACTCTATGTACTACAAATACACCATTTTTTCTTCTATAAAACGGCAAATCATACTTTTTCAATTTTCCAGTTCGCTGTGTTAAAACTATTGAATCTCTACCATCTGTTAACATAGGCATCATACTATCACCAGTAGCTATAATAGAAACTTCTCCACCATTTTCAATTACTTCTTTTATTACTGGATACATATCTGCCATACTAACTACTTTACTATGCAAGTAAATCAGCCTCTTTTACTTTTTGTAAAAAATTCTCTATTCCTTTTTTAGCAGTTTCTTCGTCTACATCGTATTCTTCTAACATATCTTTAACTAACTGCTCTTTTGTACAATCCTTTTGAAGTTTTTCCCATAAAAATGCACCTGTTTCGTTTAATGTTATCATTCCGTTAAAATCAAGTGTTGCACTTCCAACAGGTACTACTACATAACTATCTGATACTTTTCTTAATAAAAAATTTTCACGAACTTTCATACATATACTTCCTTTATATAATTATTTTTTTTGACTCTTCTACTGACTCTATATCCATATTACACATAAGTTTATAAAACTTACAATTTGTAACAATAACACTAAGTGTATCTAGTATTTTATTCATTTTATCTACACTTACTCTATGAACTGTCTGTTCTAAAAGTAATGGTAAAATTTCCTCTTGCTTATCAAGACAAATAAGTTTATTTTCTTTTCCTTGTTCTAAAAAAACTATAGCTCCTATTTCAGCAGATATATTTTCACATTCTGATGAGTTCCCACTCCACGGTGAGCCATATACTAAAATTTTATCATCACTAGTATTAATTACAGGTTTATCATCATTAATAATTATTGCTTTATCTTTGCCAAAATATTCTTGCCATAATTTAGTATGAGTTGTTTTTCCAACTTTACTATTAGCTGAAAACAAATATGCTTTATCTTCAAACAATACAGCTGAGGCATGTAATACAATACTATTATACTCAATCACTTTATTGGTAAATTGTGACGATGTGATAATTTTCTCTGCATCATCAAGTGATAGATTATCATTCTTACTAATCAGGTTGTTATACTCATTTCTTTCACATCTAATATAAATATCAATATCTAAGTTATTACTGTCCTCAATTTTAAATTTTTCTGCATTACTTTTGATACTGTCAAAAAGTGGCGACATATTTACTTTCATTTTATTTATTAAAAAAACTCCCAATAATCTCACCTAACAATTCAAATTATTTTAACTATATAATTATACAATTAATTTTAAGTGTTTTCAATATTTATTTATAAAATGTCATAAAAAAAGAGTAACGCATAAAATACGTTACTCAAAATTTTTTACAAAACTCAAGGATCTACGCCCCAAGGATTGCCATCTTTATCTGTAAATTTACCTGTAGCTACTTTAATGATATCAAGAATATAACCAATACCAAAGCATCCTCCAGTACATAACCAAATTATACCTGTACCAATTTTGCCAGCCATGAATCTATGTACACCTAATCCACCAACAAAAATTGTAATTATAATAGCAACTGTTTTACTCATAAATTTCCCCTCTTTCTTTAAATAATTTAAACACCATCCAAAACATCATAAATTATTACCAATGTTTTTTAGATTAAATTTAGTATAGCATATCTTTTATAAATTTTCAACTGTTTTTTTAAAAATAACTAATTTTTTTATTGGAAACATTATATTCTTATGCATAATTATAACAAATCTTAAATTTGTATTATAAAATCATTGTTAAAAACTGTTTACTACTAGCTTTTATTGTGTTATAATGTTGTAAATATAATGTCAAACAGGAGGTCTTCTTTTGGATTTTACAATTTTATTAAGAGAATTTGTATTTGTATTAGCTTTAATAGTATTATTTGGTTTCTTGAACGAAAAGGTATTTAAACTGACTAATGAAATAGCTTTAATGCTTATTTCTTTTGTTGTAGGATTGATTTTTTACATAACTCATATTTTAACTGGTTTTGATGCTAATTTCTACATTGAGCAGTTATCACTATCACCACTGAACTTCGATTTAAATAATTTCTTAGTTCAAGGCATTTTGTGCTTTATGCTTTTTGCTGGTGCTTGTAGACTTAAATGGAATGATTTGTTAAAAAACTTCAAATTAACAGCTTTTTTATCACTTCTAACCACTTTGGTAACTGCTGTTATCTATGGTAGTTTATTCTATCTAGTTTCATTGCTTATTGGTCTAGATGTAAACTTTATTTTATGTTTACTATTAGGTAGTATTATTTCTCCTACTGACCCGATAGCTGCTACTAGCATTTTAAGAAAATTTGGTCTTCCAAAAAACACTTCTCTTGTTATAGAGGGCGAGTCTTTATTTAATGACGGTGTTGGTGTTGCTCTTTTTATTACAGTTTTAGGGCTTGCAACAAACACTAGTGAGTCTAACTTCTTCTTTGTTATGTTTAGAGAGTTGTTTGGTGCTATTGCTATTGGTCTAGTAATATCATTTTTACTATTCAAAATATTTATTAAAACTGATGATAAATTTAGACAAATCGCAGTTAGTTTGCTAACGGTATCAGCTTCCTATGCATTATGTGAATTTTTCGAATGTTCTGGTGCAATAGCTTCTGTAGTGTGTGGTATATATTTTGCTACTAAAATGCATACACTTAAAAAGAGAACTCACGAAAAATATTATACTTATTACGATTTTTGGGAAGTTATAGATAATCTACTAAACAGTATTTTATATGTAATACTTGGTTATTCATTTATTTTTGTAACTCACTTAGCTCCGTTAACTTTTGCAATTATTGGTATATCAGCAATTATTATCAATCTAATAGCAAGGGCATTAGGTGTATCTGCTAGTGTGCTATTTTGCCGACCACTGCCAGACGGGTACAAACCAGTTTCTTTTGTCACTCTGCTTACGTGGGGAGGACTTAAAGGTGGTCTATCTTTTGCACTGGCATTAGGCACACAAGGTTTAATCCCAGACAACACATATTATATTTTCTTATGTGCTACATACTTTGTAGTTTTCTTTACTACAATAGTTCAAGGATTAACAGTTAAATCTGTTTACAATAGATTAGAAAAAAACAGAGGAAGAGCTTAATTAACTATTGATTATATGGATAATATAAAGTATAATATCTTTATCATTTAAATTAGGAGTGGATTTTTTGGAGCACATAGTTGAAAGTATTACAAGTGCATTAGGTGGTATACCAGGAGAAATAGTTATATTTATTATATCATTGTTACCAATTTTAGAATTAAGAGGTGGTTTATTAGCTGCTTCACTCCTTGGCATAGAATGGTATGTTGCTGTTCCTATATGTTTGCTTGGTAATATTTTACCAATACCATTTATCTTATTATTTATTAGAAAAATATTTGATTGGATGAGAAACACTAGGTTAGTAAAACTTGTTAACAAATTAGAAGAAAAAGCAGAAAAAAACGCAAAAAAAATTATGAAACATAAAAAACTTGGATTATTCTTATTTGTTGGAATACCTCTACCTGGTACTGGTGCATGGACTGGTGCTTTAGTTGCTGCTTTATTTAAGTTCAAAATTAAAGATGCAGTAATAAGTATAGGTACTGGTTTAATTTTAGCTACAGCTATAATGCTGTTTTTAACTTATGTTTTGCCAGTAATTATAACTTATTTTACAACTTCTTTTGCTTAGTTTTAATGTTTACAGGCAACCAAAAAGGTTGCCTGTTTTTATTATTTTGTAAGGCTGGTGTTTTAATGGATATTATTTATGATATTGCTATTATAGGTGGTGGTGCGTCTGGGCTTATCAGCGCTATATCTGCTGATAAAAAATCTAACGGAACACGCAAGATAGCAATTATTGAAAAAGAAGATAAACTAGGAAAAAAAATCCTAGCTACTGGAAACGGTAGATGTAACTTAACAAATTCTAATATTGATAAAAATTATTACTTTGGAAGTTGTAGAGAAGGTGTATCTGCAATTTTATCAAAGTATAATACTTGCTATTTACTAGCCTACTTTAATAAATTAGGACTGCTTACAAAATCTGATGATTATGGTAGAGTATATCCATATTCAAATAGTGCGACTTCAGTCACTGATGTTTTAACCTCAAATTGCACTAAAGATAATATTGATATCTTTTTAAATTGTGATATCACATCTATAAAGAAAACTCATAAAAACACTTACATTATATCTAATACTGAAAAACAATTTGAATGTAGAAAAATAATATTTTCAGTTGGTGGACAAGCTGGAGTTAGTAAATATTCTGGAAACGGTTACTCGCTATTAAATATGCTTAATATTTCTCAAAACAAATTATTTCCATCACTTTGCCCTGTGCCTGTAAAAAATAGTATTATTAAATCTTTAAAAGGCTGTAGAGCATATGGTAAAGTTACTCTTTTATATAACACTACTGATAAAACAAAGCGTTGTATCTCTGAAATTGGAGAAATACAATTTACTGAAAAGTCATTATCAGGGATATGTGTTTTTAATCTATCAAGGTTTGTAAATGAATTTTTTACATATGGTACTATAAACAATATCAAATCAAATAAGATAAGTATATCTATAGACTTTTTTCCAGATTTTAGTTTAAGTGAACTCGAAACAATTATTTATAATAGAATTAAAAATAATAAAAGCAGTGACGCAAACTCTGTTTTACTCGGAATATTAAATTTTAAAATAGTAAATGCATTATTTAAAATTTGCAAAATAAATAAAAGTGATAAGTTGAGCACACTTTCTAAAACTCAAATAAATACTCTTATAAATTCACTTAAAAATGTTAACTTTGATGTTCTACCATCTAATAATTTTAAAAATGCTCAAGTAACTTGTGGTGGTGTAAAATCTTGTGAATGTGATTTTAGAACTTTAAGTTATAAAAAAGATAAAAATATATTTTTCACTGGTGAAGTTTTAGATATTGACGGTTTATGTGGTGGTTACAATTTGCATTGGGCTTGGATAAGTGGAATTATCGCTGGAGAAAACGCAGTAAATTGATAAAAGGGTGAATAAATTGATAAGAATAAGTAATATAAAAGCACCAGTAACATATAATGATAATTTATTAAAGACTTATGTTTCGTCAGAATTAAAAGTTTCTCAAAACATAATAAAAGACATATCTATATTTAAGCGTTCAATAGACGCTAGGCGTAAAAATAATGTTCATTTTTTAATGACTTTAGATGTTACACTTAACACTAACGAAAATAGTATAGTTTCAAAATGCAAAAGCAACAATGTAACTATAGCAAAAGAGTATAGTTACAACTTACCAAAATTTTTAAAACTTAATTCTTCTCCTGTAATAATCGGAGCTGGTCCTGCTGGGCTGTTTTGTTCTTTAATACTTGCTCAATGTGGTGCAAAACCTATTGTAATAGAGCGTGGTAAAGATGTAGATAATAGAAAAAAAGATATTGATAATTTCTTTAATAATAGAGTTTTAAATACAAACAGCAATATACAATTTGGTGAAGGTGGAGCCGGTACTTTTTCAGATGGTAAACTAACTACTGGAACTAAAAATGAGAGAGCAAAAAAAGTTATAAATGAATTTATCAACTTTGGCGCTCCTGTTGAAATATCATATAATTCAAAGCCACATATCGGTACAGATAAATTACCTCAAATTATAAAAAATATGCGAAAAGAAATAATCCGTTTAGGTGGTGAATTTTTATTCGATACGACTTTTATAGATTTCAATTGCAAAAACAATAAGATTGATAGTATAACAATACTAAATAACAATCAAACTAAGAGCATTAAAACAGATACTTTAGTTTTGGCAATTGGGCATAGCTCACGAGATACATATGAACTACTATATAAAAACAAAATATTTATGGAACAAAAAGCTTTTTCTGTAGGTGTAAGAATTGAACACTTACAAGAAAAAATTGATAAAACACAATATGGAGAATTTGCAAACAAGGGTAAACTAGGTGCTTCTGATTATAAATTATCTGCACATTTAAAAAACGGTAGAGGTTTATACACATTTTGTATGTGTCCTGGTGGTAGTGTAGTAGCAGCTTCCAGTGAAGAAAACACTGTAGTTACTAATGGTATGAGCGAATTTGCACGAGATAAAGTTAATTCAAACAGTGCTTTATTAGTTGGAATTACTCCAAAAGACTTTCAAAGTGACCATATATTATCTGGTATTGAATATCAAAGAAAATTAGAAAAAAGTGCTTTTGTAAATGGTGGAGAAAACTACTGTGCACCTACACAACGATTAGAAGACTTTATAAACAAAAGAAAATCCACCTCTTTCGGAGAAGTTTTGCCATCATACAAGCCACAAACTACTTTTGCTGACTTGAATTCTATTCTTCCAAATTATATTTCAAATTCAATTACAAGTGGTATACATTTGCTTAATAACAAGCTTTCCGGTTTTTCTCACCCCGATTCACTATTAACAGGTGTAGAAACTAGAAGTTCTGCTCCAATAAGAATTACAAGAGATAATATAAGTTTACAATCCATATCTATAAAAGGTATTTATCCTTGTGGCGAGGGTGCTGGATATGCTGGTGGCATAATGTCTGCAGCAGTGGACGGTATTAAATGTGCTGAAGCAATTCTAACTAATGATATTAAAGAATAAATCAACAGGTGATACATATGAAAGAGCAATACGCAAGACGTTTAAGAATTTTATATATACTGAAATACTTTAAAGAATATAGTGATGAAAATCACTCTATAAACACTACCGAAATATTGGAGTATTTAAAAACTCAAGATATAACAGCTACAAGAAAAACTATATATGAAGATATAAACGCACTTTGCGAATTTGGGATAGATATATATAAATCACCTGTTACAAAAGAGGGGTACTATCTAGATTACAGAGATATAGATGTCGCACAACTTAGAACTTTATGCGATGCAGTAGCCTCAGCACCCTTTATTTCAAATCAGAAATCTGTAGCGCTTATTGAGCAGATAACTGCTTTAACTTCTAGTTTTGAAAAAGAAAAAATACATAATTATCTATCAATAAACAACAGAGTAAAATCGAACAACGAACAAATATATTTTGTAATTGATGTTATAAATAAAGCTATTAATAATAATAGAAAGATAACTTTTGAATATAACAAATATATGATAATAGATAATAAGCCTGTTTTGACAAAATATAAAGACTTCAAGTTAAGCCCATATGCACTAGTATGGTGCAATGATAATTATTACTTAGTTGGAAATTACGAAAAATATGACAACTTAAGCAACTATCGAATAGATAGAATAAGAAACGCTGTAGCATTAAAAGAAACGTCAAGACATTTTTCTGATGTGTGTGAATACGTAGAAAAGTTTGATGTAGCCGATTACATAAAGAAAAACATAATGATGTTTACAGGCGAAGAAACAGAAATTGAATTACTATGTAAAAACACAATGATAGATATAATTGTAGATAAATTTGGCACTGAATGTGAGATTATAAACAAGGCAAAAGGCCGATTCTTAGTTAGAGTTTCGGTCTATCTAAGTGACGGCCTAGTAAATTGGTTACTACCATTATGTAAAGATGTTTATGTTGAACAACCTAAAGTATTAAGAGATATGTTAATTGAGAGAACTAAAAAAATTTCTGATAGCTTTACAAATAGTTCTCTTAAACTATAATAAATTTATCGTGTTCAAATGAGTAAATTATACACTCTAAAACTTCTAGTCCTGTGCACTGTTCCATAGCACTTTTATATAAATCTAATTGCTTTTTATACATTACTTTAAGTTCTTCTATTTCTTTTACTTTATCAGTTTTATAATCAAGTATTATAAGTTTATCATTTTCTACAAATGCCGTATCTATTGCACCTTGTAAAATAATTTCTTCGTCAAAAAATGGTTGGGTTAGTTCAGTATTTACTAATCCTGCCTTTATTTTTGCTGTAAACCTGTATTCTCTATAGGTCTTACTTGATTTTAACAACCTTTTCATAACTTCACTACTCAAACATTTTTCTATCTTTTCTTTATCAAGCACTAGCGATTGTTCTTCAGTTATAAATCCATATTTAACTAATCTTTCTATCTCTGATTTTTCGTCCTTAATGTATTTATCAAAATCTACAAATTGCATAAATGTATGTATAGCTGTTCCTTTTTTTGCTCCTGTTAGTTTTTTCTTGCTTGCAAAATCTGGTTTTGATTGGAAACTAAACTTTTTATAAAAATCTTTATGTGCAAGCTCAGAGGCTGAAACTTTTACAGGTATTGTAGTTA
The DNA here is from genome assembly GCA_964369405.1 of uncultured Eubacteriales bacterium. GTDB lineage: Bacteria > Bacillota > Clostridia > Oscillospirales > Acutalibacteraceae > CAYJFG01. Next base: position 86,190 of record CAYJGB010000002.1, read on the forward strand.
ATGCTTGATTTTTATACTCTGTTGAAAATCTAGCGATTATCTTATTTAGTTTTTCTTGCTCTATAATCTCATTATTTTTATACTCATTTGTTTTTTCATCTTCGCTTTCTCTTTCTTCTTCATCTGTTTTTTGCTCAACACCATCTATTATTTTTATATTCCATTCTGTATAATCTGCATAAAAATCTAATATTGTCATATTACAGTCCACTCGGATTTTATCTCCGTTTTTATGGAGCAATGCACATAATGTTATCCACTCTTCTAAAGATGTAACACTTCTGACTATATACGGGTGTATTTTATCATATGATATTATTTTAGCTGACATATCTAAAACATATTTTTTCCCATCTTTATGTGTTGATATAACATACAATTTTTCTCTTGCTCTCGTCATTGCAACATATAAAACTCTAATTTCTTCAGATATGCTCTCTTTTTCAATTTCTAAACTGATAGCCATTCTAGGTAAAGTGTTGTATCGGCAATTGAGTTCAAAATCTTTCTTTCTAAGCCCAACACCTAATGTATTATGGAGCAAAACTTCATCACTTTTATCACTTTTAATTTTTCTATTACTATTTGCAATAAAGCAAAACGGAAACTCAAGACCTTTTGAATGATGTATTGTCATTATCTTAACTGTGTCGCTGTCATCACTTGTCTTTCCTCTTGATTGTAAATCAGACTGTTGTTCCTCTATTTTATCTATATATCTTACAAAAGATGAAATTCCTCTGTAGCCAGCTTTTTCAAAAGATTTCGCATATTCTAATAGCAATCGCAAATTATTTAGTTTTGTATTTCCGTCACTTAACACCTCTACAAATGAAGTAAATGCAGTTTCATTATATATTATGTTGATTAATGTAGAGGTTTCTGTTGTAACGCTTAAAGTGCGTAGTTTAGTTAGTAAGTCTAAAAATTCAAGCGATTTGTTGGTAGTTTTACTGCTACTTTGAAGTGCTACAAACAAACTTGATTTAGGGCTTAGTAGTCGTATTTGAGCAATTAAATCTTCTGTAAATCCACCAAGTGGTGACAACATAACAGATAAAAGTGGTATATCTTGAATTGGGTTATCAATAATCCTCAATAAATTCATCATAACCATAATTTCGTATGCTGATAAAAAAGATGGCGTTGTTTCACTACTTGACGGTATATTTAAGTTTGATAATTCTTGCACGTAATTATTAGCTGTACTGCTAGCACTTCTAAGAAGTATGCAAAAATCGCTATACTTTACATCTCTAAGTGTCCCTTTATCATTAACTTGATACTTTTCTTTTATTTTTTCTTTTATTATACTTGCTATATATCTTGCTTCTATTATATTATCGTTTTCTTCACTGTCACCCTTGCTTATTATATGATAATTCATATCTGCTGTGCTACTCTCATCATATGTAGCTCCACAAACTAGTTTTTCTTCTTCGTCATATTCTATATCGCCTATTTTAGTAGACATAATTCTTTCAAAGACAAAGTTTACAGCTCCAGTTACGCCGTTTCTACTTCTAAAATTTTTATCTAAAATTACTTTAGACGGGTAGTTATCTAAATTTTTATCGTATAGACTACTGCTGTTTTTTCTTCTGATAAAAATCTCTGGCATAGCTTGCCTAAAACCGTATATACTTTGTTTGACATCGCCTACTACAAATAAATTTTGAGCATTATTACTCACTGCTCTAAAAATCAAGTCTTGTATTTCGTTTGCGTCTTGATATTCATCTACCATAACTTCTACAAACCTACTAGATACTGTTTCTGCTGACTTTGTAAATTCGTATCCATTTTCTGTTTCATTTACTAATAGTTTTAATGTCCAATGCTCTAAATCACTGAAATCTGCAACGTTTTTTTCTTTTTTAAGTTCTTTGAATTTATTATCAAACATTTTAACAGCTTTAAACAGATAATGAACAACAGGCGATATTCTAAAATTATCTTCTTTAAAGTTATCTTGTGTAAATGCAAATATGTCTTGAATTTTTCCTACAGTTTTTTTAAGTAAATCTCTTTTGCTTTGTATTTTTACTTTGTTTTCATCTTCTTTATATTCTTTGCTTACTGACATTCGACCTGCATTAAAAGTTTTTACATACTCCCCTACTTCATCAAAACTTTCACCAATAAGTTTTGTACTTAATAGGTTTATAAACTCATAATCACTGTTGATTAAATCGTATAATTTATCTCCTAAATACATATTTTGAGTTATAATATCGTGATTATATTTAGCAATATGTAAGCAGAAATCAACTGCATCTCTAACATAATCTAGAATTACAATTCCCCACAAGCTATCTTTTATATTAACATCTAAATCATACATTTTTTCTTTATCATTTAGCCAACTTTCGGAAAATGGGTGCGAGATTAAAAAAGTATACAATTTTAGTATAACGTCTTTTAATAATGTATCACTCTTAGCATTGGAAAACAAGTTCACAAAATTAACAAAGTTTTCAGAATCATCTGTATAAAGTTCTTCTATTACACTTTCTAATGCTTCTGCCTTTAATATTTTTATTTCTGTTTCATCTGCAAGTCTATAGTCTACTGATACATCTAAATTATAAAAATTCTCTTTTATTAAGTCTTTACAAAAACTATGAATTGTGCTGATATTTGCACTGTTTAGTAATAGCTGTTGTCTTCTTAAATGTGAATTTAATGGGTCTTCATTAATTAATTGTTCAAGTTTATTTTGTATTCTTTCTTTCATTTCTTTAGCTGCCGCTCTAGTATATGTAACTACTAATAGTTTATTTGCATCAATTGGATTTTTATCATCAACTATTCTTCGTATAACTCTCTCAACTAAAACTGCTGTTTTTCCTGAGCCTGCTGCTGCTGATATTAAAAGAGAACCGTTAACAGCTTCTATTGCATTTAATTGATTTTCTGTCCATTGTACTGCCATTATTCTCCCTGCCTCTCTTCTTTACTTAAAAAAGGTCCTTTTACTTTAACTATTTTTCTATATTTCATATTCTCGTTATGTCCACATACAGACTTATATTCACACCACATACACGCATCATATTTGTTTCCTTTTGCTGGCAATGCTTTAATTGAACCGTTTGTTAAGTCTTCTGCCATACTTAAAATCAGTTCATCTATCTTCTTAAAAATATTTTCCATTCCGTCTTGCGTTACAGTATAGTCACCACTATCTTTAATTGTAATTACAGGTTCAGTTGCTTCTATATCATTTTTCTTTGTTTTTTTAGGTTTTTCTTCTTTAAATGTTACTGGAATGTATACACCTTTTCCGTCATTTTCCATAGCTTTTATTACTTCTAAATCATTTAAAATAAGCCCATTCATCTTGTACGTCTTTTCTTTTTCTGCATTGATTTTCTCTATCGACTGATTTACCTCTGCATTAACTGCTTGTGATGATGACGGCATATATAATACTCCTGCAGGTAAAACTTCATTATCATAAGTATTATTTTCATCATTTTTAATAGCATACAAATATATAAGCATTTGCAAATTAAGCCCAAAAAGCACATCTGATAAAACAAAAGTCTTATTACCAGTCTTGTAATCGACTATTCTAATATAAGATTTATTTTCATTTTTATAAATATCTACCCTATCAACATAACCTTTAACCGATACTTTGACATTATCATTTTCTAATGTATACGGCGATATTTTACCACTTTCTCCAATTTTAAGCTCAAAATCAATAGGTGTAAACTTACTTTGAGATAACTCTTTTATAAGATGTTTCAAAAGCATAAACGAAGAGTTTTTCATTTTTTCAAGCATAAAAATATAACGCTTGCTTTTTTCTTCAGTCCCACCCAGATGAATTTTTATATATTCATTTAATATATCTGATAACAAATTATTAATATCTTCATCGCTACTACTACTAAGTTCAACTACTGTTTTTTTTCTTAAAACTTGTTCCAATATGTAATGTATTAAGCTACCAAATTCAGCAGAATTTATTACCGCTTTATTTCTTTGACTAGCTCTAATTCCATACCTACAAAAATACTCAAATTGACATAGATAAAACTTTTCGACTTGAGAAGCTGATAATTTCATATCTTTAGTATTAAATAATTCTTTAGATATTTTTTTATCTTGCAACTTAAATTCCTTTTTATTTAAATATCTGTTTATGGCTTCAAATTTTAATTTGTATCCAGTATTTTTTTCAAAATGTTCTTGGTATAGTTTTTGTGCGTTTATATCATCTTTTAAATTTTTAATTAACAATTCAAAGCCTTGTTCTTCGCACCATATATTTTCTAGCCAATTTTCATTGTCTGTTTTTACTTTAATTTTAGAGTTTAGCTTTAATATATCTTTAACTATAACAGATGGGTATACGCTCTCGCCTTTTAATGTTTCTCTATAATATGATATATACAAATAATCACTAGGTGCTGACATAACATAATACGCTAAATATTTTTCTTGTAGTGTTAAGTATTCTACAGTTTCGTATAACGGTAAGTCTAGTGATAAAAGAAGCTTTCGCTCCGTATCAGAAAACACACCATTTGATGTTGGATTTAACGGAAATTGACCTTCTAAAGCACCAATTAAAAAAACCACTTTTGGCTTATTAAATCTTATTCTATCTGCTGTACCAATAGTAATTTCATCAAGGCTACTAGGTATATTAAATATATCTGCTTTACTGATTACCAGTTTTAATAAATCTGCATATCTCTTTGGTTTTAGGTATTCATTTTCCAGTATTAAAGACATCTTATTTAAAATTTCTACAAATATATCCCATAATCGTTCTTGTTCTTCTGAAATGCTGATATAGTTATAACTTGTAAATTTATTTGTCATTCTTTTTAAATGTTTACAAACTTCAAAATCTTCAATTAGCTTATATAGCGCTTTAGATATTTCCAGCCCGTTTGTATCTGTGATTTTCTCTTTAAACTCTACTAGTGGCGTAATAATTTGCACTCTAATATTTTCTATCTTTTGTAGAGTTTCGTTATCTTTAGTAGTAAACTCATCAACATAACCACGTGGATTTGCTGTAAACTTAATTGTTAATCTATTGCCAGTTATCCCCCATACATATAAGTAATTTTCAAACAAAGATATTTCTTCTAATGTAAACTTATTAAGCCCACATTTTAAAAACTTTAATATGTTTTCAGCAGAAAATGATGATGTGACAATATCAAAAGCAGATAATGCAAAAACTGCTAATGGTTCACTAGTTATTTCTTTTGATGTGTCCATAAAGTATGCTAATTTAAATTTATCAAAGACAGTATTAAGTATACCTTTGTAGTCTTCTAAACTCCTACATACAACTGCTATATCTTTATAGCTGTAATCATACTCAATAATAAGTTTTTTAATTTGACACGCAATGCCATTTACTTCGTCATAAATGTCACTATTTTCGATTATGCATATATTATTTACTTCTTCTTTATTTATTGGTGAATTTATTCTAAAAATACTTTCTTCTAAAGTTTTTAAGTCTTGGTTATTATATCTATATTGTATGTTTAAATTGATATTTTTAAGCACATCTACTGAATTGTTTTTTGCTATTTCACTTATTAATAATTTAGTTTTTTTACACTCCATAAATAGTTCATTACTAGAGCTAAATTCTGCATCATCTCCACATAATGCTACTGTAATCTTTTCAGATTGTATTAGTAATTGTTCTATTATGTTTCTCTCTTGTTTTGTAAATCCTGTGAAACCATCTACATATATTATATAATCTTTGAATATATCGTTATTTTTTAAAACTTCACACACTTTGCTAAGCTCGTCTAATGGGTCTAAGTAACTTCTTGCTACTAATGCATTGTAAACATCTATTATCGTTGTTGTTTCTCTTATTTTCTCTTTTAAAGTGTCGTCATTTATTTCTTTTATTTTATCCATTAAATCTTCTGTGCTTACTTCACATAACTTGAATTCTCTTGCTGTTTTTAACATTAAATTAATAAATTCAGGTTTTTTAACTTGTCCTTTATATATCGACAGCACATCTTGACACTCTTCTATTGCTAGGCTCATCAATATATTTTTAACTCCGTCATCTATAAAACTGCCTGAAATCATACCAATTTCTCTGTACACAAAATCTGAAAGTCTTGAAAAGTTCAAAACACTCACTTTTTGAGAGTCAATTGCACCTAGATTGTTAAACATTGCTTTTTCCATTTCAAAAGAATTTTGCTCTGGAACTAAATATAATATTTTTCCATCTCTGCCGTTTTTAACTTCTTTTGTAATCTCTTTTATTATTGTTGTAGTTTTCCCACAACCACTTCTGCCTAATATAAATTGTAGCATAATTTTCACCACCGTAATTTAATACATTTATTATACTACATTATATGTTCTATTTACAGTACATTAAAAACTTTTTATAAAATTTTCAACAGAATCAAAAATTTCAAACACTTTAAATTTTATTTCATATTCTGGTTCGTTTTCCACTATTTCCATTTGATTTTCATCAAGTACTTCTTCTAATTCTTCGTTGTTTTCAGCAGCTGGCAAACATACTGGTGGATACATTACACACCACCAATTTTCTCCCTCTCCAGAACCGATTAAAATCCTTAGTGCATCATACTCACCTGGTGGCATTGCAAAGCCATCATAAATTCTTGTGTTAAAATATATTTTTTCTATCTCTACTTTAACATCGTAATCATATCCTTGTGAATAAATATACTCTTGTGCTAAATTTTCTATCTTACTTAAGTTTTTATCAACTACATTAATACTTTCTTCTTTTGAGTGACTTTCTAAAAACAAGTCTGATGTTTCTTCTAATAAATAATCACGTAAATTAATTTTTAATGTTTGGTCTTCTTGACTATTTGAATTTGCTAAAATATGAAGTCTTAATACTTCGTTTGAAATTTCTGCACACTGCGCCGATAAGTAAACTGATGAAAATAAAACAGAGAAGATAAATGTAAGTAATACTATTTTTGTGATGTGGAGTTTTAAAATTTTTTTCATAAAAAAACTGTCCTTTCAAATTTGATAATTTGATTATGGACAGTTTTATAATTGATATTCAATTTTTAATTTTTATAAATTAAAATTACTTAATTATTATACAACCTTTTTCTACAGGTTTTGCCAAAAACACTTCGTCATACTCTTTTTTTAGTGTATTAACACAATTTTTAGCAGTTTTTTCATCTGTAAAAATGCTGTAAACAGTAGAACCGCTCCCACTCATAGAAGCACCAATAGCACCCTGACTTAACATAATTTGTTTGATTTTATCTACTTCTGGTAATTGCATAACTTCTTCAAAGTCATTATACAAATTTTTAGAAAGGTTTATTATATCATCATTATCAATACATTTAGCAATTTTACTACTATGAACTTCTTGAGAGTATCCTTTTTTATCTGATAATTCATAAGCTAATTTTGTTGATACATTAATATATGGTTTTGTTAAAACTACAAAACATTCTGGCATTGCTTTTAATTTTTTAAGTGTTGTCCCAATCCCTGTTGAAAGACTTGTACCACCAAATAAACAAAATGGAACATCAGCACCAATTTTTGAGCATATATCAAGCATTTCTACATTTGTAAGTGCATTGTTAAAATATTCGTTGAGTGCGATTACTACACCTGCTGCATCTGTGCTACCACCAGCAAGCCCTGCTTGTGACGGTATATTTTTTATAAGTCTTATATTTACTAATACATCATCTCTGTTAATTTTTTCAAGATAATATTTAGCTGCTTTATACGCTGTATTACTGCTATCTGTAGGGATAACGGCATTATCACAAGTTAAGTTAATACCACTTTTACCCTCGATAACTTCTACAGTTATTTCATCATATAGCGACACTGTTTGCATTACCATATCTACAAAATGATAACCATCATCTCGCCTACCAGTGATGTTAAGAGTTAAATTTATCTTTGCCGGTGCTAACACATCAATTTTCATAGATTGTCGCCTCATTCCAATTCATTAATAAATTCTTTAATACGTTTGAGTGCTTCTGTAATATGGTTTATTGAGTACGAATATGAAACTCGAATAAATCCCTCTCCACTATCTCCAAAAGCGTTGCCTGGTACTACTGCTATACTTTTCTCTTTGATAAGTTTTACACAAAACTCCTCAGATGTAAGCCCTGTACTTTTAATGCAAGGAAAAACATAAAAAGCTCCTTTAGGCTCAAAGCAAGTAAGACCCATTTTATTAAGACTACCTACTAAAAATCTTCTTCTATAATCATACTCTTTTTTCATATGAGCTATATCTTCATCACCATTTCTAAGTGCTTCAATAGCTGCATATTGTGCTGTTGTTGGAGCACTCATAATAGCGAATTGATGTAGTTTTATCATTTGAGCAATAATTTCTTTAGGGCCTAATGAGTACCCTAGTCGCCAACCTGTCATAGCATATGATTTTGAAAATCCATTTACTATAACTGTTCTTTCTTTCATACCATCAATCTCTGCTATTGATATATGACGATTTTGACCATATGTAAGCTCGCTATATATTTCATCAGACAACACAAACAAGTTGTGCTTTATAATTACTTTTGCTATCTCTTCTAAATCTTCTTTTCGCATAATCGCACCAGTAGGATTATTTGGAAATGGTAAAACTAAAAGTTTAGTTTTAGGTGTGATGTAACTTTCAAGTTCTTGTGCTGTAAGTCTAAACTCATTTTCTACTTTTGTTTCTATAACAACTGGTGTTGCACCTGTCATCTGAGTAAGTGGCACATAACATACAAAACTAGGTTGAGGTATTAAAACTTCGTCACCTTTTTCTACAAGACATCGTAAACAAAGGTCTATAGCTTCTGAACCTCCTACAGTTACTACTACTTCTTCTTTATTATCATATTCTAAATTATATTTTCTGCTGTAAAACTTAGATATTTCTATGCATAAATCAGCAAAACCCTTATTAGGTGTATACCATGTTTTACCTTTCTCTAGCGAGTCTATGCCTGCTTGTCTTATGTGCCATGGCGTTTTAAAATCAGGCTCACCTATACTTAACGATATAACATTTTCCATTTCGTTAGCTATATCAAAAAATTTTCTAATACCTGATGGTTTTACTTGTTGTACATTACTATTTAAAAACGGTTCATAATCTATCACAATATCATACTCCTTTTGTCTCCAGTAGACTCATTGTCATAAAAATTAATCCCACTATCTTTATATCTTGACAATAAAAAGTGAGTTGCTGTTGATACAACTGCATCAATAGTAGATAGCTTTTTAGATACGAACATTGCAATTTCTTGAATTGTAGCACCTTTAACAAAAACTGCTAAGTCATAAGCACCAGCCATCAAGTACAAACTATCAACTTCTTCAAATCCCATTACAGTAGCTGCTATATTATCAAAACCAGATTCTCTTTCTGGTGTTACTTTAAGTTCTATAAGTGCTGTTACTCCTGCATTCTCTACTTTTTCCCAGTTAACTATCGCTCTATATCCTTTAATAATTTGCTTATCTTCATACTCTTTGATTTCTTTCTCAATTTCTCCACAAGGCTTATCAAGTATCATTGATAATTCTTCTGTGCTAAATTTTGAGTTCTCACTTAATAGTTTTAATAGTTCGTTCATCTCTAAAACACTCCTATCTTAAATATTTTCTTAATTATACTTCACTAATCTATAAATGTCTATATATTACTAAGTATTATTCTTCTTTTTCTAAATCTTCTAACCATATTTTGACACTAGCATCACTAGGCATTCTGAAATCTCCTCTAGGAGATAATGTAACTGTTCCTACTTTTGGTGCATCTGGCAGACAACTTCTTTTAAACTGTTGTGCAAAAAATCTCTTTAAAAATATTACTAGCCATTTTTTAATTGTTTTATCATCAAACTTATCTTTAAAAGCTACTTTTGCTAGTCTATAAATTTTTGATGGTTCAAATCCAAAACGCACTAAATAATATAAATAAAAGTCGTGTAAATCATATGGACCTACGATTTCTTCAGTTTTTTGAGAAATTTCTCCATCTTTAGGTGGTAATAATTCTGGGCTTACTGGTGTGTTTAATATATCTATTAACACTTTTTTAAGTTCTCCACTACTATTTTCTGCTTCGTAATTAGTTAAATATCTTACTAATGTTTTTGGTACTGAGGCATTGACTGCATACATTGACATATGGTCTCCGTTATATGTTGCAAATCCTAAGGCTAATTCTGATAAATCACCTGTACCTACAACTAGTGCATTATATTTGTTCGCTAAGTCCATTAATATTTGTGTTCTTTCTCTTGCTTGAGAGTTTTCATAAGTTACATCTAATATTTCTTTGTTATGATTAATATCGTCAAAATGAACATTTACAGCATTTGTTATATCAACATCTAAGAATGTAGTATTATAAGTTTCTGCTAAAACTTGAGCATTACTCTTTGTTCTTTTAGTAGTACCAAAACATGGCATTGTAACTGTAATTATATTTTGAAGTGGTAATTTTATCATATTAAAAGCATGTACTGTTACTATGAGTGCAAGTGTTGAGTCAAGCCCTCCTGAAAGACCTAGCACTACACTATTTATACCAGTGTGACTAAGCCTTGTTGCAAGTCCTGTTGCTTGCATTGTAAGAATTTCATAACATCTATTGTTTATATCTATTTTATCTTCTGGCACAAACGGGCTAGGTGAAACAAACCTTGTAAGGCTACATTCTTCTTGTTTCAAAGAAAAATACACTTCTTTAAATCCATCATTTTTCTTTGCAAATGTAGTCATTTTTCTGCGTTCAAGATTTATTTTTTGTATGTCTATCTCCGATATTACTGTATTAATATTATACCTTTTGCTCTCCTGTAAAACAGTACCGTTTTCACATATTAAATTGTGTGCTGAATATATCATATCGGTTGTTGACTCTCCAAAACCTGCATCAGCATATAGATATGCACATACTAGTTTAGCAGATTGCATTTGTACTAACATTTTACGATAATTAGGCTTTCCAATAACTTCGTTGCTTGCTGATAAATTTACTATTACAGTCGCACCATTTTCTGCAAGTGCAATAGACGGAGAGTTTGCAACCCATAAATCTTCGCAAATTTCTACTCCTAAAACTAAGTCCTCCATGTTACTGCACTTAAACAAAACCTTCGGCGTTATTTTATATTCAATGTTATCAATTATAGTTGTGTCTTCATATGCTCCTGATGTAAAGTGACGTGTTTCGTAAAACTCGCTATATGCTGGTATATTTTGCTTTGGTACTAGTCCTAAGATTTTTCCTCTATGAATAACTGCACCACAATTATATAAAGACATTCCACTATCTATTGGAAGCCCTACTACACTTACAATATCTAAATTTTTAATTGCATTAACAATATTTATTAGTTCATTCTTAGCACTTACTAACAATGCTTTTTGTAAAAACAAATCTGAGCAAGTATATCCTGTTATCGAAAGCTCTGGAAACACAATCAATTTAACACCGTTATCATATGCTTTTTTTATTTCAACAATTATATTTTCTGCATTAAACTTTGTATCTCCTACTCTTATAAGAGGTGTACTAGTTGCTACTTTTAAAAATCCATCTTTCATATTAAAACCTCCGATAAAACTTTCATCATTATTGATTATGTTCAGTATAGTATACAAAATTTGAATTGTCAAATTATATAATCTATCTTATTATATTATACCCCTTATATATTGTTTTTTCTCACTTATTTTGATATAATATTTGTATATTTTTATATAAGTGAGGTATATTTTGTGCTTTTAGAACATGAAAAACTTGAGTATTTAGGTAATGGAATAAGTGTAATAACATCAAAAGAACATCATTTTTCAACCGATACAATTTTGCTTGCAAACTTTTCAAATCCTAAACAAAAAGATAAAGTTGTAGAGCTTGGTAGTGGTTGTGGCACTATACCTTTATTATGGTGTAAAGAAAACAATCCTAAAGAAATTATTGCAGTTGAAATACAAGAAAACGCAGTAGATATGATTAATCGAAGTATAACTTTAAATAAACTAGAAACAACCATAACAGTAGTACACGAAGACTTAAAGTATCTAAAAGGAAAAGTTGCTTTAAACAACTTTGATTTAGTCGTGTGTAATCCACCATATAAAATATCTGGAGGTGGACTAGTTAACCCAAAAGACACCCATAAAATTGCAAGGCATGAGGTTAAGTGTAATATAGATGATATAACAAATAGTGCATCATCACTATTGAAATTTGGAGGAAGATTTTGCTTATGTCAGCGACCAGAACGACTAACAGACATATTAGAAAGTTTTAGAAAAGCAAATATAGAGCCGAAAAAGTTACGTTTTGTTCAACAACGAAGTAGTAAAAGTCCAAAACTGTTTTTAATCGAAGGTAAAAAAGGTGGCAATAAGGGTGGTTTAGTTACACTTAACACATTATTAATAGAAGATGAAAACGGTAATTATTCAGAAGAAATGATAGATATTTATGGAAGTTTTAAGAAAGAATAAGGAGATAATATGAGTGGTATATTATATGTGGTTGGCACGCCAATAGGAAATTTAGGAGATTTTTCTCCACGAGCAGTAGAAACATTAAAAAATGTTGATTTTATAGCTGCCGAAGATACAAGAGTAACAGTTAAATTATTAAATCATTATGGCATTAAAAAGCCTATGATAAGTTATTTTGAGCATAATAAAATCGAGCGTGGAGAAGTAATTTGCAAACGTATTTTAGCTGGTGAAAACTGTGCAATAGTAACTGATGCAGGAATGCCTGCTATTTCTGACCCTGGTCAACAGCTTGTTAAACAATGTATGGAACTTGGTATAGATACACAAAGTGTACCAGGTCCAAGTGCTGTTATAACTGCTCTTAGTTTAAGTGCCTTACCTACTGGAAGATTTACTTTTGAAGGCTTTTTAAGCATGAATAAAAAAAGCAGAAGAGAACATCTTGAGGAAATTAAAACAGAAAAGCGAACTATGGTATTTTATGAAGCTCCTCATAAGCTATCTAATACATTGATTGATTTATATAAAACTTTAGGAGAGCGAGAAATTTCTATTGTTCGTGAACTCACTAAGCTACACGAAGAAGTTATACACACAACACTTTCTCACTCATCAAAATATTATAGTGAAAATCCTATCAAAGGTGAAATTGTTTTAGTAATTAACGGAGCACCTAAAGAAGAGAGTATCACCTACACTCTTGAACAAGCTGTGCAAGTCGCTATAGAAAATATAAATTCTGGAATGTCTGCCTCAACTGCTTGTAAGGAAGCCTCGAAATTTACCAATATCAAAAAAGGCGAGATTTATAAAGCAATTTCTAAAAAATAATTTGACAAAGGAGATTATTGAGTGAACTATAACGATGCTATTATAAAAATAAATTCTCTGCTACGTTTTGGCTCAAGACCAGGGCTTGAGAGAATTTCTAAATTGCTAAACTATTTAGGAAATCCACAGGATCAGTTAAAATTTGTTCATGTTGCTGGGACTAATGGTAAAGGCTCTGTATGTAATATGGTTGCTAAAGTGTTAACTGAAAGTGGTTATAAGACTGGTTTATTTACTTCCCCATATATTATTGATTTTTGTGAAAGAATACAAATTGATAATAAGATGATATCCAAAGACGATTTAAGTAAGATTACTAATGAAATTTTCCCTATAGTCGAAGAAATGGCAAAAAACAATGAGATAATTACTGAATTTGAACTTATAACTGCAATTGCGTTTAAATACTTTTGTGAGCAACAGTGCGATATTATTGTCTTAGAAACTGGATTAGGTGGAAATTACGACTCCACTAACGTTATAAAACCACCTCTTGTTAGCGCTATCACTTCTATAAGTCTTGACCATACTGGCGTTTTAGGCGATACTTTAGAAAAAATAGCTAGTGAAAAAAGTGGTATTATTAAAGAGAATTCTAATACTGTATTTTATTCTCAAGAAGAGTGCGTTAATAATATTATTGTAGATAAATGTAACAGTGTAAATAACAACTTAACTTTTGCAAACGAAATTAATATTGAAATTTTAGATACATCTATTCATGGCACAACTTTTTTATATAATGATTTTGAAATTTTTATGTCACTGATTGGTAGTCATCAAATTAAAAATGCTAAAACAGCTTTGGGGATTTTAGAAGTTCTTAGCAATAATAATTTTACGATTAATATACAAAATATTAAAGATGGTTTTTCTTCCATTGAAATTCCTGCTAGATTAGAACTACTTTCTACCTCCCCTATTATTTTGCTTGATGGTGCTCATAATCCAGACGGTTTAAAATATTTGTCCAAAACCATAAATGACTATCTACCTAATAAAAATATCGTTTGCATTATTGGAATGCTCAAAGACAAGGATAGTATTTCTTCTTTAGAGCATATAAAGGGCTTATTTAGTAAAGTTATTACGCTTACACCAGATAACCCTCGTGCTTTAAGTGCTAGCGACCTTAAGATATCTGCACTACCATATTTTGATGACATTGTATCGTTTGATGATAAACTTTTAGCAATTGAGTATGCATTATCTATTTGCGGCAATGACGATGCCATCATTATTTGTGGTTCTTTGTATCTTGCTTCTCAGCTTAGAGATACTATTATAAACTTGAATTAAATAAAATATAATACAAGCGACTATATTCGCTAAATATTTTTTATAAAATCATCTATTATTTATTAGTAGATGATTTTTATTTTTTCATGTATAAATTTACAAATAATGTAAATACTAATAAAAAAAGAAAGGAATTTTAAAATTATGAATGTTAAAATAAGCTGTGGAAACGGCGAAATGACTGCTTTTTTGAGTGGTGAAATTGACCATCATACTGCACGTGATATGAGAAAAGAAATAGATAGTCGTTGCGAAAATATTCACCCTAATCTGTTAAATCTAGACTTTAGTAGTGTTCAATTTATGGATAGTTCTGCAATTGGACTTATCATGGGAAGATATAGACTTATGAATTTAATGGGTGGATATGTAAAAGTAGTAAATGTTCCTAAGCATTTAGAAAGACTAATTGCAATATCTGGTGTAGGAGCATTAGGCGTATTAGAGTTTAAAAGTAAGGACGTGAGAATATGAAACCTATAAACGAGATGAAACTATCATTTAAGAGTAAAAGTACAAACGAAAGCTTTGCAAGAGCAGCTGTTGCATCATTTATATTACAGCTCGACCCGACTATAAGCCAAATGGCAGATATTAAAACTGCTGTATCTGAAGCAGTAACAAATTGTATCGTTCACGCATATAAGGACGAATTAGGAACAATCTACATAACGACACAAATTTTTGAAAACCGTAAAATAGTAATAAAAATAAGAGATAAAGGTTGTGGAATTAACAACATAGAGCAAGCAATGCAACCTATGTTTACAACTGGAGGCGAAGAGAGAGCCGGATTAGGCTTTGCAGTTATGCAGAGTTTTACCGATAAATTAAGAGTATTATCTACACCTGAAAAAGGAACTACAATTACTCTTACTAAGATATTGATTGACTATGATGAATGATATAAAAACACGTGAAGAAACAATCAGTGAAAACATAGGGCTTGTGCATAGTTGCGCCAAAAGATTTAAAGGCAGAGGAATTGAATATGATGACTTGTTTGGTGCTGGAAGTGTAGGCTTGATAAAAGCAGTAGATAAGTTTGATGCAAGTAAAGGTTTTATGTTTTCGACATATGCTGTACCAGTAATTTTAGGAGAAATTAAAAGACTCTTTAGAGATGGAGGCAGTGTTAAAGTAAGTAGAAGTTTAAAAGAGTTATCATTAAAAGTTAATTTAGAAACAAACAAATTCACGATAAAATATGGGCGAGAACCTACAATAACAGAGCTAAGTGATATTTTAAATGTAAGTAGCGAAAAATTAGTTGAGGCATTAACCTCGTGTATTACTCCAATGAGTTTATCAACATATGATGAAAGCAATTCAAGCCAAATAGATATACCTATTGATGCACCAGAAGAAAAGGTTTGTGAATTGTTATCACTAAATCAAATAATAGAAGAATTACCAACGACAGAAAAAGATTTAATAATACTAAGATTTTTTCAAAACAAGACACAAAGTGAAACAGCAAAAATATTAGAAACGACACAAGTACAGATATCACGCAGAGAAAAAAAGATACTATTAAAGTTAAGAGAAAAACTCTTGTAACGTATGTTTTAGTTACAAGAGTTTAATTTTTGATGGTACTAACAATTCAAACAATGGTAATATAGCTTTATATAATTCTAAGAAAGAAATTAGAGATAGGGTTAAGTCTGTTTATGACTATGATGGACCTGGCTTTCATATAGATATTTATAAAGATTTAAATATAGAAGAAATAGAACATAAAATTGTGAAAATTATGCCAGAATGCTCAGTAGTTGGAGTTTTATTTGAAAGTATCGGAAAAGTTGACATAGTTAAAAGTAATAAAATAACATTAATGCAACATATGTCTTATCATTGGGAGATTTCGGGAAATGAATTTATAAATAGCGATAGCACAACTGGTAAAATAAAATATATGGATAAAGCACTTAATACATGGGTATATAATCTAAATTTAGAACAAAGAAAAGTATTAGTCGAAACAATTTTTTCAATAATTAACACAGCAGAAATTAAAAATATTTCTGAAATAGCACCATATTTAATTAAGAGAAGAGATGTGGTTAAGCAAAAAATCAAATCAGTAGATAAAGAAACATCAGTTTGCGTGAAAGAAATAATAAGAGGGTTAGTTAAAATTTCTTTTAAATCAGTATTTGCATCAGACGATGACATTATAACAGGAGTGCAAACATTAGAAGACTAATTATAAAAAACAATGCTGGGGCTGTCACAGATGATTTAACTCATTTGTGACAGCCCTGTTGACTTTTATCTTAGCTTACGGTCAAAGACAAGACCTTGAGGCGTTGCCTCAAATTCTACCACTTTTGTGTCATTACAAATAAATCTTAATAATCTAATAACAACAAACACAGTATTTTATTCTAACTATTCAGTATAATCAATAATCACATATTCTGATGGGCTAGCAATTCTAATCGGAAAATTCCATGTACCAAGTCCAGATGATACTATCATAGTACAATCATCAATTGTTTTTATCCCATAATTTAAATCATAAACAAAACTTTCAAAAAAACCAAGTGGTGGAACTTGTCCAGCATGTGTATGTCCTGCTAAATAAATATCTCCTCCAGCATTTGCTACATTTACACTATCAACAGGTTTGTGCTCCATTACTATAATTGGCTTATCTTTATCAAGAGGTCCTATCAATTCATCAGCACTTTTATGACCCTCAACTGCATCTGTATCTGACCTACCAACAATATAAAAACTGTCGTCTATTAGTATAGATTCATCATTTAGTATGTTTATATCATTTTTTATTATAGTGTCTAATACAAAATTAACATTCGCTTCTTTCCCACCGTCTACAACATTAACTTTCCCTTCGTGATTTCCCCATGCAAAATATGCTCCGTATGTTGAGTCAATATCACCAATAGCCTCACAAGCAACTTCAATATCTTGTTTTGTTGTGTTCTCGTCAAAAAGGTCTCCACCTAATAATACTACATCAGGTTTTTTACTTTCAATCTCATTACAGTATTTTTCAATGTTTTCACTTGTTATAGACACTCCCACATGAAGGTCAGATAAAAAAGCTATTTTGATATTATCATTTGGTAATTCTTTTATAGTTTTAATTTGATAATCTGTTTCAACTACATTATATGCATTTATAAAACCATATATCATTATGATTGCTGTCAAAAATATAGCAGGTATCCCTCCGCTATATATATATTTAACAACTTTAGATTTAAGAAACCATTTTTTATAAATCAAACCTATTAGGTCGAATATTGCACTGAATACTAAGAAATATCCAAAAACTATCATTTGTGCACCTAGTGCATTTATAACAGTTGCTATTAATAACACTATTACTATGATTATAAACACTATATTAAATGCTAATGGTTTCTTTTTGTCAAAAAATTCGAAGAGTCTATTAAAAAATTTATTTAAGTATAACGAACCAGCGATTATTGCTAGAGAAACAATAATTATAAAAAATATTTGCATTAATTATACGTCCTTTATATTTGAATTTTTGATTTTAAATTTTGTAGTTCGTCACTAGAAAGCTTCACTTCTGTTTTTTTATCAAAATCGGTAATACCTTCTCCTTGATTAGGATATGTTCTAGAATAAATTAAATCAACTGAAAAAGCTAAAACTAAAACACATACAATCACTAAAAGAATTTTTCTGTTAATCTTACTGATGTAGCTATCAAGTAGAGGTGCTAAAAGGTATACAACTGCTATACCACCTAATCCAAACACTAATAGTCCCTCAGCACAAATTCTACCATGTAGATTTAAAAAGTATCCACTGTAATCCCACCATTTAGTGCCTCCATTAGCAAGCTCCAAGAAATACGCTGTAAAGTATTCAACAATCCCACAAAGAACCACAGCAGCAAAAAACTGAGTTAATACATTTTTACGTAGTTTATAAAGAACTGTAACAATTAATATTCCACCTGAACCATAGATAGGCAACCATGGCCCATGCATAGTACCCTTGTTTACAAATCCACCTGTGCCAATAAAAAACAGCGTAATTTCCCACAACCATCCAATAAGACAGAATATAAAGAACATCAAAATTAAATTTGGTAGAGTATACTTAACCATGTAACTAGATGATTCACTCTTATCAGTTTTTGAACGTTCTGGAATTGTAAACAATCTGTTTGGGTATTGCTCTGCGTCCAAAATATATCTATAATCTCTAGCCGTGTCGTATTCAACCAACTCAAGTTCTGTTTTTTTATCCAATTTTTTCTTGTAAGTTGTTATACCTAAAAAATCTAATACGTACTCTAAAACATTACTAGGCTTATTTATTTCTGGTTTATCTTTATCTAAAATAAGAATAACATCTAAATATTTTTCAGAAATAGTTAGCTTATCTGCTTTAGTATACAAAAATTCATCGTTTAAAAGTTCAACCCCATCTATTTTATTTTCTTTTGCTATACTTCTAACTTGAACATAAAATTCAGTTAGTGTAGCTATTTCGTAAGAGTTTGAATAAAACAATCCAGAAATACCTAATGTAAAAATTCTTAAAATATACCAACCAATGAATGAAAATTCCACTAAAAAACATTCCCATTTATGTCCATTCATCATTTTTCTTGATAGGTTAATAGCTTCTAAAGGCGAAATATTAGGATTTTCAGCAACTATGTATGGCACTAAAAAGTATGAATATCTTTTAATTATTCCACCAACTATAAATACACAGTACCATAGTGAGTTGAATAAAGATTTCACAAACATTACTTTAGATACCTTAAACCATTTTTTTATATAGAATAAAAATAAAAACCTCTTAAATGAAACTTTACTATATATTCTACTTTCTAAAAAAATTCTTCTTGAAATAACTGCGTACATATTACCTATGAAGAACCAGAACACAAATACAACTAATAGACAAATAATAATTACTATAACAGTGCTGACAAGTTCTGATTTAATTATAGAATTAATGCCCGAAATCATAGAATTTATAAAAGCACCAGACTCAAATCCAGAAACAATACTAGCAAAAACACCATTAGTTTGACCTAACATTTCTTGTCCACCCTGTATAATAGATGATGGAATATTAAAGAAATTTTGAATAGTTGTTAAATCACTTGCAAATATCGTTAACGCATCAGAAAATTCACTACCAACAACACCTGCAAATAAGCAAGTTAAGAGTAAAATTAAATAATGAGTTTTAACTGTTTTTCTTCCACTTTTCTTTAAATATTTTGACTTTAATGTAAATTCGTTGTTTTTCATTTATTAACCCCTTGCTTTTATTTGAATTAAAATCTTTATTACTACTAGAAATTATATCAAAAAAAGCTCATAAAAACAAGAACAATATAAAACGATGAAGAAATAGTGCAAATAAAAGCTGAAACACATAGAAATGTGTTTCAGCTTTCTTAGCTTTAAATTAACTTAATACTGATTACTTAATATTAAAATACGATTACATCATCATCAGTATCAAGTACTACATCTGGATTAGATGCTGTTAGAATTTTTTCCATTTGTGTAAATTGTAGAACTTTAATGTCAGGATTTAAATAATCTTTTTTATTCATAACAATCAATCTCCTTTTATTTATGCTAGTGTTCCTGGATGTACTTGTGAAACTTCAGACAATGTAACTACTCCATTAATGCTAATCCAAGCAACTACGCTAAGTGATAATGTTTCGTCGATATCAGTTGGCACAACAGCCACATAATTGTAACGTCCATCTTCATTCATAACATTATGTTCTTTAATATTAGCATTTGCGTTAGCTTCTTCATCTTGTAGGTATTGTTCAATTTCTATTTGTGCATCAATTAAATCACCAGGATTTGTTGAACGATATACTCCGTAATCTACAGTGTCTCCAGCAGTAAATCCTGTTGCAAACATAGAATAATAAATTTTAGCTTTTTGAGTATCTTTATCAGTAGCAAAAGCTACAGAAGCTATAAACATACCTTTAGTTAATTTTTCTGTTTCACCCTCAAACACAGGAGAAACAATAGCATTATCATTTACATAAAATGCATATTCTTTGCTAGTAGTAGCAGAAACAGTTTGGCTATTGATTTGCCAACCGATTACATTGTTAGGACCTGTATACACAGCTTTAGCTATTGTGCCATATCCAAATGTAGATGCTGTTTCTGTCCCAGATAAAATTTGTAAATCTGTAGGATCTGATGCAGTTACATTAAACATTTTGCCTGTTAATGTATAAGTAAATTCTGTGTCAACTGTTATATTTTCTAAATCTTCTACTTGGAAATCTGGCAAGTATTCATGATCTCTATATTGAGGTAAGTCAGTAGGTACTGTAGCACTTTGTCCACTTTCTACTTCTTGAGTAGATAATACATCACCTGTATTAGAATCAACAAATGTTACTGTAAATTTTTCTGTAACTGGTGGTGTGTAGTCTTCCCATGTGCCATTTCTATAGATTTTATCTGGTCCTTGGTAGATTAGATTTCCTGTTTGGTTACCATCACCACCAGAACCGTTGTTGAATATAATTCTATTCATGCCAACTGTGTCAGCTGTGTCGAAAGTATAAGAATAAACATTTGTACCTTCAATATTTGTCGCATCGAAACCAGGCCACTCAAAAGGAGATGGAGAACCTTCAATCCAAAAATATGCTTTAACTACAGACCAATTATTTGTATTGTCAAAATAAATTGTGTCTCCTAAAGCTGTTTCATATGTAGGTGCTGGCTCAACTTCTACTTCAGTGTAAGTATTGTCAGTTGTGTTCAAAGTGAATTTAATTTTACCATTAAGGCTTGATGAGTAGTTTCCAGAGCTAGGCCATTGAGCACCACCCCAGTTATTGAATTCGCAGAATTTAAACTGTCCACCTGTGAAGTTATCTACAGTAGCAACATAAATACCACTACCAGCTGGTTCTTCAGTCATTTCAACTGCATTGTTCCAATTCCAACCACAAAATTCTCCTATTATGCCCATTGTTTTCCCAGTTACAGCAGCACTTGAAGTTGTTATAATAGCCATAGAAAAAACTAATATAGTAGCTAAAACTAAACTGGAAATAATTGATACTTTTTTTAACATTTTTTTCTCCCCCTGAAAATAATTTTTTGTTTACGATAAAACTATGTTCATAGTCTATTCACATTTAAATTATAATACATTTTTTTGAAAATGTAAAGTGTTTTTTGTGATAATTTTACATTTTAATTTATTGTTTTTAACTTATTACATATATTTATAATATTTAATACTTAGAACAAGAATATTTTTGTTACAGGCTTTGTCCTGCGATTTCAAAAAATGAGCATTTTAAATAATTTAATATATAATTTCGACTTAATTTTATTTATATTTGGTAATTTTTATCAATCTAAAGATTTCTATTTTTAAATCAAAACTTTACTTATTACATTTTTGTTAATTTATTTGACTTTTTCTTAAATTTGAGCGATAATATGAATGTTAAAAAAATAACATTATACTATTGTTGTTTTATTCTAATTTATTTTAAAGGAGGAGATTATCAATGGGCTTAACAATTGCACAAAAGATAATCAAAAATCATTTACTTAGTGGGGAAATGATTGTTGGAACTGATGTTGGTCTTAAAATTGACCAAACATTAACTCAAGATGCTACAGGTACTATGGCTTATCTTGAATTTGAGGCTATGGGTGTTCCACGTGTTAAAACAGAAAAAAGTGTCGCTTATATTGACCACAACACTTTACAAACTGGATTTGAAAATGCAGATGACCATAGATTTATTCAATCTATTGCTAAAAAACATGGTATATTTTTTTCAAGACCTGGCAACGGAATTTGTCATCAAGTGCATTTAGAGCGCTTTGGTAAACCAGGTAAAACTTTAATAGGTTCAGATAGTCACACTCCTACTGGTGGTGGAATCGGTATGCTTGCTATGGGGGCTGGTGGTCTTGATGTTGCTGTTGCTATGGGTGGTGGAGCATATTATATCTCTATGCCTAAAATGGTTAAAGTTAATCTTACTGGCAAATTAGCTCCTTGGGTATCTGCTAAAGATGTTATTTTAGAAGTTCTAAAAATTATGTCTGTTAAAGGTGGAGTTGGTAAAATCGTGGAATATTCTGGAGAGGGTATTAAATCTCTTAGTGTTCCTGAACGTGCTACTATTACCAACATGGGTGCAGAGCTAGGTGCTACTACTTCAATATTCCCTTCAGATGAAATTACTAGAGAGTTTTTGAAAGCTCAAAATAGAGAAGACGACTGGTGTGAGCTTTCTTCTGATAGCGATGCTGAGTATGACGAAGTTATTGATATTGATTTATCAAAACTTGTGCCAATGGCAGCATGTCCTCACAGCCCTGATAACATTAAAAGTATTGAGCAAATTGGCACTTTACCAGTAGACCAAGTTTGTATTGGTTCTTGTACAAATTCATCTTATTTAGATTTAATGAAAGTTGCTACAATACTTAAAGGTAAAACTGTTGCAGAGGGCGTTAGTTTATCAATTGCACCAGGTTCTAAACAAGTTTATAATATGTTAGCTTTAAATGGTGCATTAGGCGATTTAATTGCATCTGGTGCTAGAATTTTAGAATGTGCTTGTGGTCCATGTATTGGTATGGGTCAATCACCTAATTCAAATGGTGTATCATTAAGAACATTTAACAGAAACTTTGAGGGTAGAAGTGGTACTGCTGATGGAAAAATTTACTTAGTTAGCCCAGAAACAGCAGCAATTTCAGCACTTACAGGTGTGTTTACAGATGCAAGAACTATTGGTGATGATGTTGCTATCGAAATGCCAAAAGCATTTTTAATAAACGATAATATGGTAGCAGACCCAGCGCCAGTAGAAGAAATGGACAACATAGAGATTTTAAGAGGTCCAAACATTAAACCTTTCCCAACAACAAGCCCATTAGCAGATAATATAGATGCTCCATGTGCATTAAAAGTAGGCGATAACATAACTACAGACCATATAATGCCAGCAGGTGCAAAAATATTACCACTTCGCTCAAATATACCAGCAATTTCAAATCACTGCTTTACAGTATGCGACAAAGATTTTCCTAAGCGTGCTAAAGAGATGAAACAAAGCATAATTGTAGGTGGAGCAAACTATGGACAAGGTTCTTCAAGAGAACACGCAGCTTTAGCACCATTATACTTAGGTGTAAAAGCAGTTTTAGTTAAGAGTTTTGCACGTATTCACAGAAGTAATTTGATAAATGCAGGTATTTTACCTTTAACATTTGTAAATGAAAGTGATTATGAATTAATAGCACAAGGTGATGATGTATCTTTACCAAATGTAAAAGATTGTGTAGAAAAAGGTTTAGATATAGTTATTAAAAACAACACAACAGGTAAGGAAATAATCACAAAATGTGAATTAACAGACAGAACAAAAGCAATAATTTTAGCAGGTGGCTTATTAAACTATACTAAAGAAAATTCTTAATTTAGTATAGTTAAATAAATAAAATTTTATAGGAGTGACTAAAGCGTATGGCAGAAAAAATTATAATGAAAACCCCTCTAGTTGAGATGGACGGCGACGAAATGACAAGAATTATATGGAAAATGATAAAAGATATTTTATTAAACCCATATATTGATTTAAAAACAGAGTACTATGATTTAGGTCTTGAGTATAGAAATCAAACTGATGACAAAGTAACTTTTGATAGTGCTTATGCAACTAAAAAATATGGCGTTGCTGTAAAGTGTGCAACTATAACTCCAAATGCTGAACGTATGACAGAGTATGATTTAAAAGAAATGTGGAAGTCACCAAACGGAACAATCCGTGCTATTTTAGACGGTACAGTATTTAGAACACCAATTTTAGTAGATGGTATAGTACCATTTATCCCATCATGGACAAAACCAATTTGTATAGCACGTCATGCTTATGGCGATGTTTATAAAAATGCAGAGATGGTAGTAAAAGGTGGAAGCAAAGCAGAATTATGTGTAACTGATGAAAACGGTAACGAACAAAGAGAACTAATACATGAATATGTAGGAGATGGTATATTACAAGGTATACATAACTTAGATGTAAGTATCGAGAGTTTCGCACGTTCATGCTTAAACTATGGATTAGACACTAAGCAAGATGTTTGGTTTGCAACTAAAGATACAATTAGTAAAAAATACGACCATAGATTTAAAGATATATTTAACGAAATATTTGAAAACGAGTACAAAGAAAAATATGAAGCAGCTGGAATTGAGTATTTCTATACATTGATTGATGACGCAGTTGCAAGAGTAATACGTTCAGACGGTGGATACATTTGGGCTTGTAAAAACTATGATGGTGATGTAATGTCAGATATGATAGCAACAGCATTTGGTAGTTTAGCAATGATGACAAGTGTGTTAGTATCACCAGAGGGTGTGTACGAATATGAAGCAGCACACGGAACAGTACAAAGACATTATTACAAACACTTAAAAGGTGGAGAAACATCAACAAATAGTGTAGCAACATTATTCGCATGGACAGGAGCTCTAAGAAAAAGAGGAGAGCTTGATAACACACCTGAATTATGTGATTTTGCAGACAAATTAGAAAAAGCAACTGTTAAAACAATTGAAGAAGGCGTTATGACAGGCGATTTATACTTATTATCAACTCTTGAAGATAAAAAGAAAG
The DNA here is from genome assembly GCA_964369405.1 of uncultured Eubacteriales bacterium. Lineage (GTDB taxonomy): Bacteria > Bacillota > Clostridia > Oscillospirales > Acutalibacteraceae > CAYJFG01. The sequence goes on from CAYJGB010000002.1 coordinate 111,535, forward strand.
TAAATACAGAAGAATTCTTGATTGAAGTTAACAAAAGATTAGTAGCAATGCTATAATTGTAGAAATAACTATAAAATTAATCTAACAGAGTGCTATAAAAATTCACTCTGTTAGATTAAAGTATAAATAATATAAAGGCTATAATATAAAAATTTATTGATTTTATATTATTTATATATTGTATCGATATAATATTAATTGGAAGGATAATATATATGTCTAAAAGAGAAAATATATCAATGTCAGTTATCAGAAGATTACCACGTTACTACAGGTTTTTATCAGAGCTTAAAGAAACAGGAGTAGTAAGAATATCTTCTAAAGAATTAGCTAATAAAATGAACTTAACAGCATCACAAATAAGACAAGATTTTAATTGTTTTGGTGGTTTTGGTCAACAAGGCTATGGGTATAGTGTAGAACAATTACATGATGAAATAATCAACATATTAGGGCTTAAAAGTGCTTATAAAGCTATTTTAATAGGTGTAGGTAATTTAGGTAGAGCAGTTGCTATGCATATGTCTTTTGAAAAAAGAGGTTTTGAGTTAGTTGGAATTTTTGATAACAACCCTAATATTATTGGAACAAGACTAAAGGAAATACCAGTAGAAGATGTTAAAAATTTAGTTAAATTTTGCAAATTAAACAAACCAGAAGTTGCTATACTTTGTATTCCTAGAGAAGCAGTAAGCGATATAGCTGAGAAGTTACATAATGTAGGTATAAAGAATTTTTGGAATTTTAGCCACTATGATTTAAACTTAAAATATAAAGATGTAGTAGTAGAAAATGTACATATGTCAGATAGTTTAATGACACTTTGTTATAGTATTACAGAGAAAAACCAAAGCGAAGTTGATTAATTATTTTATGTTCATAATATAATAAGTTATATATTTTATGAGGCTGTCACAAATGAGTAAAATCATCTGTGATAGCCCCTTCCCTATAAATCAAACTATAAAAGGGTAATTTTTTCTCTATTGGGGAATAATTCACCTTCAAAAAAATCGCTCTACACTTAACACTCAAAATAAAGACCTTGAGGTTTCACCTCAAACACCACAATTTTTTGAAAAAAATTGAGTAAAACTTTTGAGTTGTCACGATTTGAGTTAGTTAATATCTAGTAAAACACCGACGATTTTTCTCGTCGGTGTTTTTTAGTCTAATAATATTTATAATTTACCTTATTAGTTATCTTTGCGTTTTTTACTAACCATTAATACTACTGTTACAAATGATAATATTAACAATACTGTAAATATATATATTGGGAAATTATCTCCTGTACTTGGTGTGTTTGTTTGCGACTTATCTGTAGGATTAGTATCTATTGTTGTGTTAGTTGTTGGTTGTGTTACTGGGTCTGTTGTTGGCTCAGTCGGTTGTGTAGGCTCTTGTGCTGCCTCTTTAAATGATACTGTTATTATCATATCACTTTTTACATTTTCTACTGTGTAACTGTTATTTTGAGTTTCTACCTCTTCCCCATTTAGTACAACTTTGTCAACTTCGTATCCGTCATCAGGTATAAATTTAAACTCTTTATCTTCACCCTCTGACACCACTACATCTCCACTAGGAGTTATTTCTCCATTATCGCTTGAATGTGCTACAATATTATAATTATTATGCGATACTACTGCTACTATATGTGTATCTTCTTGAATACCATTTAAAATTAAATTCAAGTCATTTGGTGTTTCCATTCCATAGTTTTTCATATTGCTTTCTGTAATTTCTTCTCCATTTACAATCCATTTTTTAACAACTGGAGTTCCATTATCATTTGCAAAGGTTCTAAGTAGAATTTCTTCATCATTATGTACCTTATCATACATTCTAAACATACCTGAACTATCTGAATTTCCAATAATCATATTATTATCATCAGTATTACCATTACTATCTAATACTTCATAAGTTATATTATGTATAGATAACCCTTTTACATTAAGTATTGAATCTTTAAATACTGGACTGTATTTTGATAAAAAGTCTCCAACTACCTCATGGTTTTCAGTAAAATTAGTTGAATTATAATAGCCGTCTGAACGTCTGCTAAGTTCTAATTTAAAGATATTCTCATACCCATCTTCTACACTACCATATAGTGGGTTATTTATTGTTTCACTTAAAGTTATAATTCCTTGTGGTGTATATTCTTTAATATTTTCAATTTCATCACTATATACTGGTGCAAAAACATCAACAGATTTTCTTAGTACTATAGTTTCGCCCTCACAAATTATTTTGCCGTTTTCAAAAGCTTTAATCATATATTCACCTGGCATCAAAGTTAGTTTACTTAAATCTTCAACACCATCTTGTGATATTGGTTTATGTGAGTATGACGCTCCATCTTTTAGATAAGCTTTTAACATAACGCTAGATGGGTCTGGTGTAGGGATTGTTTCTGGGTCTTCTGGAATTACAATCGGGTTAATTATATCTTCATAATAATATAAAGCTTCTAAATTATCAAATAAATAATGCTCAGTAGATGGCTTAGAAACTGTAAAGATTATTTCATTACTAACACTTTCTGCTAAATTACCAGTATGTATTACTGATGCAAAAACCTTATATTTTCCATCAACTTCAAGACCTGCATCTTCTAAATTAATAGCTATATTTGCATTTCCATTTTCATCAGTTTTAACATCTACTGTTTCTATTAATGTGCCTGTATCTTCACTATTATCACTAACGATAGAAAATCTTACTGTTGCATTTGATATAAGAGTGCTATCTAACTTATCTTGAACTGTTGCAGTTACGTTTATCGAGTCGTTTAACTCTATACTATCACCATCAGAAAAGTTATTTGCTACAAGTGATACACTAGTATCTACTAAAGGTTTTACTGTTAGTGTTGCGTTGTCTGATAAAACACTTGATGGATTAGAGCTAAGAATATTTATTATCGCACATCTGTAAAGTGTGCCGTCTTCTTCTATTGAATTTGCTTTAAATGTATAATCTTTGCTTGTAGCTCCATCAATATTTTCCCAGTTCAAGTCATTTGTAGATAATTTTTGCCATTGGTATCTTAATGTTTGACCAGCTATAGGGTCACTTACTGCATCAACAGAAAATGTTACATTATCATTTACATATGCCATTTGGTCTGTTGGGCTACTTATTATTTTAACTCCAGCAGTTTCACTATCTGCATATGTTTTTGCCGATGCAATATTGGAATAATACGACTCATCACCTTTAGTAACTGCCTTAATTGCAAAATCATACGTTGAATTTGGTGATAAATTACTTACTGTAAAATTTTCCTCTGTGATTACTTGGTCTTCAAATAATCTAAAATATTGATTGTTAACTACTCGATATATTTCATACTCTACATCTTCTGGTGAATTAGGACCTTTTACCCAAGAAAGTTCTATACTCGATTCATCAACAGGTTGAGCAGACAATACAGGTGCTGTTAATTTTGACCTTACACCTTCCACATAGTAACCAAGAACTGGAACAGTGTAACTATCACCTTTTGAATTTTTAAGTGTTTCGTCCCATCTTATAAACTGCCAACTAAAGCCATAATCTTTAGATGCATAATCTGGAATTTGTCCAACTATCCCACCAAAAGTAAGTTCGCTTAAATCTGTTGTACTAGTTGTGTTTTCCCACTCTTGACCATAGCCACCACCAACTTTTACATGCCATATTTTAGCAGTAGCTTCACCATCTATACTATGAGATACTGTTTTAGCAGTTTGAGATTCTTTTCCTTTTGCGATTTCTTCTTCCATATGACCATTTCCATGACCTGTTTCGATAGGGTGTTCATTTGCTATATCTATAGGTTTAGAAATAGAATTTGGATTACGATAAGTAGTCGGGTCACCTGGTGTAGATGTTAAAATATCATCGCCTATAAGTGGATATTTACCAGCTGAGCTATCAGCTATAGCATTATATTCATCAATAGATATCATGCTATATTTTTGAGAGTCTGGCACTTGTAGACTCATTTCTTGTTGGTTTCCGTTAGGTAGTGTTAATTTGTAATTGAATATTTGAACAGGAGTTGCAAGCATTACTATTTGGTGGCTTTCTGCTTCGCCTGCTACAAAAGATGTAGTTGTACTATAAGTTTTTGTTTCTTCAAAATCCTTAGTCATCTTATCTGTATATGTAACCTCGACTTCTACACCCATAACTCCAAACGGGTCTTCAAAGTCAAATCCAGCTATTATTGATGCAGCAGTTGAGCTTGATGTTCCAGTACCAGAGCTGCTACCACTCGACATGCCAAAAATAGTTTCTGAAATTATATCTGCACTATAATCTAAATTCTTAAAATAAGGAGCAACTTCTAATATAGCTAGTACTTCTGGGTCTGAGTATGAGTATTCTTTGCTTTCAAACTCTGCTAAAACTGCATCGTCATCATAGTCTGCACTAACAAGTGTAGGCCTATTGTACGTAGACTTCCATTTACTGCTCAACAATCCGTCTTTCATTACATTAGCATTTTCACTTTGTCTCTTATGAAAACCTATTACATAATAGCTATCGTCACCAGGATTCATACTAATATATAATATAGACTCTTCACCTTTATCTCCATAAAAATTACCGATTGTTGGTTGAGATAATCTCATAAGATTTGTATTGATTTGATTTTTAAATACTTGTGTTACTTTATTTGAACTACTAAAACTTACATTATGGAAAACACCATCTGTATATTTATAAAAGTTTCCTTCTACTGCAATATATTCTTGTGTTCCTAAGCCATCAAAAGCTACCATACCTAAAGATACTGGTGTGCTGTTATATGGTTTAGTTTTAAAAGCTCCTATATCTAGTTTAACTTCATATTCATCTCTGGAGTTTTCATAAATATAACTTGTTAAAAAATTACCCATAGTATAATATTTAGAATTATAAGTTGTTAACGGTATATTATATTTACCGTTTTTATCAACTGTAGTTGTTACAGCTATATAATAACTAGGCATAATAATAGGTGTTATCGAAGCCCAAGAATCTCTATTTGAGAATAATGATTCGCCTACTGTTATAATTTCTTTTGCTCCACTATCTCCAGTAATATAATCACCTATGTATGATGATGCTGCGTGCATATCCCATGCATATCCTCTGAAATTTTCATCATCAGATTTTTCGCTAATTCTTATACTGTCCATAGAATAACTTTTTTGAACTTGCCATATTTTATTTTCATCTTTTTCCAATATGATTATAAATGAACTTGTAGATTTCATTTTTGCTTTCATTTCTGTAGATATTTTTTCATTAAATGATACAGTAATAACTAGCTCATCTTTATTATCACCTGTTACATCGCCTGCTGCAAGATGAACATATGGCATATTTCGAAAAGCATTAAATGTGTTTGATGGTGTTTCACTAACAAGTTCTTTTAAAGTAATTCCTGTCATTTCTTTAAATATGCTACTTAATACATTATCAGATGCATATCCAATATCGCCACTTTTACTACCCTCGCCAAACGTTGCATAAGAGTTTAAATCTAAATATTTTTCACCTTCAAGCTCTTCAATTATACCCATTCCATATTGTGGGTCGTACATTACAATACTGTCTTTGCCGTCACCGTCAAAATCACCAGCAACAATACTATTAAATCCGTTTAAGAATGCCGCATTTGCATCATTTGTAATGTATTTGTATGTTTCTTTTACATTAGTGCTTAAATTAAGCCTATATGCATCTCTTGAATATGGGTCTTCATCAGCTTTTGTAGTGATTAAAGTAGGTATATTATAATAATCCCTATTAAATCCGTAGTAAGCTATATGATCATCTTGTCCACTACCTGTAGCATCGTAAGCAACACCATTTAAACCATTAAGCTCTTGTGTATAGTCTGAAATAGACCCAGAAACTTTACTAGTATTTTGACTACTAAGACTTGTACCTTGTTTGTTGTACATCTCGTTAGTTTTCTTGTAATCAAAGAAATTCGGACCACTTACGCTAGGGTCTAAATATGATTTAGATGGTTCGCTAGGATTTTTTTCGTTATAATTATATAGCGAAAAATCATAAGTGTTACTCTTGGTACTCCATTCTAATGACACAAGTTCATTTATTGGGTTTAAATTAACTACGTCTTTAGTGTATGGGTGCACACCATCATCTGGGTCAAAACTTGTAGGTGTTGATGTGTCTATCCCAAAAGACTCATCAGAACTTACCTTATTACTTGCAGTTTGGTTGTTTTCTACACTGACTTGTTCTCTCCCCGTAGCTAAAACAAGTGTTGATGCAGTCTGAAACATAATCAACGTACAAATACATAAACTCATAATTTTTTTAGATATAGATTTCATAAATAGCCCTCCAAACAATAATTATCAAAACATATATACCTTTATCTATCAAAGTTAAATTTTGTATATAAAATCATACAACATTCAACTTATTTTGTGTTAATTATACTACATAGCAACTCATTAATCAAGAACAAAAGAAAAACAATTAAATTAAAATGTTTTAACACATAAACTGATTTTAGCAGTTTAAATTACAAAACTGTTTCAATTTTATTAAAATGTAATACAATAATGCAAAAAATTAAATTGTTGAAATATAATTTATTTTTTTAATGTATATTAACAACCGAAAAGTCGTATTTTAAGTTAAGTTGCAACTAACTTTATAGTATATTTAACAATTCACCTGTTGACAATATATACTTAGTATTGTATAATCAATTTGCAACTCATTCGCAAATTAAGGAACGGTGTAAATTATGAGCAAGTATCAAACAGAGCAACGTCAAATACTTTTGGAATTATTTAAATCAAGTGAGCATAAATCTTTTTCTGCTGTCGATATTTTTAACGAACTTAAAAACGATGACATCAGTATTAGTGCTATTTATAGAAACCTTAAAGAAATGGAAAGCGATAAGCTTATTTGTAAGGTAAATCAAAAAGGCAGGAGTGAAACTCTTTATCACTATGTAAACCCTAAAAGTTGTATAGGTGTAATACATTTCAAATGTGAAAATTGCGAAAACACATATCATTTGAATAAACATATTTCAAGTATGATTTCTAATATAGCTAAAGACGAATTCAACTTTTCGTTAAATTCTTCTGGGACATTTTTATATGGCAAATGTCCAAAATGTGCACAAACATTAAGTGGATAAGTATTTTAATTTAAGGAGATTTATTATGAACAAAAAATTATTAGGAGTAGGTGTACTATTAAGCACATTATTACTTACAGCGTGTACTACAAGCGACACAGAACCAACACAAGGTCAAACTAGCAATGATAACGACAAAAAATATGATATTGTTGCAACATCTTTTCACGAGTACGACTGGGTAAAGAATGTTATTGGCTTAGACAGTAACTTTAATGTAACACTACTAATGGATACTGGTGTTGATATGCACAGTTATGAACCTAGTGTAGAAGACATAACAACAATTAAAAATGCTGATTTATTTATCTACAACGGTGGAGTATCTCAAAATTGGGTAGCTGAAGTAATAGAAACGCCAGAAAATGAAAACTTTGAATCAATCAATGTAATGGAAGTTTTAGGCGACAATGTAAAAGATGAAGTTGCTGTAGAAGGTATGCAAAGTGAAGATTCCCACGACCACGATGACGACACTGACGACCATGACCACGATGACGATACAACTGACACTGACGACCATGACCACGATGACGACACAACTGACACTGACGACCATGACCACGATGACGACACAGCAGATACCGACGACCACGACGAAACAGAACACGCAGCCCACGAAGATGAACACGTATGGCTTTCTTTAGAAAATGCACTTGTTGCTGTAAACGAGATAAACGATGAAGTCTCAGAAATAGATAGTGAAAATGCTGACACTTACAATAAAAATACAGATAAATATATTGACAAACTAGAAGAGCTAGATGAAAATTACGAAAACGCAGTAGAGAATGCAAATCGTGATACAGTTATATTTGCTGACAGATTTCCATTCTTATATATGATGCAAGATTATGATATTAATTATTATGCAGCTTTCCAAGGTTGCTCAGCAGAAACAGAAGCATCTTTTGAAACAATAACATTCCTTACTGAAAAAGTAGATGAATTAGATATAAATAAACTTCTTATAATTGACAACGGTTTCAAAGAGCTTGCAACTACAATTAATAACAGTAGTGAAGATAAAGATTGCGAAACATTAGTTTTAAATTCAATGCAATCTGTATCAAAATCTAATATAGATGACGGAATATCTTATCACGATATAATGAGTAATAATCTTCATGTTTTAAAATCAGCTTTAGAATAATAGGTGAAAAATGGATATTATATGCAAAAACCTTGCAGTAGGTTATAATAATACACCTCTGCACAAAGGTATAAATTTTACAATCAAAACAGGCTCTTATGTTTGTATTGTTGGTGAAAACGGTGCCGGTAAAAGCACTCTAATAAAAACAATTTTAGGTTTAATCCCTCCTATTGATGGTGCTATATCAATGGGAGAAGGGTTAAACCCTTTAGACATTGGATATTTACCTCAACAAACACAGGTGCAAAAAGATTTTCCTGCATCAGTTTATGAAGTTGTTCTCTCTGGTTGTTTAAACAAGGTAGGATTTAGACCATTTTATAATAAGTCTGAAAAAAAACTTGCTAAACAAATGCTTGAAAAACTAGGTATATCTAACTTATGTAAAAAAAGTTATTGTGAGTTATCTGGTGGCCAACAACAACGTGTACTTTTAGCTCGTGCACTTTGTGCTACTAATAAAGCGTTGTTGTTAGATGAACCGACTGCCGGTTTAGATATTGCAACTACTAAGGAATTTTACAAGTTAATTAAAAATTTAAACAACGAGGGAATTACAATTATTATGATTACTCATAATCTAAATGAAGCTATTAACGATGCTGATAATGTTATTTGCTTAAACAACTGTGGTGTAAATTGTATGACAGTAGATGCTTATAAGGAGGGAGTTAAGTAATGCTTTCCACTTTATTAGATTTTTTAAGTTATGATTTTGTTATTTATGCTTTTATCGTTGGGATTTTAATAGCTTTTTGTTCTTCCCTACTAGGTGCTACTCTAGTTTTAAAACGTTTTTCGTACATAGGAGATGGGCTGTCTCATATAGCTTTTGGTGCAATTGCTATCGCCTCTATCTTAGATATAACAAACCATGATTTACTCGTGTTTCCTATTACTGCTATAAGTGCTATTTTGCTTCTTAGAATTGGAAAGAATGCTAAAATCAATGGTGATGCTGCTATTGCAATGATGTCTGTAGGCTCACTTGCTTTAGGTTACTTATTTATGAATGTTTTTTCTGTTTCTTCTAATCTAGCCGGTGATGTTTGCACTACTTTATTTGGTTCAACATCAATACTTACTTTAACAACAACTGATGTTATAATTAGTTTAATCTTATCTATACTAGTAGTGGTTATATTTGTACTGTTTTATAATAAGATTTTCTCTGTAACTTTTGACGAAACTTTTGCTCGTGCAACTGGTATCAACGCTAATTTATATAATTTAATCATCGCAATTACTATAGCTGCTGTAATAGTTGTTGCTATGAATTTAGTGGGTTCTCTACTAATTAGTGCTTTAGTTGTATTCCCTGCCTTATCTTCTATGCGTATATTTAAAAACTTTAAATCTGTTATTATTTCATCTTCTATAATTTCAGTATTATGTGCATTATTCGGTATAGTTGTTTCTATATTATATGGCACTCCTGTTGGTAGTACAATTGTTGCTTTTAATATAGGTGTATTTTTACTATTCACATTAATTTCATTTATCTCAAGAAAGAAGGCTTAACTTATGATTAAAACTAAACTTCTAGTAACATTATCAATACTTTTGATTATGCTAACTGGTTGTGTAGATTCTGAAAATATTAATATTGATGAAGTTTCCACATCACCAACAACTGGGAAAAGTGATTTTATCTTAGACGCAGATACAACTCCGCCAGCTAACAGTAGCACTTCAAACGTTGACTACGATTTTACAAGTTCAAGTTCAACTATGATTTTTGCTCAAGTTTATGAACTTACAAGTAATCCTACTGATTATGTTGATAAAACATTTAAGATATCAGGAACATACCAAAGTCAATATGTTGAGAGTTTATCTACTGATATTATGATGCTTAGTGTAAATGATGAGGGTGGTTGCTGTACACAATCTATAGAACTTCTATTCAAAGATGATGTGAAAATCCCAGAAAACTCAGAAAAGATAACAGTTGAGGGTACTTATATAGAAAAAACTGTAGCAGATTACCCTCATTATTATTTAGAGGTTTATTCGCTTTCATAAATAAATTATAAAGGAATGTAAATTTATGTTATTCATATATTATCCTAAATGCTCCACTTGTCAAAAAGCAAAAAAATGGTTAGATGATAACAATATTACTTATGAGCAAAGACATATAAAAGAAGAAAATCCAACTTTTGAGGAATTAAAAGAATGGTATATAAAAAGTAATTTTCCATTAAAAAAATTCTTTAATACTAGTGGATTAATTTATAAGTCTATGAAATTAAAAGACAAACTACCTACTATGAGCGAAGACGAGCAATTAAGGCTACTTTCTACAGATGGTATGCTTGTCAAACGACCTTTAATAATCGCACAAGAATATATCCTTATTGGATTTAAAGAAGCAGAATGGGAAAAATGTTTAAAATAAAAGTTTTTCAAATATTTAATCGTGACAACACAAACGCTTTGTCCACTTTTTCAAAAGTGATGGAGTTTCAGGTGAAACCTCAATGTCTTGTCGACAAGGTAAACCTTGTCGACGTTTTTTTGAAGAAAAACGGGAAGATTTAAAATCTTCCCGTTAATTTTTTCTATTTTAAAAATTATATTTCACTTTTAACTGCATCAATTACATACTTTACATCTTCTTCACTTAACAAGGTATGTAGTGGTAGTGACACTTCTTGTGAATACTGTTTAAACGCATTAGGATATTCATCTATATTAAACCCTAAGTTCTTATACGCTGTAAGCATTGGTAGTGGTTTATAATGCACATTTGCAACTATTCCTTTTTCTGCTAATCTCTTTATAAACTCATTTCTGTCATCTTGATTATATTGAGGAATTTTAAGCATATATAAATGATAACTAGTTGTAAAATCTTCTCCAAAATGTCTTAAAGGGTCTAGTCCCATTTGTAAAAATGCATCATCATACATCTTAACTACTTGTTTTCTTTTTTCTAGTAAACTGTCATATCTCTCAAGCTGTTTTATGCCAATTGCTGCGTGTATATCTGTCATATTGCATTTGTAAGCTGGATATATTATATCATATTCCCACAATCCTGGCTGATTTTTAGCAAATGCATCTTTAGTTTGTCCATGTAAAGACATTGCTTTAAACATCTTAGACAACTCTTCGTTGTCAATTCCGTTTTTATCTTTCCATGTGATTGCTCCACCCTCACCAGTTGTTAAGTTCTTAACAGCATGAAATGAAAAAGCTGTAAAGTCTGCAACTAAGCCAGATTTCTTGCCTTTTTGTGTTGCTCCAAACGCATGAGCCGAGTCAGCTAATACTATCGGTCTTTTAAAGACTTTTTGTAGCTCGTTACTTTCATCAATTGAAAATAAATCCTTTTTATTCTCTACTATTTTAAATATAGCATCATAATCACACATTTTACCAGCAATATCAACTGGTATAACTACTTTTGTTTTTGGTGTGATAGCTTTTTCTAATTCGCAAGGATTCATTAAAAACGAATTTTCTAATGTATCTACAAGAACTATTTTTGCTCCTAAATGATACGCTACTGATGCTGATGCTGTATATGTGTACGCAGTTGTTATAACTTCGTCACCAGATTTTACACCATACAGCTTTAACATTAGTTCCATAGCCCATGTACAAGAACTAAAAGCAACCACATTTTTATTATTTAAATATTCACCTAATTTTTGCTCAAATCGTCGAGTTCTCTCACCTGTTGTTATCCAACCAGATTTTAACGCATCTATAACTTCATTAATTTCTAAATCTGTAATATCTGGTGGAGAAAATGGAATAACCTTCATAATCACTTCTCCTAATATAATAAAAAGTCTAATTTTAACACTAATAATAGTACTGAATTTCATTTTCTTGTTAATTATTTTAACACATTAAGCAATAAAAGTCAATTTATATAGAATTAATTTACATATTAAGTATGCATTCTGAAATTGTACACTTTCTTCGTTAAAATACAATTTTAGAGTTTTCTTTACTGAAATTTTTATTTAGGTTAAATATTTGAGATTATGTATGAAATTTTTATTATATTTTGTAGTTATTTTATTCCATTTTTTATTGTTTGTATTTTTATTTTACCCTTTTAATTCATATGTTTCACACATTAAAATTTCTTTTTTATGCTTCAAAATTATTATTAATATAACAATCTAAATAAGTTAAACTTCTTTGTTTTTCTAAGTTCTAAATAACAAGATAAACATATCATTAATAATACAAAGACAAAAATAGCTATATATATAAGTGGGTTAAAGCTGATTGCAACTAGCAATGGTGTATACTGAAAGTTTGAAAAAATAATCGGATTGATAACAATTATAGATAAACAAATAGTAATAATTATACTAACAAGTAACGAAAGCAACAATATTACACCATACTCAAAAGATAAAATTTTAAACAACTGTTTATTATTGTATCCAAACGATTTTAGTAACGCTATTTCTGGTATTTTAGCTTTAATAAAGCTACTAATAAATACTTTTACTGAAATCATAGTAATAATTAATATGAATAATGATAACAATAACGCTATTTGAATAAATTGTATATTTTGTAGTAAAGTTGGGTCAATGTCCATTATTTGGTAAGCTATTATTTGTGCTGAAATAGCCTCGATTGAATTTATAACATCTTCTGTATTTTTGTAATTATCAACTTCAAACACATAATATTCTTCAGATGAATCAACTGACTTTAAGTTCAGCGATTCATTATATGATATATAAGCAGAATTTTCTTGATATAGTAAATCGTTTGATGAATATATGCCAACTACTTCCGCCTTATATATAGAACCATCATTCAATTTAAAATCCATTGTTTTTCCAACAAAACTTTCTGTATCTTGCTTAATTTTGCCATTTCCACCAACTTTTTGAGTAAAAATTTTCTCTGGTAAAACTACTGCATTTTTTTCATCTGGTAAAACATTTCTACCTTTTTTTATTATTAAGTCATTTTCTTTATACAGAGATTGTAATCTTATATCTCCAATCTCGTCTTCAATTTCTATTGTAGAAAATTGTATATCACCTGATAAATAAACATCAGTTACATGAGGTGTTTTTTCTATTTCTGAAATAAATTCATCTTTATCAACTTGAGAAATATTATACACTTCATCATCAAACATAATTGCACCTGAACGATTAATAATATTGTTATAAATGTTGTTCTCTATAGCGTTTTGCATCGGTAATGAGAAACCAATCAATAGGCAAGATAACGTCAGACTAATTATTAAAAAGGACATTAATATTATTGTCTTTATTTTATTCTTTTTAACTGATGTTCGTATTATTATCCATAATCTATCTATTTTCATTTTAATTCTCCGCCATTACTCCATCTTTCATTATATACAATGTATCGGCATACTCTTTTGCTAAATCATTATGACTTACAACAAGTACACCTTTTCCTCTTTTAGTTAATTCTTTTAACACTTCAAATATAGCTTTTTCATTTTCGCTATCTAAATTACCAGTAGGTTCATCTGCTAATATAAAATCCGGGTCATTTGCAAGCGCTCTAGCAATTGCAACTCTTTGTTGCTCTCCTCCAGATAGTTCTGAAGAATAATGTTCTATTCGTTCTTCTAAACCCACTAGTTTTAACAACTCTTTTGCTCTTTTTTCTATTTCAGCTTTACTCTTAAATTCTTTATTTATAAGCATAGGTAACATAACATTTTCATACGCTTTCATATAAGGATTTAGGTGGAATGCTTGAAACACAAACCCTAAATTTGACATTCTTATTTTAGGCAGCTCGTTTTTTGTCACTTGTGCAACATCTTTACCATTTATTAATACTATCCCACTTGTTGGCAAATCTAACAGCCCCGAAATTTGCAAAAATGTACTCTTGCCTGAGCCTGATTGTCCCATTACCACTTTAAATTCACCTTGCTCAATTTTAAAGCTAACATTATCCATAGCTTTTACTTTTTCATTATAAATTTTAGAAACACCTTTTAATTCTATACACTTACTTGTCATTTTTTATCCTCCCATAGCTTCTTTAGGTTCAATTTTATTTAATTTTTTCATCATTATAAGTACGCATATAAGTGGTATTATTATTGCAAATGCTAGTGCAAATATTGTTACACCAATTAATTGCTCTGGTTGTATAATTAAGTATCTGCCACCAAACTCTCCATTTGAATTTAAATAATTAAATATTATAATTAAAACAATTGATATTGTTTCTCCTATTACAAAGCCTTTTATTGCTACTTTAAATTGCTCAAAATACATACTTATTCCTATATTTCTATTTGTATATCCAATTGCTTTATATAAACCTATTTCTTTTTTTCTACTTAGCAAATTATTACTTACAGATAAAAATATATTAACAATTCCCAATATAGACACTGTTAACATAAGCACTAAACTTATTGATGTAAATATTGTAAGTCTTATTCCAGCGTAAGTGGCATATCTTGGGTATGTTATATCTACACCCATAGCCTGTACTTCTTGCACTACAGCATCAACATTATCTAAACTATCTACTGTAAGTATATAACCATATAATTCGCTAGATTTATCGTAAGAAAGGTCACTTAACATTTCATCGTCTGGCGATAAAGTCGAAAGTGCGTCCTTTTCTATTTGTAATGCTGTATCATTCGTAATTCTAAGGTTGACAGGTTCTCCATATGTATTTGCATTTAAGGCATATACTCCTACTACTTTAAATACTACTTCAACTTCAGGCACCGCTACTGGATATACACCATCATCCTTAACTACTATACTACGAAAAAAATTATTACAATTCATTGTAATTGTGCTACCAATAAAATCTTCTCCATTTAAAAAGATATTATTATCCCAATCTTCGCTATTTAAAGAAAAATAATTTGGTACTAAACAACTGTATACTGGGCTTTCCTCTAGTGTTTTTCCTGCTATTATTGGTACTTTTTGGTCTGGGTATGCTTGGTCAACCTGTAATTCCGAAATTTCTTTACCTTCTTCTGGTTTATAACTAGTGCCGTCAGCATATATTATACTTTCAACTTCTCCTCCACCATCTACACCTGTTTCTTTATATAGTGCTGTAACGTGTGGTACATTTTCTATATCTTCTAGTACATCTTCTGTAAGAGACGTATTATATAAACCGTCTATATTTGGATATATATCACAGCTAGTAAATTCTGGGGTTTCCATTTGAGTTGTTACATAGTCACCAAATGTAGATAAATATACACCACTAACTACTAAGAGAAATGTTGCCAATGTAACAAGTATGCATACAGTTATATTTTTAGAATTTCTTTTTTTATTTGATTTAGTTATTATGTTGTAATATTTAAGTTTCATTTTATTTATCACCTTTTACTAAAATCAAATTTTTAATTTTTTTTACTCTCCCATAGCGTCTTTAGGTTCAATTTTATTTAATTTTTTCATCATTATAAGTACGCATATAAGTGGTATTATTATTGCAAATGCTAGTGCAAATATTGTTACACCAATTAATTGCTCTGGTTGTATAATTAAGTATCTGCCACCAAACTCTCCATTTGAATTTAAATAATTAAATATTATAATTAAAACAATTGATATTGTTTCTCCTATTACAAAGCCTTTTATTGCTACTTTAAATTGCTCAAAATACATACTTATTCCTATATTTCTATTTGTATATCCAATTGCTTTATATAAACCTATTTCTTTTTTTCTACTTAGCAAATTATTACTTACAGATAAAAATATATTAACAATTCCCAATATAGACACTGTTAACATAAGCACTAAACTTATTGATGTAAATATTGTAAGTCTTATTCCAGCGTAAGTGGCATATCTTGGGTATGTTATATCTACACCCATAGCCTGTACTTCTTGCACTACAGCATCAACATTATCTAAACTATCTACTGTAAGTATATAACCATATAATTCGCTAGATTTATCGTAAGAAAGGTCACTTAACATTTCATCGTCTGGCGATAAAGTCGAAAGTGCGTCCTTTTCTATTTGTAATGCTGTATCATTCGTAATTCTAAGGTTGACAGGTTCTCCATATGTATTTGCATTTAAGGCATATACTCCTACTACTTTAAATACTACTTCAACTTCAGGCACCGCTACTGGATATACACCATCATCCTTAACTACTATACTACGAAAAAAATTATTACAATTCATTGTAATTGTGCTACCAATAAAATCTTCTCCATTTAAAAAGATATTATTATCCCAATCTTCGCTATTTAAAGAAAAATAATTTGGTACTAAACAACTGTATACTGGGCTTTCCTCTAGTGTTTTTCCTGCTATTATTGGTACTTTTTGGTCTGGGTATGCTTGGTCAACCTGTAATTCCGAAATTTCTTTACCTTCTTCTGGTTTATAACTAGTGCCGTCAGCATATATTATACTTTCAACTTCTCCTCCACCATCTACACCTGTTTCTTTATATAGTGCTGTAACGTGTGGTACATTTTCTATATCTTCTAGTACATCTTCTGTAAGAGACGTATTATATAAACCGTCTATATTTGGATATATATCACAGCTAGTAAATTCTGGGGTTTCCATTTGAGTTGTTACATAGTCACCAAATGTAGATAAATATACACCACTAACTACTAAGAGAAATGTTGCCAATGTAACAAGTATGCATACAGTTATATTTTTAGAATTTCTTTTTTTATTTGATTTAGTTATTATGTTGTAGTATTTTAGTTTCATAATTTACCTCTAATCCCACCTATGTTATTGCATAGGTGGGAAATAAAAATTATTTTGTGAATTGTTGTATTGTATAATAAGACCTTACGTAATTATCTAAACCATAAAAATATATCTGTCCCTTATATCCTTCAGGTATTTTATCATATCTCATAATTGGTCCACTTGTCATATTTGAATAAAATGTATAGTTTTCCTTTTTAGTTGTAAATGGATCACCACATAATTTACCACTTTCTGTTGTGCTAGCAAAGCTTCTAACATTAGCTTTGTCTGAAGATACATTTGTCCCACTTACTTTTTTTATAGTAGGGTAAGCTGAAAATTTTAACATGTACTCTTGTTCATCATATTTCTGAGTAATACCCATTGTACTACTACTTGATTTAGACACCTCTAGCTTGTAAGTATCGCTAACAACCAACTTTGCACTTGCTGAAATAGTAACTGCACTAATAATAACTGACACGAATATAACCGATAAAACTACTTTCATTTTTCTTTGTCTTAACATTTTATTCTTCCTTTCAATTTTAAAATAATATAGTGCTTATAAGCCTTGGTCATATTAACATTAAAATCCATAATTTGTCAATATAAATAATACAAGTACACAAATTATTTTCATTAAAAATATCCAAATATGAACAAAGTGTTAACAAAGGCTTTCTATATGAACTGAATGTTAACATTATGAACATTATGTTAATAATTTGTAAATATTTGTCCATATATGTTTTTAGTGCATATCCACTAAAAAAATGAATATGCACTAATTAAAAATTTATTAAATTTTGCCAATGATTAAATTATCGAGAGCTGTGTTGCCTCGTCTTCTAAAGATGGTAATGCTCCAAGAGATGGTAAAGATTTTGACTTGTATCTGGACGGTTTTGAAAATTTTCCGTCAATATATTCCTCAACAGACATCAATCTTTGTCCTTTTTGGAATCTCATAACATTTACGCCTTGTGTGTTTCTAGTACTTTTTATAGCTAAGTGTGATGAATTTAGCAAAATCATCCTACCTCCAGAAGAAGTTAGTAATATTTCTTTTTCTTCTTCTATAAAACAAATATCTGCAAGTGGTGACTTGTCGCTATATGCTCCAGTTAATTTCTTTCGGTTTGTCTTTGTAGCATATACATCAAGCCCTATTTTAGCAACTTTTCCATTTTCAAAACCTATCAACAAAATACCTTTATAATCTTTTGTTGCTATCATCTTAATCGGTGTTTCTCCATCTTCCATATTAAGGTGTGCTTGAATATATGTTCCTAAAACGCTAGCTTTTGTATCGGAAAAATCTGATGCTTTTGCTTTATACACTTGACACTTATTTGTAAAGAACAATAAATCTATGTTGTTTGTTGTTTCATAGCTTGTTACTATCTTGTCGTTTTCTTTTAAATTTTGCTCCCCACCCATTCTAAGTGAAAGTGGTGTGATTTTTTTAAAATATCCCTCTTTCGTAAAGAATAAATTAACTGCATAATCTGGTATCTCTTCTTCTATTGTTTCTTCTTCTATATCACTTGCATATAACAATATACTTTTTCTAGGTTGTCCGTATTTATCTGCTACTTCTTTAAGCTCTTTTATTATTATATTCTTTACTTTTGTTTTGCTTGATAATATGCTTTCTAAATTCGCTATATCTTTTTCTAAGCTTTCTATCTCTTCTATTCTTTTTAAGATATACTCTGCGTTTAGGTGTCTTAGTTTTATTTCTGCTACATATTCTGCTTGAATTTCATCTATTCCAAAACCTATCATCAAGTTTGGTACTACTTCTTTTTCTTCTTTTGTTTCTCTTACTATTTTTATTGCTTTGTCAATATCAAGTAGTATTAGCTTAAGCCCTTTTAAAAGATGTAATTTATCTTTCTTTTTATTTAAATCATAATATGTTCTTCTTCTAACGCACTCAATTCTAAACGCTACCCATTCTTCTATAAGCTCTTTTACACCAAGTACCATTGGTACTCCTGCAATCAGCACATTAAAATTACATGAAAAACTATCTTCTAAAGTAGTCATTTTATATAGTCTTTGCATTAATTTATTAGGGTCTGTTCCCTTTTTTAAATCTATTGTTATTTTTAATCCGTCAAGCCCTGTTTCATCTCTTATATCTGATATTTCTCGAACTTTATTAGTTTTTACTAAGTCGATTACTTTCTCTATTATTGCTTCGCAAGTTGTTGTTTGTGGTATTGATACTACATCTATGCAATTTGCTGTTTTATCATATGAATATCTTGACCTTACTTTAAAACTACCTTTTCCTGTTTTAAAAATATTATCAAAAACTTCTTTAGAATATACTATTTGTCCTCCACCTGTAAAGTCTGGTGCCGGCATTGTTAAGCTAATATCATAATTACTATCTCTTATAAGCTCGATTGTAGTTAAGCATACTTCTCTTAAATTAAATGAGCATATAGAACTTGCCATTCCTACTGCTATTCCAGTGTTAGCATTTACTAAAACTGATGGGTATGTTGAGGGAAGCAATGTTGGTTCTTTCATTGTGTTGTCGTAATTATCTACAAAATCTACTGTATCTTTATCAATATCTCTAAAAAGCTCATTACATATTGAATCTAGTTTTGCTTCTGTATATCTAGACGCTGCATATGCCATATCTCTACTATAAAACTTACCAAAGTTACCTTTTGAGTCTATATACGGATATAACAACGCCTCATAACCTCTACTAAGTCTTACCATAGTGTCGTAAATAGCACTATCTCCATGAGGGTTTAATTTCATAGTTTGACCTACAATATTTGCAGATTTTGTTCTTGTATTTCCTAGAAGTCCCATTTTGTACATAGTATAAAGTAATTTTCTATGACTAGGTTTAAATCCGTCTATTTGTGGAATTGCCCTAGACATTATAACGCTCATAGCATATGGCATATAGTTTTCTTCTAAAGTGGATACTATCTTTTGTTCTAATACTATGCCTGCTCCCTCTATTACTCCACGTATTTTATTTTGTGTTTTACTAGCTCTTGCTGTTTTCTTTTTTGGTGACATATTTTTATTTCACTCCAAATTAATTCTTACCTATTTTTAACTTACATCTAAATCATCAATATATCTGCTACCATTCTCAATTATAAATTCTTTTCTGCCTGCTAAGTTGTCACCTAACAACACATCAAACATTTTAATTGTCTGTTCCATATCATCTGGCATAACTTTTATAAGTCTTCTTGTATCTGGGTTCATAGTTGTAAGACTCATCATATCTGGTTCGTTTTCGCCTAAACCTTTTGAACGCTGTATAGTATATTTTTCACTACCAATTATATTTAAAAATTTTTCTTTTTCTGCTTCTGTGTACGCAAAATATGTTTCTTTCTTTGTAGATATTTCATAAAGTGGCGATTCATCAATAAACACTTTACCCTCTTTAATCAAATCTGGTGTAAGCCTGTATAGCATTGTAAGTATCAATGTTCTTATTTGAAATCCGTCTACATCGGCATCGGTACAAATTATTACTTTATTCCATCTAAGTGAGTTTAAATCAAACGAGTTTAAATTCTTATTTGCTTTAGATTTAACTTGAACTCCACAGCCTAAAACTTTTAATAAGTCAACGATTATCTCACTTTTAAATATTTTATTATAATCAGCTTTTAGACAATTTAAGATTTTACCTCTTATAGGGATAATCGCTTGAAAATCTGGGTTTCTAGCTTGCTTACAAGCACCTAAAGCTGAGTCACCCTCCACTATAAACAGCTCTCTTACAGAAACATCTTTACTTCTACAATCTACAAACTTTGCAACTCTACCTGTTATATCCATATTGCTAGAAAGTTTCTTTTGTATGTTAAGTCTTGTTTTCTCAGCGTCTTCCCTACTACGCTTATTTATAAGCACTTGATTACCAATTTTCTCTGCCTCGATTGGATTTTCTATAAAATATATTTCCAACTGCTGACGAAAAAACTCGACCATAGCATCTTGAATACCTTTATTTGTGATTGACTTTTTAGTTTGATTTTCATAAGAAGTCACACTTGAAAAAGAGGAAGTTATAACTACAAGACAGTCCTCAACATCTATAAAGTTTATTTTACTTTCTGTTTTATTATACTTATTATTTTTCTTTAAGTATGAATCAATTTGATAAACAAAAGAATTTTTAACAGCTTTTTCTGGAGCACCACCATACTCAAGCCAACTTGAGTTATGATAGTAATTTGCAAGTTTAACTTTATTTGAAAATACAAAAGCAATATTAATTTTAACTTTGTATTCGTTTTTATCTGCTCTATCACGAGCCATTTTTTCTGTTGAATAGTATTGGATAGAAGAAAGTGCATTATCTTCTACAACCTCTTTTACGTGGTCTGCAATACCATTTACATAGTTAAATTCTGTTATTTCAAAAGATTTGCCTACTTGGTTTCTAAAAATAAACTTAATGCCTGCATTTACTATAGCTTGTCTTTTTATAATGTCTATAAAGTAGTCTGGCTTAACATCTATATCAGTAAACACTTCTAAATCTGGTTTCCATTTTATTTTTGAGCCAGTATCTTTTTTGTTGTAAGGCTGTTTTGTAAGCCCTCCTACATTTTCACCTTTCTCAAAATTCAAGCTATATATATATCCATCTCTTTTAATTTCTGCTGTCATATACTGTGATGCACATTGAGTAGCACATAAACCTAAACCATTTAACCCTAATGAAAATTCATAATTTTCTGCTTGTTCATTATTATATTTACCACCAGCATATAATTCACAAAAAACTAAATACCAGTTATATTGTTCTTCTGCTTTGTTATATTCTACTGGTATACCTCTTCCATGGTCTTCTATCTCTATTGAGTTATCTTCATATTTTGTTATAGTAATACTATCTCCAAAACCCTCACGAGCCTCATCAATAGAGTTAGACATAATTTCAAATATTGAATGCTGACAACCCTCTATACCATCAGAACCAAATATTACAGCAGGTCTTTTACGTACTCTGTCTGCTCCTTTAAGTGATGATATACTTTCATTTCCATATTCTTGCATTTTTTTCTTTTTCGCCATAAGTTAATACCCTTTCAAACTAATACTATGTTTATATAAACACCTTTTACTAGTCTATTATTTTTCTCCACTCAATTTTTTAATTTTATCCCTTAAATATGCTGCATGTTCAAATTCTAACATTTTAGCAGCTGTTTTCATCTCTTTAGTAAGTGATTTTATTAATTGCTCTTTTTCTGTTTTTGACAACTTCTTCTTGCCTTTTGAAGCTTTTTTATCATCATCTTTATGTGATGATATTTCTAATATTTCGGATACATTTTTGACTATAGTTTTAGGTGTAATTCCATTATCTTCATTATATTTTTCTTGTATATTTCTACGTCTGATTGTTTCGCTTATTGCTCTTTCCATCGACGGTGTTATGTGGTCTGCATACATTATAACTTCGCCTTTTGAGTTTCTAGCAGCTCGCCCTACTATCTGAATTAAAGAACGCTCACTCCTTAAAAAACCTTCTTTATCTGCATCTAATATTGCTACTAGCGACACTTCTGGAATATCTAAACCTTCTCTAAGTAAATTAATACCAACTAAAACATCAAACTTACCTAGTCTTAAATCTCTGATTATTTCCATACGCTCAACTGTGTCTATATCGTGATGCATATATCTTACTTTTATTCCCATAGTTTCAAAGTAATTTGTTAAATCTTCTGCCATTTTTTTAGTAAGTGTTGTTACAAGTGTTCTTTCTTTTATTGCCACTCTCTTATTTATTTCTGACACTAAATCGTCCATTTGTCCATCTATCGGCTTTACTGTTATTTCTGGGTCTAACAGTCCAGTTGGTCTTATTACTTGCTCTACTATTTGTGTGCTTTTTTCTTTTTCAAAATCTCCTGGTGTTGCACTTACAAATATAACTTTATTTATTCTATCGTAAAATTCATCAAAATTTAGTGGTCTATTATCGTATGCTGATGGTAGTCTAAACCCATGGTCTATAAGGTTTGTTTTTCTTGCTCTATCACCTGCATACATTCCTCTCACCTGTGGTAATGTTACGTGAGATTCATCAACTAATAGTAAATAGTCATCTGGAAAGTAGTCAAGCAACGTATATGGTGAACTTCCCGCTTCTCTTCCAGCTATTACCCTTGAATAGTTTTCTATTCCTGAGCAAAATCCTATCTCTTGTAACATCTCCATATCGTATCTAGTTCTCTGCTCTATTCTTTGAGCCTCTATAAGTTTACCACTTTCTCTAAAAAATTCAAGCCTGTTTTGAAGTTCTATCTCTAAATTAGTGATAGCTTTTTTTATCTTTTCTTGAGGTACTATATAGTGCGATGCTGGATAAATAGCTGCGTGTTTTAGCTGAGTAATCAACTCACCAGTAAGAGGGTTAATCTCTGATAATCTATCAATTTCATCACCAAAAAACTCAACTCTAATAATATTGTCACCTGATGATGCTGGAAAAATCTCTACTACATCACCACGCACCCTGAATTTATTTCTAGTAAAATTAATATCGTTTCTTTCATATTGCAACTCAACTAATTTTTTAAGTAAATCATCTCTGCTTTTTTCCATTTGAGGTCTAAGTGAGATAACCATTGTTCGATAATCAATTGGGTTACCTAAGCTATATATACAAGACACACTAGACACTATTATAACATCATCTCGCTCAGATAATGCAAGAGTAGCACTATGTCTTAATTTATCTATTTCATCATTAATAGAACTGTCTTTTTCGATATAAGTATCAGTATTAGCTATATATGCTTCTGGTTGATAATAATCGTAATACGATACAAAATATT
Organism: uncultured Eubacteriales bacterium; assembly: GCA_964369405.1. Taxonomy (GTDB): domain Bacteria; phylum Bacillota; class Clostridia; order Oscillospirales; family Acutalibacteraceae; genus CAYJFG01. The sequence goes on from CAYJGB010000002.1 coordinate 135,421, forward strand.
CAACAGCGTTATTAGGAAAAAACTGTTTAAATTCGCTACAAAGCTGAGCTGCTAAAGTTTTATTATGAGCTAAAACTAAAGTAGGCCTGTTAATTTTTTCGATTACATTAGCCATAGTAAAAGTTTTACCAGAACCTGTAACCCCTAATAGAGTTTGTTCTCTGTCGCCTCTATTAAGTCCGTTTACTAGTTGGTCTATGGCTTTTGGTTGGTCGCCAAAAGGTTTGTAGTCTGATACTAATTTAAACATTTTTCCTCCTGTTATTTTAAATCAAATCTTCCGTTTTATATACGTTATAATCTTCATAATAGTAACTTGCGTCAATACCTTTAATGTACATTTGCCTATTATTAATATCACTAGAAAGAGATTTTTTTAATATATGTTTAATTTCTATGTCTTTTATAGGGCTTCTTTGCATCGCTAGTAAATAATCATTTTTATCTACTTTGCTCCAATCAATAACTTTTATTAAACTATCTTTAAGCATTAAATCTAACCAAATTCTCATACTTCTTCCATTACCCTCTCTAAAAGGGTGTGCTATATTCATTTCAACATACTTCTCTATTATTTCATCAAAAGTAGTCTGTGGCATTTTATCTATATTTCTTAATGATACTTCTAAATACATAATCGGTGCAAATCTAAAATTATTTTTTGCAATATTCACTGTTCTAAGCTCACCTGCAAAATGATAAATTTCATCAAAAAGATATTTATGAATTAAAGATAACGTTTTAAATGTACCTACTTCTAACTTATCTAAAATGTTTTTATCAAATAATTCATATGCACGAATTTTACTAATTTTTTCTTCTACGCTTGCAAGTTCTGATTGCGATATTATACCTAATTTATTATCCAAAACCATAATTATCACCCTTGATATTCTTCGTCTGGTTGTTGTCCTTGATGAGCCAACCATTTGCACTTTGTCATTTCAAAATTGCTAAATGTAGCTTTAAATGAAGAGTCTTCTGGACTACAAGCATATACACCAAAGCTAATTTTATCTTTTGCATTAAACAAGTGGCAAATTCTAATTTGCTTAAAATTAAGTCCGTCTAAAGAACTTTCGATACAAAAGTCATCTTCACGTCTGCTAAGTCTATACCACATACGTTTTATATTAGTAGGTATTTCAATAGTCGCCCAATCTGAATAACCATTATTTGTAACTACACTACCTAACATTTGAATGTTTTCATTAATATATTCAACTGAGCTTTTTATCCAGTTATCACTATCTAAATAAACTACTACCCCACATTGGTCATAATTATATTTACTTTCAAATTGTGTTTTTACAACAAAGGAAAAATATTTTTCTTCTGAATCTATTTGAAAAACTGGAGCGTTATCGTTTCTAAAATGATAATATGTTCTCTGCCATAAATCAGTATGAGGCTTTGTAATAATCTCTACTTTTTCTTTAGTGACCGTAAATTTTTCAGGTTTTCTTGTCCATTTAAAATTTTCACAATTTAACAACATAATTATTATTCTCCTAATTAAAATTAATAATTTTCACTCATAAATAGTTCTTTGCATTTACTTTCTTTGTACCAACTACAATTACTACAAATATCTTCAAATATAACTTCTGTCATATTTTCCTTAATATACCTTAGTATATCTTTATATATATATTTACCTTCTTTTATTTTAAAATACTCTGTGACTTTTTCATCTAATTTAATGACTTTTTCGTTTGAAAAGCATTTATTTTCATCTATTTTGAATTTGCATTTATCGCATAAATCATCAGTGCTATACATTATCTCAATTTCATGAATTTCCTCTGATTTCAGTTTACTAACTATTGTATCCATATTTTCGCTAAATTCTTTGTTATAGCCTTTACCTCTATATGTATCTGTACATAATAGATGGTGTGGCCTAAGTTTTATATTATTCTCCAATATAATTCCCTTACTAACTTATGTTTTATTTATTATCTAAAAATACTTTTGAGCCTGTTGCTCCTTTTTGTCCCTGATATTTACCCATATAAGGATTTTCTGCCTCTTTATCCATTTTAGCAAACACCAGTTGACCTACTCTTCTACCTGCTTTAAGTTCTATTGCACATCTATTAGCATTGTACAGTTCAAGTGTTATCTCGCCTTCAAAACCAGGGTCTACCCAACCGGCATTTTGAATAAATAAACCCATTCTGCCAAGCGAACTTCTACCCTCTACGAAAGCTGTTAAATCATTAGGAAGTTTTACATACTCCATAGTAGTTGCAAGTACAAATTGATTAGGAAGCAAAACATATGAGTCTGATGTAATAGTTTTGTATTCTATTTTATCTTCTAAATTAATTATACTTGCACTAGAATCTTCTACTACACAAAAAGTATTCCCTAATCTAATATCAACACTTGCTGGTTGAATTTGCTCTTTATCTATAGGTTCAATCGCTAGCGTTTTTTCTTCTAACATTTCTTTTATTGTTTTATCTGATAAAATCATATTTAGTTCTCCAATCATTAAATTTAAATCCACATTATAAATGCTGTTTTATCTTCTGAATTATATCCATTTTTTCTATAAAAATCAAGTGTTCTATTTTGTTTACTTCCCGTCATAAGCATAATTTTATAGCAATTTTCCTGTATTGCAATATTTTTTGCAAACTCAAGCATGCTTGATGCATATCCTTTATTACGATAATTTTCATCAGTTATTACATTTTCTATTAGTGCATATGGTCTTTGATTTCTAGTTAAATTCTGTATTATAGTAATAACACATGATGATATTATTTTATCCTCGTATAAACCTATAACTATGTGTTGATTTTTATCTTTTAAAATATCTTTCCATAATTTTTCAAGTTTACTGTTTATTTCTGGATATTCATTATTATGCAACTGCGTATATAATTCCAACAAAGAATTTAAATCGTCTTTTTGAACTTCACGAATTGTCATAAAATCACCTCTCTTAAAATTTGTCGATAACTATTTTACCGTTTTCATCTAGCAGAGGTGTTATGCCACCATAAGGAGCTTGAGTAACTATGTAATTAACGCCTGTTTTAATATCTACTAAAATTTCAACGGCTCCAAGCCCTAACCCTTGAGAATGTTTTACTACAAAACGTTTTTCTTTCTTTTCTTTCATAAACATAAAACCCCACCTTTTCTAATATTTGTTTATAATATCTATTCTCCAAAAATACTTTTTAGTATTTTTGATTGAGATATAGATACATAATCATCATCAGCCACTACTATGTGGTCTAAAAGTTTTATACCTATTAAACTAAGTGCTTCTGCTACTCTTTTTGTAGATACTATATCTTCTTTACTAGGTAATGCTATTCCACTTGGGTGATTGTGAGCTAATATTACATATGATGCATTATATAATACTGAGTTTTCAATAATTTTTCTAACATATAATTCACACGCATTAACAGAACCTTTACTAATAACTCCACAAAATATCTCTTTCATCTTTGCATCAAGTAGCATTAAGACCACTGCTTCGTAATCTCTACCAATAAATTTTTTAATTAGCTTATCTCCAACATTATCAAGGCTTATAATTTTTTCTTCATTATTATGTTTATCATCTAAATATAGTCTATAAAATTGTGGTAACAATTTTAATAACAACGCACTATGCTCACTAAGCCCTGCTTTTATTAATGCGTCCATTGGTGCATCTATAACTGCTGATATAGAACCAAATTCATCTAACAATTTATGAGAAATTGGATTTGTGTTTTTTCTAGGTATTGCATAAAAGAGTAAAAGTTCTAATGCTTCGTGTTTTTCAAATTCATCTAAGTGATTTTTAAGAAACTTTGCTTTTAATCTTTGTCTATGAAAATCATGCGAATTATCTTTTTTATCTTTATTAAGACTTTTCTCCATTTTAATACCTACTTTCTGCTTTATAAACTTCTATATCAACAAACATTAGGGCGAACAACTAGAAATGCTCGCCCTATAATCTAAATTAATTTTTATACTTTTCTTGAACCTGGTTTTACTACTGGAAGTTTACCCTCTTTACAAATTGGGCATTCGTCTGGCTCCCATGATTCTACATCTACTGTTATTACTGATTTAAATGGTACACCAAAATCAACTTTACCAGCTGTTCTGTTTACTATTGAACCTATACCTACAACATCTCCACCAGCCGCTTGAACAAGCTCTAACACTTCTTTAATTGAGCCACCTGTTGTAACTACATCTTCTACTAGTAGAACTTTCATTCCTTTTGTAACTACAAAACCTCTTCTAAGTACCATTTTGCCGTCTTCATCTCTTTCAGCAAAATAGTTTTCGCAATCTAAGTGACGGCTTACTTCATACGCCATTTGAACTGCTCCCATTGCAGGTCCTATAACTACATCTACACCATCATTTGCAAACTGCTCTGCTAATGCTTTACATAGCTCTTCACTATATTTAGTGTTTCTAAAAATTTTAGCACATTGTAAATATCTGTTTGAATGTCTACCAGATGTAAGTTTAAAATGTCCTTCTAGTAAAACGCCAGCCTCTTTTAATATTTCTAATACTCTTTCATCACTTATCATTTTTTAACATCCTTTCATAATAACAATTTTACATACAATATTAGTATATACTAAATTTACCATTTTGAAAAGAGTTTTATTCAAATTTTTTATGTTTAAAGTAATTACTTTTTTATTAAACATCTTCTTTTTCAATAAATTTGAATAGTTCTCTAAGTCTGTTAATCTCACCTTGCAAATATAAATAGCCCCACAAGCTCTCAAGTCCTGTCGCCATATGATAATCTGCACTTGTAGCATTTTTAGGTGGTTTACTTTTTGCATTTCTGCCACGCTTATAGACTGCTAGCTCTTCTTGACTAAGAATAGGTAACAACTTATTAATTATCTTAGCTTGATTTTTACAACAAACAATATCAACTTTTTGTTTATTAAGTGCGCCTACTGGTGCATTTGCATTTAATAAAATTTTTTCTCTAACCATTAAATCGAATACACCATCTCCAATAAATGCTAATGCAAGTGGGCTATATTCTTTTAAGTTACAATCACGTTCTAATAAATTTGACATATATTCACCTGATTATTCTACAAAATCAAAGTCTAAATCATACATTGAAACTGTGTCACCTTCTTGCACTCCAGCTTCTCTTAATGCATCTATTATACCAGTATTAATTAATACTCTTTGGAAGTATTGAAGCGACTCATAATCTTCAAAATCGACAGCACGCATAACATTGTAAAGCCATTTACCCTCTACTACATATATTCCATCAACTACTTTAATAGTGAACTTTTTAGACTTAACTTCATCTATCTCTACTTGTGGCATTGGTTCTGCCTCATAACTAACTATTGGAGGTAATTTACTTAATTTTTCGTAAACTCTAGAAATTAATTCATCAACTCCATGGTGAATAGGTGCCATAATTGCAAAAAATAGATAACCTTTAGCTTCAACATAATTTTTAAAATCTTCTATTTGTTCATCTGTTGCTAAATCACATTTATTAGCAACTACTATCATTGGTCTTTTAGAAAGCTCTTCATTGAATTTTTCTAATTCTTTATTTATTATTTCAAAGTCTTCCTTAGGCTCTCTACCCTCACTACCTGCTACATCAACTATATGAATTAACATTCTGCAACGGTCAACGTGTCTTAAGAACTGATGTCCTAACCCTACACCTTGGCTTGCATCTTCAATAAGCCCTGGTATATCTGCCATAACAAAAGATTCGCCCTCACCCATTCTAACAACGCCCAAAACTGGTGTGATTGTTGTAAAGTGATAATCTGCAATTACTGGTTTTGCTTCGCTTACTACAGATACTAATGTACTTTTTCCTACATTTGGAAATCCAACGAGCCCAACGTCTGCTAAAAGTTTAAGCTCTAACTGAACATCAAACTCTTCACCAGGCATACCAGGTTTTGCAAATCTAGGAATTTGTCTTGTCGGAGTAGCAAAGTGCATATTACCCCAACCACCATTGCCTCCTCTAGCGACTATTACAGGCTCTTTGGTAGAAATATCTGCCATAATTCTTCCTGTGTTAGCATCTTTAATTACCGTTCCTTTAGGAACTTTTATTATTAAATCTTCTGCTCTTTTGCCAGACCTTCTATCAGACCTACCATTGTCACCTTTTATAGCAGTATATTTTCTTTTATATCTAAAATCTGCTAGTGTAGACAAGTTATCATCAGCAACGAAAACAACATTGCCACCTTTGCCACCATCGCCACCATCTGGTCCACCAGATGCTACATATTTTTCTCTGTGAAACGACACTGAACCGTCGCCACCGTCGCCTGCCTTAATAAAAATTTTTGCTATATCAACAAACATATTATATATAGTCCTTTCTTTTTACCTCTAATAAATTATATTCAAAACTTAAAATTCTATAGGTAAATCATCAACTTGATATATTTTTTTAACTTCTTCTAATCCCTCTTTTATTTCTTCTCTTGAAAAGTCGAACTTTTCTAACTGCTCATCATCAAAAGAGTTGATTTGAGAATAAAAATCTATAGCTATTTCAAAATATTCCATTTGATAACTATTATTTATACGCTCAAACAATAAATTTTCTGCTTTATTAATTTCACCCTGTTTAATTAAAACTCTAAGTCTTAAATACAATTCTCCGGCATCGCTACAATTACCTTGTTCATCAACTATTACATTGTATATAGTTGTATCTTTATTAAATATAACACGAGCCAAAACACGAGTTATTTCATCTATTTGTCGCATCATCCAATCATTTTGAAACATAGCATACACCTCTTAGTAATTGATTTACTGAATAATAAAATAAGGACGGAATTCACCGCCCTTACAACTTTTAGTATAGTAATTATTGTTCGCCGTACACGCTTACACGTTTACGATTTTTACCTACACGCTCAAAACGTACTTTACCATCAACTTTTGCAAATAAAGTATCGTCAGAACCTCTGCCAACATTGTTACCTGGGTGAATATGTGTACCACGTTGTTTTACAAGTATGTTACCAGCTAATACAAATTGACCGTCAGCACGTTTAACACCTAAACGTTTTGATTCTGAGTCACGTCCATTTTTAGTAGAACCCATACCTTTTTTGTGAGCAAATAATTGTATATTAATTTTAATCATAACTTACACCTCCGTATAGTTTACATTTATATATTTCGGATATTGTTCTTCGAGCAGACACAAGTGCAATTTTAATCCTAATAAGATATCTCTACACATTTTAGCATCTTTTTGAAAAACTCTTACAGACAAACTTGCGTCTTTTACTACAACTTCAGCATCTATATTATAAATTTCTGTAATTGTATTAGCAACCATCTCAGTAGCTGAACTAACAGCAGCACAGATAATATCCTTACCTTGTGTAGCATACTGCGCATGGCCTTGAACTTTGTAGCCAGTTAACTGACCGTCTTCAGTATTATAAAAGACTATATTTATCATAGCAATTAAAAGTTTTGGATTTCAACTTTTGTAAATGGTTGTCTATGACCCATTTTTCTTTTACTGCTTTTCTTTGGTTTGTAAGTGAAAACTGTAATTTTCTTTCCTTTACCTGTTTTTAACACTTTACCAGTAACTGTTACACCATCAACATATGGAGTTCCAACATTAATACCAGCATCGTTTGAAATTGCTACAACATTAAAATCAACTGTTGTTCCTTCTTCTGCTTCAAGCTTTTCTACAAATATAACGTCTCCGCTTTCAACTTTGTATTGCTTTCCGCCTGTTTCAATAATTGCGTACATTCTAGTACCACCTTTTTAATTAGACTCGCTATAATATTCTTTAAAACTTAAAGATTTCGGGCGGAGTTTTTAGACTCACTTAAAAAAGCCCGTAATATGCGGCTTGTATATTTTACCACAACAATTAAGTTATGTCAATATTTTTCTAAGTTTTACTTGATTTTATCTTATTTTGCTTTTTATTTAATTTGCACTTGCTGTTACTTCTTCAATCACAAAGAACGCTAAAAACATATCATCTTTATATGTAAGTTTTCCAATTTGATTTTTACACATCTTATCAAATTCATCTAGTTGAACTCTAAATTCTCTTTGAAGTCCACCCTCTAACTCAAACATTACATAAAAAGCATAATCATCTATTTTATCTGTAGAAGTGCCATCTTTGTTTTTTTCGTAGTAATAGTTTGCAGTTCTTTTTGCTATTATTTTAGCCTCTGTCATTATTGAACCTTTAACTTTTCTCCCACTTTGAGCTTTTAACTTATCTGATGCCTCTGAATAAGTTTGATTACTATCATGAGCTTTCTTTTTTGTGTAAATTAATTTTCTAATCAACATATATACAACTTGAATTACCACCAAAATAACAATCAAAAGATACCAATGCACCATAAAAAATGTAACTAATTCTTCCATTATTTCTGGAAAAGACATATTAACCCCTCCTAAAATTTGATAAATACCTTAATTATTATTATAGCAATTTAACATAAAATTGTCAATATCAAACTAAAATATTAATACTAAACAAAAACTGTATCTGTAAAACTAGTCTACAGATACAGCAATTATTGTTTATTCTAATATATTTTTATATATTATTTGTTTTTTAGTGCAGCTTGAGCAGCAGCTAATCTAGCGATTGGAACTCTGAATGGTGAACAAGATACATAATCTAGTCCTACATTATGGCAGAATTCAACTGTAGATGGGTCTCCACCATGCTCACCACAGATACCTAATTTGATGTCAGGACGAGTAGCTTTACCTAGTTTAACAGCAGTTTCTACTAATTTGCCAACACCTTTTTGGTCTAGTTTTGCAAATGGGTCTGACTCATAGATGTTTGACTCATAGTAAGCATCTAAGAATTTACCAGCATCATCACGGCTGAAACCAAATGTCATTTGAGTTAAGTCGTTTGTACCAAAGCTAAAGAATTCAGCTTCTGTTGCTATTTCGTCAGCTGTTAATGCAGCTCTTGGTATTTCTATCATTGTACCTACTTTATATGTCATATCTACACCAGCTTCTGCTATAATAGCATCTGCTGTATCTGTTACATATTTTTTAACAAATGCAAGCTCTTTAATTTCACCTACAAGTGGAATCATAATCTCTGGTACTACGTTCCATGTTGGTTGTGCTTTATTTACGTTGATAGCAGCTTTAATTACAGCTTTTGTTTGCATTACTGCGATTTCTGGGTATGTTACTGCTAAACGACAACCACGGTGTCCCATCATTGGGTTGAATTCGTGTAAACTTTCGATTATAGCTTTAATTTCTGCAACTGATTTTCCTAAATCACTAGCAAGTTTTGCTATATCTTCTTCTTCAGTTGGTACGAATTCATGTAGTGGTGGGTCTAAGAATCTGATTGTAACTGGGCAACCTTCTAGTGCTTCGTATAGTCTTTCGAAGTCTTCTTGTTGCATTGGCTCTAATACTTCTAAAGCTTTTACTCTTTGCTCTTCTGTATCTGAACAAATCATAGCTCTAATTGCAGGGATTCTGTTCTCTTCAAAGAACATATGCTCTGTACGGCATAAGCCAATACCTTCTGCTCCATATTCTCTAGCGTTTTTAGCATCTTTAGGAGTATCTGCATTTGTTCTAACTTTTAATGTTCTATATTTGTCAGCCCAACCCATGATTCTGCCAAACTCTCCACCAATTGTTGCTTCAACTGTTGCAATAGCTTCGCCATAGATTTTACCTGTTGTACCATCAAGAGAAATATAATCGCCCTCAACATAAGTTTTGCCGTTAAGTGTGAATGATTTTTCTTCTTCGTTGATTTTGATTTCTCCACAACCAGATACACAGCAAGTACCCATACCACGAGCAACAACAGCTGCGTGAGATGTCATACCACCTCTAACTGTTAATATACCTTGAGCTGCTGCCATACCTTCGATATCTTCTGGAGAAGTTTCAAGTCTAACTAATATTACTTTTTCGCCATTTTCTACCCATGTTTTAGCATCTTCAGCTGTAAATACAGCTTTACCACAAGCAGCACCAGGAGAAGCTGCTAAAGCTGAACCGATTTCTTTTGCTGCTTTTAATGCGTTTGTATCAAATTGTGGGTGTAATAAAGCATCTAATTGTTTAGGGTCTATCATTAATACTGCTTCTTCTTCAGTAATCATTTTTTCGTCTACTAAATCACAAGCTATTTTTAAAGCAGCAGCTGCTGTTCTTTTACCGTTTCTTGTTTGTAGCATATATAAAGTTTTATCTTCAATTGTAAACTCCATATCTTGCATATCTCTGTAGTGATTTTCTAAAATTCCACAGATTTCGTTGAATTGTTTGTAACACTCTGGCATTTCGTCTGCTAATTCTTGAATTATTCTTGGAGTTCTTACACCTGCAACAACGTCTTCACCTTGTGCATTGATTAAGAATTCACCAAATAATTTCTTCTCGCCTGTAGCTGGGTTTCTTGTGAACGCAACACCTGTACCAGATGTATCTCCTAAGTTACCAAAAGCCATCATTTGAACGTTTACTGCTGTTCCCCATGAATAAGGAATATCGTTCATTCTTCTATAGTAGTTAGCTCTAGGGTTATTCCATGAACGGAATACAGCTTTTACAGCTCCCATTAATTGCTCTTTAGGGTCTGCTGGGAATTCTGCGCCTAAAACTTTTTTATATTCTGCTTTAAATTGTGCAGCTAATACTTTTAAATCTTCTGCTGTTAAGTCAGTATCTTCAGTAACGCCTTTTTCTTCTTTCATTTTGTCGATTAACTCTTCAAAATATTTTTTACCAACTTCCATTACAACGTCTGAATACATTTGTATAAATCTTCTGTAACAGTCATATGCCCAACGTGGGTTGCCTGATTTTGTTGCCATAACTTCTACAACTTCTTCGTTTAAACCTAAGTTTAATATTGTATCCATCATACCTGGCATTGATGCTCTAGCACCTGAACGAACTGATACTAATAATGGATTTTCTAAAGAACCGAATTGTTTACCAGTTACTTCTTCCATTTTAACAATGTTTTCCATAATTTCCGCTTGAATAGCTTCGTTTATAACTTCACCATCATCATAGTACTTAGTACAAGCTTCTGTTGAAATTGTAAAGCCTTGTGGTACTGGAAGACCTAATATTGTCATCTCAGCTAAGTTTGAACCTTTACCACCTAAAAGTTCTTTCATTTTGCCGTTTCCTTCTGTGAACATATACACATATTTGTGACTCATTCTAATAACCTCCTAAAATTTCAGTGACAAGTTTTAATGCTTGTACACAATATTGTTATCTGACTACATCAGTCTAAAAAGTATTATAACAAAATTTTCTAAAAATATCTATACTTTTTTTACTTTTTTAATTAAAAAACAAACTAAATAAATGTGTGTTTTTTGTCATAATACTGTTAAAAACGTTTAAAAAATTATTTTTTTTGTTTTTTCGCTTGAAAATTTTAATTTATATGCGATAATAGTATTGTTAAAAGTGCGTAATTTAATATATATATCTTAGAGGAGTGTTTATTTGTTATGTCTAATAACCTATGTGCTATTATTTTAGCTGGTGGAGAAGGCAAACGTATGAAGTCTAATCTACCTAAAACTTTGTCACAAGTTCTTGATAAACCAATGCTTGAGTGGGTTTTAAACTCTATTAAGCAAGCAGGTGTTGAAAACATATGTGTAGTTACAGGATTTAAAAAAGAGTGTATCGAGCAATACCTAACTACTTTACCTTATGAAGTAAGTACCGTTTTTCAATCTGAAAGATTAGGTACAGGACATGCTGTAATGATGGCTAAAGATTTTTTACTTAAAAACGAAGGCGATGTTGTTATACTTAATGGAGATGCTCCTTTTATGGATAGCGACACAATAAAATGTGCATTAAATGAACATATTAATAGTAAAAGTAGTGCAACAGTTATATCTGCTAATTTAGAAGATTCTACTGGATACGGCAGAATAGTAAGAGATAATGTTACTAACAAACTTACAGCAATAGTAGAGCAAAAAGATGCAGATGAAAACATTTTAAAGATTAAAGAGGTAAACTCTGGTGGTTATTGGTTTAATACAAAATCGCTTTTAAATGTTTTAGATGATATTAAAGCCGATAACAACGCTTGTGAGTACTATCTACCAGATGCACTAAAACTATTACTTGCAAAAGGTGATGTTGTATGTGCTTATACAGCAAAATCAAGCGACACTGTGCTTGGTGCAAACGACCCTGCACAACTAGAGGAGTTAAATGAAATAGCAAGAGTAAAATATTCTAATTAATTAAAATATTTTTTATATATTCAGGAGGAGTTAAAATGAATTTTCACGGTAAGGATATTAAAATTTTCACAGGTTCATCAAACAAAGATGTTGCACAAGGTATTGCAGGTCACTTAGGTCTACCTCTAGGTAAATCAGATTGTACTACTTTTAGCGACGGAGAAATTTCTGTTTCTCTACATGAATCTGTAAGAGGTTCTGAATGTTTTATAGTTCAATCAACTTGCGACCCAGTAAACAGTAACATTATGGAACTATTAATTATGATTGATGCTATGAAACGTGCATCAGCTGCTAGAATTACAGCAGTTATCCCATACTTTGGTTATGCTAGACAAGATAGAAAATCTAAAGCACGTGACCCAATCTCTGCAAAATTATTGGCAGATATTATTACTACTGCTGGTGCAGACCGTATACTTACAATGGATTTACACGCACCTCAAATACAAGGTTTTTTCAACATTCCAGTTGACCATTTAGTAGGTGCTCCTATGCTTGCAGCTCACTTAAGAGAGCAAATCGGTGGAAAAACTGACGAATATGTAGTAGTTTCTCCTGACTTAGGTTCAGTTACAAGAGCTAGAAACTTTGCTGCTAAAATCGGCTGTCCACTAGCTATTATTGATAAACGTCGTCAAAAAGCGAATGTATCAGAAGTTATGAACATTATAGGCGATGTTAAAAATAAAAAAGTTATCTTAGTAGATGATATGATAGATACAGCAGGAACACTTTGCAATGCTGCAAAAGCTATAATTGAAATTGGTGGGGCAACAAGTGTGCTTGCTTGTGCAACACATGCAGTTTTATCAGGGCCAGCTATAGACAGAATAGAAAAAAGTCCTATTAAAGAATTAATACTACTTGATACTGTTCAAATTCCAGAAGATAATATGCTTGATAAATTTACAATTTTACCAGTAGCACCTGTGTTTGCAGAAGCTATTGAAAGAATATATGCAGACAAGCCAGTATCTCCAATGTTTGGATAATTTTATATAAAATCTAGTAGATTAACGGTTGTATAAGAAGGCAAAAGTTGAATTTAAACTATACTTTTGCTTTCTATACAGCCTTTTTGGTCGTATATACAATATTAAAAACTCTTATTATGAAAGGTTTTACTATGAATTTTTTTAAAAAAGATAATACTTCTGGTCCTAAATATATTATTGTAGGACTTGGCAACCCTGGTAATAAATATTTAAACACCAGGCATAATGTTGGATTTATAGCTATAGAAAAAATAGCTCAAAAAAACGGTGTTTCTTTTGATAAATTAAAATACAACTCATTAATAGCTACTTGTAAAATTGAAGATACTCCTGTACTACTTATGAAACCACAAACATATATGAATAACAGTGGTCAAAGTGTCGTGCAAGCGATGAATTTCTACAAAATCCCACCAGAGAATGTTGTTATAATATTTGATGACATCTCTTTAGATGTTGGTAAAATGAGAATAAGACAAAAAGGCAGTCATGGTGGACAAAATGGAATGAAAAACATCATAGCATTATCTGGCACCGATACTTTTCAACGTATTAAAATTGGAATTGGTGCAAAACCTAACCCTCATTGGGATTTAGCAGACTGGGTCTTATCTAAGTTTAATGATAACGAGCTTAAAACAATTGAAGAAATGTCAGACAATGCAAACGCTGCTATAAAATATATTATTTCAGATAATACAATTAAAGCTATGAATTTATACAATTAATTTTACTAGAGGGATATAATGAAATTTTTATCAAATATAATTAAAGAATTTAACGAATACAAAGTTATAAGCACCTCTCTTAATAGAAAAGGTGCTAATTGTTGTTGTGGTTTATCTTCAGTTCATAAGGCGAATTTAATATATGCTCTATGTAAAGAGAAAAACTGTAAATCGCTAGTCCTTGTTAGTGATGAATCAGAAGCACAAACTCTTGCCAATGATATATGCTGTATGGGTGGTAAGGCTCTTGTATACCCTGTAAGAGATTTCAATTTTAGAGATGTTTCTACTAAATCTAATGAATATGAACATAAACGACTAAAAGTATTATCTAAAATAATCAGTGGTGACTTTACTTGTGTAATTGCAACAGTTGATGCTGCTTGTCAACTTACGATACCAAAAGATGTATTAAATAATCGCACATTAAAATTTTCTTCTGGTGGTGCTATGCTGTTAGAAGATGCAATTTCTACTCTTAGTATACTAGGGTATGAACGTTGTGACTTAGTTGAGGGTAGTGGTCAATTTGCTGTTAGAGGTGGTATTTTAGACTTTTTTATGCCAGATAGCGAAAATCCAGTACGTGCTGAATTTTGGGGTGACGAAATAGACACCCTAAATTATTTCGATATAGAAACTCAAAGACGCACAGATTATATAGAAGAACTATCGCTAATGCCGTCAACTGAAACATTAATTGAAAATCGTGATGTATTAGCAGAGAAAATAGAATATAAAGCCTCTTTATTAAAAGGTAAAAGCACTGAAAAAGCAAAGCAAATTTTGCTTAAAGAAAGTGATAACTTAAAGCATTTATTAACACCTTCTAATAAAGATAAATTTATAAATTTAATATACGATAAACCAGACACATTATTTGATTACTTTACTGATAATGATATTATATTTGTTTCAGAGCAGAAAAAAGCAAGTGAACGTTTACGAGTTTACAATAAAATATTTAACGAAGAATTAAAAGACTGTTTTGATAAAGGTATACTATGTAAAGGCTTTGATACTTATCATATAGATAGTCCTAGCTATTTGTATAATCTTAGCAATAGTAAAACTGTATTCTTAGAAACATTCACACCCTCAAAATGCGATGTTCCTCTAAAAGAACTTGTAACATTTTCTGTAAAACAGTCATCTATTTGGAGTGGTTCGTTTAAAGTTTTAAACGAAGAACTTCAATCTTTAAATATTAAAGAAAGTAAAATTGTAATTCTTGCAGGAACAGAAAAAACTGCTGATAGTATAACTGCTCAGTTAAACGACAACGGCTATTTTGCCCAATATAAAGAAGATTTTGATAATATAACTACTAACAAAATACATGTAGTGTCTGGAAGTTTGTCAAGTAGTTTTGAATACCCCGATTTAAACTTTACATTGATAACTCATGGGCAAATTTTTTCATCTTATAAAAAAACTAAACCTCGAAAACGTCCTAAAAACTCACAAGAAATTTACAGTCTTTCAGAGCTTTCAAGTGGTGATTATGTTGTGCATATAACACATGGTATAGGTATATTTTGTGGTATACATAAAATTGATGTTCAAGGAATAGTAAAAGATTATATTAAACTAGAATATGCAAAAAAAGATGCTTTATATGTTCCAGTTACTCAGCTAGATTTAATATCAAAATATATAGGACCTCGTGAAAACTCTGCTGTAAAAATTCATAAACTAGGTTCTGGCGATTGGCAAAAAGCAAAAAATCGTGTTAGAGCCTCTGTTAAAGATATGGCAAAAGAACTTACTGTACTATATGCTAAACGTATGAATGCAAAAGGCTTTGCTTTTACTGAGGACAGAGAGTGGCAAAGAGATTTTGATTCTCACTTTGAGTACCAAGAAACAGATGACCAACTAAGATGCATAGACGAAATAAAGGGCGATATGACAAGCACTCACCCTATGGACCGTTTGTTATGTGGTGACGTTGGTTTTGGCAAAACAGAAGTTGCACTAAGAGCTGCTTTTAAATGTGTAGCCGACTCAAAACAATGTGCTTTCTTATGTCCTACTACAATTTTAGCGTGGCAACATTATCAAACTGTTTTAAAACGCTTTGAAGATTATCCAGTTAGAATTGAACTATTATCTCGATTTAGAACTAAAAAGCAACAAACAGAAATTATAAAACGCCTAAAAGAGGGACAAATCGATTTAATAATCGGTACACATAGATTAGTCCAAAAAGATATTGAATTTTACGACTTAGGACTTTGCATAATCGATGAGGAACAACGTTTTGGCGTTGCTCATAAAGAAAAGTTTAAAGAACTTAAAGAAAATGTAGATATCTTAACACTTTCTGCTACTCCTATTCCTCGAACATTAAATATGGCTATGAGTGGTGTGCGTGATATGTCTGTTTTAGAGGAAGCGCCTCAAGATAGACGTCCCGTTCAAACTTACGTTTTAGAGCATGACAGTGGTGTAATATCTCAAGCTATAAAAAAAGAACTTAGACGTGGTGGACAAGTTTTTTACTTGTTCAACAATGTAGAAAACATATCACTTAAAGCTAGTGCTATTCAAGGACTAGTACCAGAAGCTAAAATAGGTATAGGTCATGGAAGAATGACAGAAAAAGAGCTATCTGACGTATGGAAAGATATGCTAGACAATGAAATAAACGTACTTATATGCACCACTATTATAGAAACTGGTGTAGACCTACCAAATGCCAACACTTTAATTATTGAAAACGCTGACCATATGGGGCTGTCGCAATTACATCAGCTAAGAGGCAGAGTTGGTAGAAGTTCAAGGCGTGCATATGCATATTTTACTTATCAACCACAAAAAACATTAACAGAGATTTCTCAAAAAAGATTAACTGCTATAAGAGAGTTTACACAGTTTGGTAGTGGTTTTAAGATTGCTATGCGTGACCTACAACTTAGAGGTGCTGGTAACATTCTTGGTGGTAACCAACATGGACATATGGAAGATGTAGGTTATGATATGTATTTAAAGTTGCTTGCAAATGCTGTAAGTGAAGAAAAAGGCGAACCTATATCTAATGATGCACTAGAATGTTTAGTAGATGTACGAATACAAGCACATATACCAGATAGATATATAGAAAATTTAAGCCAAAGATTAGATGTATATAGAAAAATTTCAGATATAAGAAATCAAGCAGATGCTAGAGATGTTGTAGATGAATTAATAGACAGATTTGGAGATGTTCCGCAATCAGTGTTGGGGCTTGTTAAGGTTGCACTTGTTCGAAGTAGTGCTGCACAAATAGGAATTT
This sequence comes from uncultured Eubacteriales bacterium, assembly GCA_964369405.1. Classification (GTDB taxonomy): domain Bacteria; phylum Bacillota; class Clostridia; order Oscillospirales; family Acutalibacteraceae; genus CAYJFG01. Next base: position 152,720 of record CAYJGB010000002.1, read on the forward strand.
ATGAAATAAAACAAACTGGAAACAAGTTTTTCTTATATCTAAACACCATTAAAAGCCCTGCTGTAGCTGAACTTGCCTCAAGACTTAAAAATAACTGTTCGTTAAAATTAACAGAAAAGCCTCATTTGTTAGTGACAACATCACCAAACCTTAAACCAATCGAATCATTAAATCTCATTTTTAACTTAAAATAAGTTTAAATTTTACAAAAAATATAAAAACTTTTAAAAATAATCATAAAATTATAGACAATACACTTATAAACGTGTATAATTATTACTGATTTGTTAATTACGAAAGGAAGAATACAATGAAAAATATTTCAAAAATACTAATAACTATACTTGCAGTTGTAATGATAATATCAATGACTGCTTGTGCAGATATGACATGGTCATACAGAGATTCTAAAACTACTGCTGCTCCTGGTGTATATATTTATTATATGTCTGGTGCTTATGCGTATGCTGAAAATCAAGTAGCTACTGAATTAGCTGAAACTACAGACCCTACTGACCCTACAGAAGCTACTAACCCAGAAGATATTTTTAGTAAAGATATTGAAAATATTGACGGCGAAAAAGTTAATGCTCGTGACTTTATACTAGAAGAGTCTGATAAAGCTGTTAAAACATACTTGTATGTTCGTAGCGAATTTGAAGAAGCTGGTTTAGAGTTAACTGCTGAACAACTAGAAGCTGCTAGCAAAAATGCAGATGATGCATGGGCTTACTATGGTACTGCTTATGAATCACTAGGTATTTCTAAAGACTCTTTCTACAATGCAGAATATTTATTTGCTGCACAATACGAGGCACTGTTTAAACATATCTATCAAGAAGGTGGCTCAAAAGAAGTTTCTGATAAAGAGATAGAAGAATACTACTTAGATAACTACACAACATATTCTTACTTCCCTGTTACACTTTACACAACAGAAACATCTGAAGATGGTACAACATCTACATCTACTGCATTAAGCGAAGATGAAATTAAAGAAATAAATGATGCTTTAGAAACAGCTGTAGATGACATTAACGACGGCAAATTAACTTATGAAGAATTTGCAACACAATATGTTGAAGACAACGAGTTAACATCAGACCCTACAGTAGCTGGCACAGAAGTTTTAGAAGATTCAAGTGCTCCTGAAGATATCATCAAAGCTTTAGAAGATTTAGATAGCAAAAAAGCTACAACAATTACTGTTGGAGAAGATAACACAGCTGTTACTTACCTAATATACAAAGGTGATATCAATGATACATTAGAAACTACTTTTGCTACAGAAGGTTATGATTATTCTGTACTACAAAAAATGAAATCAGAAGAATATTCTGATGACGTTTCAGAAAACGCTCAAAAACACGAATGTGAAAAAAATCAAGCTGTTATCGATAAATATCAACCAGAGATGTTAATACCTAAATCAGAATAATTTAGAATTTATAAAAATTAAAACGGGTTACTAATTTGTTACCCGTTTTTCTTTTATTAATAAACACTAATAAAAACTTATTAAAGGAGATATTATTATGAGTGCAAAACTAAAAAACAGGTTTATATTTACTTTTCTTTGTGTGCTTGTTGGTAGCTTTATTTCTGCCTTAATATGGTCTTTTCTTAAACTTATGAGTGTATCTATTGAATTTGTATGGGAATTTATTCCTACAACTTTTAATATTCCTTTTTACACTTTTATTGTATGTATTATTGGTGCTTTGTTAATCGGTTTATTGCAAAAAAAGTTTGGTGAATATCCAGAAGAGTTAGAAACCGTTATGGCTAAAGTTAAACGTGACGGTAAATATCCTTATAATAATATCCCTATAGTTTTAGTTATGGCTATTTTACCACTAATATTCGGTGGTAGTGTTGGTCCTGAAGCTGGGCTTACTGGTGTTATAGTAGGGCTTTGTTATTGGGCTGGGGATAAATTTAAATACTCTGGACAAAGACTTTATGACCTTACTCAAATTGGTGTAAGTGCTACTTTAGGAGTGTTGTTTTCTTCTCCATTTTTTGGCTTTTTAATGCCAATTGAAAATAGTGATGATGAAAATTCTACTACTTTCCCAAAAAAATATAAGCTCTTTACCTATTTTGTTGCTATAGGTAGTGGTTCTTTAATTTTTTATTTGCTAACTCATTATTTTGGTGCTGCTATGATAATGCCACACTTTGGGCAACTTACTTTTGTTACATCTGATTTATTTTATATTATACCTCTAATTCTTTGTGGCGCTTTACTAGGAATGTTATTTCATATTTTTAAGAAAATAAGCCATATTATTACTAAACCATTAAAAAAATATCCTGTAATAAAAGCTCTAATTGGTGGTGTTTTATTAGCTACTTGTGGTGTATTATTACCACTTACTATGTTTTCTGGCGAACACGAAATTACAATATTAATGAATAATTATAAAAACTATACTCCTTATATTTTAATATTAATCGCTATAGTTAAAATATTTATTACTAATATTTGTCTACATACTGGTTTTAGAGGCGGTCATTTCTTCCCTTCAATTTTTGCTGGTGTTTCTTTAGGATATGCTTTATCTCTTTTATTCCCAGTTTCTCAAATATTTTGTATTGCAGTCGTAACTGCTGCTACTTTAGGTATTATGATGAAAAAACCACTATGTGTAGCTTTATTGTTATTAATATGCTTTTCTCTTAATAGTATTGTTTTCTTAATAATTGCTGCCTTTCTATCATCATTAATACCAATCCCAAAATTTTTGAGTACCAAAACAGCTGATGAAAAATAATTCATTATACAAAATTATATTATATATAATATTTTCTTGATTTTTTTACTGTAAAATGTTATCATATAAATTAAAGTTTTATATACAAGGTGGAAATCAAATGAAAAAAACTCTTATTTTAATCACTATATTTACAATGATTATTTTAGTAACTACAAGTATAAATGCATTTGCAGTTACTAGTAACGATATTATAACAGCGGAGGAAACACTTCCTGCCGACCCAACTGTTCCAGAAACAGTCCCTACACAGCCGGAAACTATCCCTGAAACAATCCCAGAAACTGACCCTCCGACTTACGCACCTACACAGCCAGAAACTCTTGCACCAACTTACGCACCAACAGATGCTCCAACTTACACACCACCAACTCAACCAGAAACTTACGTGTTTGATAATGATGACAATCAATATGATAATAACAACCAAGGTAATATAGATGACGATAATTCACCAACTACACCATCTTCTTATGAGACTAATACAGATATTAGCACTGACAATGCTGAAGATTCTGATTGGCAGATAGATATAGATGATATTACAACTGGAGGTGGTGATGACTTTAGTAGCATTAAAGATAATAAATCTACTGATGATTCTGATAATTCATGGATGTTAATTTTAGCAATTTCTTTAATAGCTGTTTCAGTATTAGGTATAGGCTCAGTAATTTATATTTGTATGCAAAAAAACAAGAAATTAAAAGCATTAAGGGCACAAAACATCGGTGTAACTCCTCGTAAAAAATCAACATCAAGCAGAAATGAACAAATGTTGGTAGGCGAGCAATTTGAAGAAAATATAGATATAAATAATTACTCAAAACAAGGTAATAGACAAAACCCACAACGTAGACCACAAAACAAAAAGAATGTTTACGTTCCAAAAGATAGAAGCAATTCGCCAGACAGAGATAAATATAATGATAATTTTTAAAAGAAAATCTCCAACAGATTTAATTTCTGTTGGAGATTTATTTATATAAAATTTATATGAAATTCAATTTTTTAATAGTTTTTCAAAAGTGGATTTACCAGCAATACCATCAACCACTATCTTATTAATAGCTTGAAAGTCCTTTACTGCTTGCT
>CAYJGB010000003.1:0-105419 GCA_964369405.1 uncultured Eubacteriales bacterium
AACAATTACTATATACAGCACAAATATTAGAAATTCATCTAAATTCACAAAAAAATTTTATTAAGAAAAACGATTTTTTTATCTGTAAACACTTGCATTAATTACCAATTTATGGTAAAATAACTGCAACAAATAAATTTCTCGGAGGTTATAAAATGGATTTTAAGATTAAAGCTTTAATTACAGAGGATAGTGTAACTTTTAGTCGTGATGCAATTGACATCTTCACTAAATATGGTATTGAGGTGCATTTATGTAACAAAGATGGTATTGAGGTTTTGGAAAAAATTAATACTATTGAACCTAACATTGTTTTGCTTGACTTGTTTATGACTAGGATTGATGGTATCGGTGTTTTACGTTCTATGTCTACTACTCAAAAGACCGATATACCTAAATTTGTTATTCTGTCTTCTTTTGACAGCCCTGTGCTTGAAAAAGAAATTATGAAAAATGGTGCTTCTTATTTTGTTTTACGCCCTTATGACTATACTAAATTAGCTGAAAATATTATTCGTCTTCTTAAAAGTAACGATAGTAGTAATATTAGTCAGTTTGTTCAAGTTCCTACTCCTGCTGCTCCTGTTAGCACTGAGGTTCAAGTAACTGAAATACTTCATAGGATTGGTGTTCCAGCTCATATTAAAGGATATCATTATTTAAGAGACTCTATATTAATGTCCATTGAAAAACCAGAGATAATTAATGCTGTTACTAAGCAACTTTATCCATCTGTTGCAAAACAATACGAAACTACTTCTTCAAGAGTAGAGCGTGCTATAAGACATGCTATTGAAGTAGCGTGGGATAGGGGCGATGTTGAAATATTAAATTCTTACTTTGGCTACACAATACATAATGGCAGAGGAAAGCCAACAAATAGCGAATTTATAGCGATGATATCAGATAAGTTAAGGCTACAACTTAGAAATGCTAGTTGATTTAATTTTATAACTTTATAAATAAAAAGCAGAGAAAAATCTTTTAAGAAATTTCTCTGCTTTACTGTTTGTTGAATTTTTATTTATGCTGTTGTGTGGATTAGTATCTTCCTCCTCCACCACCATGTGAAGTGCCAGAAGAACCTGTGTGACTACCACCACCACTACTACTACTTGATTTAGTTCTTGAAGTAACTGTTTTATATAGAAATAAATCGTGTCTGTTTTCTAAACTAAATGAATTTTGTCTAATATATTGATGTGCTAACGCTTGTTTTTTAACTGATTTTAGCTGGCTTGCTAAAACTGCACATACTATAATTGCAACTACTATACCTATTGCCAATGCTATTAATCCATCTACAAGTGTAAAAGGATTTAATACTACATCATAAACTTCGTCTGTAAACGTGTTGAACGCTCCAAAGTAATCATCTGTAGATAAATTTGATTCTAATGCTGTTTGCATATTAGAAATATCATTTTCAAAAGTAGCAATCGCACTACCTGTTGTTGTAAAGTGATAAGCTCTATCTTGTGTTGCAACTAGCAGAATAATTCCATCATTATTTTCTCCTAGTCCATAATGATTATAATCATAGTAATCATCAGTGTAATTCATAATATCTACACCATATGTACTGTCCACTGTCACTACAGCAACATCTATGTTAACTTGTTCTATTGTGCTATTTATAGTGTTTAAAAGTTCTGTTTCTTGTGAATCTGTTAAAACATCTGAATTATCAACTATTTTATTAGGGTTGCCTTTTGCAATATTTTCATCTAAAATACTTTTAGTTTCGTCTATAAAGGCCATTAAACCACCGTAATAATTTTCACTGCCTAGTTCTTGGGTTAAGAAATTTTCCAATGAAATAACGTTTTCCTCTGTTAAAAAGGATAACGCTGACCCTCCTCTAAGTATTTCTACACTGTTATAGTTTTTATCATATAACATAATAATGCCATTTGAAGTAGGTCCCATTCCGTAACCATTTTCATAATAATATGATGTTACATAGTCTGTAGTTACCTCCTCTATTGAACTATCAGTTAGAAAAATCAACATATCTACATATTCATTTTGTATTAAAGTATCAATTTTTGTATCAATATCATTAATCTCTCCACTGCTTAACACCATTAAATCGTCATACACATTCATTTCAGTGTGCAAAGAAGCTTTAGTATTATAATATGCATTTGTACTTACTGATAAAGAAATCAACATTATAATTAAAAATAGTACACTAATTATCTTTTTCATACTCTTCCTCCTTATAATAAGCTAATTATTAATGCACTAATTGCTGTTACTACAGTTGTTGCACCAACTGCAAAAAGTGCTAATTTTGCTTTGTTCATCGGTAAATCTCCTACCATTTTTCCTGTTTGTCCGTTCATTGCAAATATGTAATCCTTACCATTCCATTTTGTTCTTAACATCCATACAGGAAGTAATGCATATCTTACTTTATTATCTTTTAAAATTACGCTACTATTTTGTGTAACTAATGTAGTGTACTCTTTTGCTGTGTCTTTGAATAATTCTTCTGTACTATTCTTAATTCGATGGTTTGCTCTAGGCTCGCTATCTTTTGATGTAACATCATATTTATCTGCCATAAATCCAGATAAATATGCTGTTTGGAAATCAACTGCATCTGAATAATTATATGGTTCTATTGATTCCATTAGAGCATCGTCCATTTTAGTAGAGCCATCTACTGGTATATCATCAAAGGCTACATTGCCAGACCTAAATACATTGTAGAAAGATGTCTCGGTATACTCTTTGCTAGAAGTAGACCATCTTCTAACTTTTGTACCTTTATACATAATATCAGCGTCTACATCGCAACCAAAAAGCCAGAACGGAACATATACACCTTTAACCTCTTGTATATGATGCTCTGATTTAAATATCTTAGGTAACAACACTTTCCCTTTGAAATGCTTTGTAAGTGCTGACATAGCTGCATTTTTATCTAATTTAAATGGGATAACTATATTAGGTTTTAATACACCAGAGAAGTTACCTTTCATAACAACTGTGCTTCCACAATAAGGACATTCTGATGCACCTGTAGTTTGTTCAGCCATAATCTGACCACCACAAGACTCGCACTCGTAATTCTTGATGTTAGGGTCTTCGTTTTCGTCCCATTGAACTTCTTCGTCTTTAGACCATTCTAAATTTTCTTTTCTTTCAGAATTTAAAACTTCATCATTCTTTTTTAAATCTTCAACTTCAAAAGATGTATTACAATATGGACACAACATTTTTTGAGTAGTAGTATCAAATGTAATAACACCACCACAACATGGGCATTTGTACTCTAATAATGTAGCCATAAATTTTCCCCCTTAAAATATTAATATTCGACAAAATCGTACAAATAATTATATCATAAACAAAGTTGAAAATCAATTTTTTCTGTATCATATTTATAATATTTTAATAATTTCAATTAATATATTATTGGTAATTAAGTAATTTAGAACTTTGCTTGAATATAATATAGCATATGAACTTTATTAGTCTTGTCTAGACGTCTTAAATTTTGCATTGCTGTGTTAAATTAAATAGGAATATGACAATATACCAATCAAATTTGCCTTGCACTACAAAATTTTATTTCGACTATTCTAAGATAAATAAAAATCCAAATGCTATATGATTTCTATTTACAAATTTTGCTAGAAATTTTTCTATTAATATGGTATAATCATAAAAAATTGAAAAATAATTTAATTAGATTTATATAATTATATGAAAGTAGGTTATTTATATGAACATATCTGTATTAGGCTGTGGCAGATGGGGTAGCTTTATAGCTTGGTATCAAAATAAAATTGGAAACGATGTATATTGTTGGGGGATGCCAAATTGTCCAGAAATTGTACAATTAAAGAATAATCATAAAAACGACTATTTAAGTTTTGATAAATCTATGACTTTTACAGAAGATTTAAAGCAAGCTATTGACCATGCAGAAGTGATAATAATTTCTATTAGTTCACAAAACCTACGTTCATTTATGGCTGATGTGTCCAAGCATAATTTAAAAAATAAAATTATTGTGCTTTGTATGAAAGGAATTGAAGAAACTACAGGGCTTAGACTTACTCAAGTAGTAGGGGAGTTTATTAATCAAAACGAAACACCTATTGCGATATGGGTAGGACCTGGACATCCTCAAGATTTTGTGCGAAACATACCAAACTGTATGGTAATCGATTCTGACAATAAAGAGGCAAAAAAACTATTAGTAACTTCATTTAATAGTGAGTTAATAAGATTTTACTATGGTTCAGATTTAATAGGAAACGAAGTAGGAGCAGCTGCAAAAAATGTAATTGGAATTGCTGCTGGTATGTTAGACGGATTTAATTACACATCTCTTAAAGGTGCATTGATGTCACGAGGGACTAGAGAAATATCAAGATTAATGGAGGCTATGGGAGGAAGTGAAATTTCTGCATATGGGCTTTGCCATTTAGGAGATTATGAAGCAACATTATTTTCACCATTCAGTCATAATAGAAAATACGGAGAGATGATAGTTCAAGGTAAAAGCTTTGATAAACTAGCAGAAGGAGTATCTACAACAAGAGCGCTATTAAAGTTATCTAAACAGTACAATGTAGATTTACCTATAGTTGAAGCTGTTAATGATGTAATAAGTAACAATATGAATCCTAGTGAAGTGTTATCAAATTTATTTGAACGAAGCATAAAAAAAGAATTTTAAAAATAAGTGATATTATGATAATAACAAATATTAAAATGCTATATAAGTGGACTTTACAATGAAATATTAAGATAAAAAAAGGTCTGTTGCAAATGGTTTTTTCATTTGCGACAGACCTATAGTTTTGTTTTAAACATCAAAAAGTAGAAGCTTTAAATTTTATAGTTACGATAAAGGCAACTTTGAGATGATTTTTTGTATACTGATAGCATCGCTAATAGTAACATTGCCATTGCCATCAACATCAGCTAAATCATATTGTTGGTCAGTGAATTCACCTATTTTAGCTAACATTTGCATAACTATTATTGCATCTTTGATTGTGATATTTCCATCTAAATCGACATCTCCAACTTCATATACAGGTTGTGGATCGCTTTCGTCTACTAGTTGCCATATTTGACTGCCTTTAAATGGGTTAGCTGTTCCAATTACTAAGCCAGTATCAGCTTGCGCAAAACTTCTAATTCCATGGTTGTTAGGGTCTCCAAAACCATCACTTGTGATAATGTCAAAATTGATGCCGTCTTCTGATACTAATAAGCTAAAGCCTCTTTCTCCTTCGCTTAAATATTTACAAGTTTCTATAAAGTAATCATAATTTTGTAAATTCTCTGTAGTTAAAACTGTTTCTAAAAGTGATTGTAGTTCAGCTGGCATACCTTCTTGTTCAATACTTTCTAAAAGAGTTTGAAGGCTTAATAATAATGCCAACAAGTCTTCTGAATTAACTGTGATATCTGTAGGTATTGTAGGTGTTAATTCTGAATTATTTCTCTCAATAGTAACTGTACTTTCTTCTGAAGCAACATCATCAATTGAATTTTCTATTATTTCCAGTCCAGATTTTAGTTCTTGTAATTTTTCGATTGTTTCTTCGTTATTATTATTTTCTACAAAATCTAAATCTTCTTGAGATAATACAATATCACTGTTATTGTTGCTTGATTGGTTATTAGTAGAGTTTTTCGCTACTTCTATATTATCGGTATTTACTGTTATTCCAAATGCTTCTAGCAATACAATTATATACTCTAATTCTTCTTGGATATCTTCTTCTGTCCATTTTAAAACATCTCCATTTGTAAATTGCATCAATGGATATGCTAAACTGCCTATATCAAATGTTCCTACAAATAATTTGTCGTCATAATCAGACATTCTCCATATGTACTGATTAAGATTAGAGTCGAAACCTGCTGGCATATTACCAAGTGTTTCTGGGAAAACATCGTTATCACTACCAGCAACAAGTTCAATATCTTCGTTGCTGTCCATTCTCCATAACTGAACAGGAGAGCTTAAATCTTCATATATTCTTCTAAAATCAAGTTGTGTAATGGCTGCTGGTAGCGCTACCATAGGGTCGTTATATGCACCTATATATAAGTGATTGTTAAAAACGTATAATGTAGCTGCCATACTTCTGTCGTCGCCTAATCCTAATGGATATTTAGAACCGTCACCATCTTTACCTACTACTGGTGTGTATATCCATTCGCCGTTCTCATCTTCATGAGCTGAAAATATTGCAAAAGGTGTTTCTGGGTCTTCGCTCTGTGCTTGTCCAGTTACAACTACTATGTACAATTTATTGTTATAGCTCACCATTTCCCATACTCCGCCACCAAAAACGCCGTCAGTATAGCGATATCCAGGATAATTTAAAAAATCTGCATTAGTGCCTATAAGTTCAAAAGAGTCTTGTCCTAAAGATGGATTATCAGATTTTAACATAATAGGACCGTTATCTGTATTTGTGCTAAATACTAGTGAATCATTATGAACTGTTAAAGCTCTAATACCAGAAGATACAGTTTTATCAGTTATAGGGTCTGATGTGTATACTATTTCTACTTCATCAGTATTAGGGTCTATTTCTAGCAGTTGAGGAGAAGTGTTTGTGTTAACAAAATAGACTTTTTCATTATAAATTGTAGCAGTTCTATAACCACGAGTTTTATTTTGTTCGATGATTTTAACTTCGTTAGTAACTGTATCTAGCTTTACGATACAGCCTAAACCTAATGGACCATTATACATTTCGCCTTTCCACAAAACATCAATCATAGCATTGATTTGCTCTGTAGTTAAACTAAGTGATTGAGCCATCATAAGGATAGTAACATATACTGCTGAATCAAGTAGACCGATGTAAACATCGTTACCATAAGCTACAGCAGACCATGCATAACTTAGCCCTTCGTCTGGTGTACCATCCGGAGAGTCTATTACACCATCAGGTAAACCGACACCAGTGCCAGGGTGTGAAAGCTTGTTAGCACTAAAATCAGTTAAAGCTGAATTATAAGTGTATAGTTCCGGTGTAATTTCATTAGATGTAGTGGCACTAACTGGGGCAAGAGTAGCACTAAAAATAGAAATTAACAATGTACAAGTGAGTAGTACCGCAATAAATTGATTTCTTTTCTTTTTCATAAATATACCTCATTTCTTTTATAGCATTTGGACTTTTATTTGTCTTAGGATAGGCGAAATTAAATTTTGTAGTGCAAGGCAAATTTAATTGGTATATTGTCATATTCCTATTAAATTTAACACAGCAATTTAAAATTTTAGACGGCTAAGCGAGACTAATAAAAGTTTATATGCTATATTACATTATACATTATATCATATAAAAATTCAATATACAATAAAGACCCCAATAATTTTAATATTTATTATATGATACAATTTTAAGTATAAAAAGACATCACTTTAACTAAAGAAGTATAAAGTGATGTTTACAGACTGTCTAAAAACTGTACAATCACGAAATTAAATTATTAATTTCGCTTACTTCGTCATACAAACTTGCAAATTGCCCTCATATACATTCCGTATTATTCGGTTATTTACAAGTTTTATTCCTCGTCTTGCCCTAGTTTTTCGAAGCCTGTCAATGTGTTGATTTTATCGACACATTGAAAACATCACTTTAACTAAAATAGTATAAAGTGATGTTTGAATTTAACTATTATTAATTTGTATTACTCTGTTCTAAGTGCGATAACAGGGTCTTTTTTAGCAGCTTTTCTTGATGGTAACAAGCCACCTAATATAGTGATTAATACACTGATTGCTACAAGAATAACAGCTGATATAATTGGTAAGTTAACTATTAAATTTGCATCGCCGAGCAGATTTTGAACAATAGCCGTTATAGGGATGTTTAATAAAATTGCAATACCTATTCCAAGAAGTCCCGAACAAAGTCCGATTATCATGGTTTCGGCGTTGAACACCTGAGAAATATTTGACTTTGAAGCTCCTAAGGCTCTTAGTACACCGATTTCTTTTGTTCGTTCTAAAACAGATATATGAGTTATAATACCTATCATAATACAAGATACAATCAATGATACAGCTACAAAAGCAATTAATACATAAGATATAACATCAATCATAGTAGTCATTGAAGATGTCATAGCTTCAACATAATCTACATAAGTTATCTGATTTTCTTTTTCTACTGTTTGGTTGTATTCTGTAATCATATTTGTTATTGCTTCTTTATCTTCAAAAGTGTCGGTATATATGTTTATTGCAGTAGGTGCATCGTAACTTACTTTACCAAATGATGACATATTATCATCATATGTTGCACTGCCTAAGCTTTCATCATAAATACTAACTAGTATTTCTTCATCTGGGTCATCTTCTAACCATTGGTCAAGCATTGCAGCCATTGCAGTTTCGTCTTGAACAGCGTTTTCTGTGCTAGTTGGCATTTGAGCATTGCCATCTTGAGGCATACTAGGTGTTTGAGTTTCTGGCATTGTTATAGCACCATAGTACATAAGTGTTGTTAAAAGCTCAGCTTTATCTGATACACCTAAACTTGAAATATACACTTTTGCATCTTCTGCTTTTTGTTTATCATCAACTGCTTCAAATTCTATACCAGTTAATACATTAGTGCTTTTATCATTTTCTTGTGCTGTTATTACTGGGCTTTCGTTAGTTTCTTTGATGATTTCTTCTGTTAATAAAGCAGTGTATCCTAAAGATGTTGATATTGTTAAACTACTAGTTTCTTCATTACGTTTTGCTATACCTACTATTTTAAGTTCTTGGGTGTCTTCTATTAACTCTTTGTTAGTTGCGTATTCGTCATCAGTTATATATGAAAAAGTTCCATCTTCGTTTTCTTCATATCTCTCACACGCTGGAACCATGTACATAGTGTGGTTCATAACATCGTCATAATTCCATACAGTTTGTTTAACTTCTTCGTCGTTCTCGATGTTTTCTGCTATTTGTGTATATTCATCACCAGTCATAAGTCCTAATTGATAAAGTGTTTCAACAGGAACTGCATTGTTTTCATCTAAGAACAATACAAGCTCGTTAGACTGAGTTGGCCATTGTCCATCTACTAAGTCATAACTGTTTTTTACTATATCGTTTACAGGTTCTTCATCTGTGCCTTTCATAAGCTCTGTAAAATTACTTGCACTTACTGAAGTTGCTCCACCACCAGACATCATAGCAGAAAATGGGTCTTGACCACTAGTAGGCCCCATGCTAGGTGCATTATCTGATGTCAAATCACTTGTACTAGCATTGCTGTTAATTAAGTTTTCATCTTCATCATATGAAAAAACAGAGAAGTTAACATTGTAAGAATAAACAATACCAGCTTCACCCAAATATGGTTCTAACTCGTCTGCTGAGTCGTCTAAATAGTTTTTAAAGTCTGTTAAGTTGTTTTCTATAGTTAAACTATTTGTAACCTCTAAACTTGAATAGTCTGGATATACTGCATCTTCTTGCTTTTCTTGATTTAATGCATCAGCCATAGACATTTGCATCACACTAGTCATATCCATAGTTTCAGCAGTTAAAGTTATAGGATATGCAGACATAGTATCTCTTTGAAGTGTTTCTATATAAGTGTTAACACCTGTCGAAAAAGAAAGAATTAAGGCAATTCCTATTATACCGATTGAACCAGCAAAAGAAGTTAAAAGCGTTCTTTTCTTTTTAGTTTTTAAGTTGTTAAAACTTAGAGAAAGTGAAGTGAATATGGACATCTTAGCTTTTTTATTCTTATCCATTACATTTGGTTCTTGCGCATTCGTAGTTACTTCAACTGGATTAGTATCATCAACTATTTTACCGTCTTGTAACTTTACTATTCTTGATGAATATGCTTTTGCAAGTTCTGGATTATGTGTTACCATAATAACTAATCTATCTTTTGCTACTTTTTTTAGTACGTCCATTATTTGAATACTTGTTTGAGTATCTAAAGCACCTGTTGGTTCATCTGCTAGTAAAATTTCCGGATTGTTTACAAGTGCCCTAGCTATTGCAACACGTTGCATTTGTCCACCAGACAGTTGATTTGGTTTTTTATTAATATGGTCCTCTAAACCAACTTCTATTAAAGCATCTTTAGCTCTTTTTTTACGTTCGCTTTTAGAAATTCCTGCAATTGTTAATGCAAGCTCAACATTGCCTAGTACAGTTTGATGTGGTATTAAATTGTAACTTTGGAATACAAAACCTATAGTATGGTTTCTGTAAACGTCCCAATCTCTGTCTTTGTAGTGTTTTGTGGAGATGCCGTTAATAACTAAATCACCACTATCATAGCTATCAAGACCACCTACAATGTTTAATAGAGTAGTTTTACCAGAGCCACTAGGACCTAGAATAGATACAAATTCATTGTCCCTAAAGCATACAGAAACATCGTCAAGAGCTTTTTGAATAAGTTCGCCTGTTCGGTACTCTTTTTTGATACTTTTTATTTCTAACATATAATTAGATACCTCTTTCATTAAAATAAACTTAGCAGTAAAAGGATTTTACCACATTAAAGTAATAATATCATACGATTAAAGTATTTGCAATGATGTAATTGTAAATAAATTATGAACAAAACAGGAAAGATGCTAGCAAAATATCATTTGTTCTATTTTAGTGCAAAAATCGAGTTTTGATTTTGTGTATTATAACATGTTAAATTTTTGTCAATAAAAATTTTTTGGGGTTTTAAATATTCTTGAATTTTTAAATTGACATTCAACTTTCATAATGATATTATATATTTATAAGATATTTTTGTAAATATATGCCCCTGTTTGTAGAAAGTGAGTTGTTTACTCCAAAATGAAATACTCAATGATTAGTGATAGCCACATACACTCTAACTGTTCTTTTGATGGTTTAGATAGCGTAGACGAAATATGTAAAAAAGCTATTAGTCTTAATATGCATTCTATCACTATTACAGACCACTTCGAATCGTATTTGTACTATAATAACCAAGATGATAAATATGGTAATTTCAAAGTGTTGATACCAAAATCAATAAGTGAGATTAAAAAAGCTCAAGTTAAGTATGACGGAGAACTAAATATTTACTGTGGGCTTGAAGTTGGTGAGCCACTACATGATGGATATGCTACTCAAAAAGTTATGACACTTGCAAATTTTGACTTTTTATTAGGTTCTATACATTGTATAAAAGGTTATGAAGATTTTTATTTTCTTGAATATACTAAGGAAAGTGCTAGAGAAATGCTGTCTTTATATTTTCAAGAAGTGTATACAATGGTTAAATTTTGTAATTTTGATAGTGTTGCTCATTTAACTTATCCACTTAGATATATGGTGGGTAGAGATAAAATTGATATATCTATTGATGACTTCAAAGAAGAAATTGATGAAATATTAAAATTAATAATAGAGAAAAATGTAGCAATAGAAGTAAATTCTTCTGGGCTGAGACAAGAAATTGGAGTAACTTTACCAGAAATAGATGTAATAAAAAGATATAAGGAACTAGGTGGTAAGTATGTTACAGTTGGTTCAGATGCACATAATGTTAATGATTTAGCAAGTGGTATAGAAGAAGTGTATGATATGCTAATTGAGTGTGGTTTTAAAAATTATACAGTATATGATAAGAGAATGCCACGTTTAATAAATATAAAATAAGTAAAACTCTCTTGATGATTGGATAATAAATCTATCACAAGAGAGTTTTTTATTTGAAGTAAAATAAAAATTTAATTTTACTAAAGTTTTACTTTAATTTTTTATAGTTTATGATATAATATTTTTATTGATTTCACAATAAATTTAGAAGGGTGTTTACTTATGATATACATAGTTGAAGACGATAAAGATATAAGAGAGCTTGAAACTTATGCACTTAAAAACAGTGGATTTGAAGTTGTTGCTTTTGAAGATAGTACAAATTTATATAAAGAATGTGAAAATAGACTTCCAAAACTTATACTATTAGATATAATGCTACCAGTAGAAGATGGGCTTACAATACTTAAAAACTTAAGAGATAATGAAAAAACACAAAAAATACCTGTAATAATGGTTACAGCAAAATCAACTGAACTAGACAAGGTAAGAGGTTTAGATTTAGGTGCAGATGACTATATAACAAAACCATTTGGAGTAATGGAGTTAGTGTCAAGAGTAAAAGCGTTGTTAAGAAGATGTGAGAAAAAAGAAGAACAAGTAGTAATAAAATATAAAAATATAGTGGTAGATGACTTTAAACATAGTGTAATGGCAGATGGTGTAAACTGTGTGCTAACGTATAAAGAGTATGAATTACTAAAATATTTAATTGCAAATAAAGAGATAGCACTTACAAGAGAAAAACTACTTGAAAAAGTGTGGGGATACGACTTTGAAGGCGAGAGCAGAACAGTAGATATGCATATAAAAACGCTTAGACAAAAATTAGGCGAAAGTGGAAACTTAATAAAAACTGTAAGGCACGTAGGATATAAAGTGGGGGAATAATTTTTGAAATTAAAAAGAAAACTAACTCTTAGATTATTTATAATTGGTACATTAGCTGTAATTTTAACTACAGTTTCTTGTGTTATGATTTTTTGGAATTCACTTAATAATCAAGTTGCCAGTGATTTAGAAGATTATGGAAAATTAGCAGTAGAGTTATATGTTTCTACAGGTGATGAGAAACAGTTATCGCAAGCTGTTGATGAAAAATATAGAATTACTATTATAGATAAAAAAGGAGTAGTTCTTTATGAAAGTGAAAACATACCACTCGAAGACTTGGAAAACCATGGTAATAGGCCAGAGGTAATAGAAGCTTTTGAAACAGGAGTAGGTGTAAGTGGAAGGCAATCAAACACATTAAATGAAGAAGTGTTTTATTACGCAAAATTATTGCCAGATGGAAATGTATTAAGGATTTCACAAGAAGTTGATAATTATTTAGTTATGCTTGAGGGTGTAGTGTTAGCGGTTGGAGTTATTGCTGGTTTTATTCTTTTAATTGGATTTTTTATATCTTCAAGGGTTACTAAAAGTATAGTTAATCCAATTGAAAATATGTTAGAAAATAATAGCGATGTTCCTTATGAAGAGTTAAAACCGTTATCAATAAAACTTAGGGAGCAAAGCGAAAAAATAAAAGCACAATTTGTAGAAATACAGCAAGAAACAGATAAAATAAATACACTAATTGCAAATATGGCAGAAGGGTTTATTTTGTTAGATGTTAATAAAAAGATACTTATGCAAAATGATAGCGCAATACATCTTTTATATACATATAATCAAAATGTTTTAGGTAAAAACTTTGTACATTTAACACGTAGCGAAAAAGTAACAAAGTGTGTAGACTCAGCGTTAAGAGGAAAAAGTAAGTCTGTAAATTTTCAAGCAAAAAATAGAGAATTACAGCTCTTAGCTAACCCTGTTTACTCAGATGGAAAACAGATTGGCGTTATATGTATAATTGTTGATAAGACTGATTTAAACGAACTGGATAGAATAAAACAAGAGTTTACAGCAAATGTTTCTCATGAGCTTAAAACACCACTTACATCGATATCTGGATATGCTGAAATGATAGAAAGTGGACTGGCTAAAGATGAAGATGTAAAAACTTTTGCACATAAAATACATAAAGAAGCAGGGCGATTAGTAACTTTAATCGGAGATATTATAGAGTTGTCGCAGTTAGAAGAAGTGTCTAGCCCTAAAGCTATGATAAATGTAGACTTAAAAGAAATCGCAGAAGAATGTGCAGACTCATTGGAAATGTATGCATCAAAACATAATGTTAAGATTAAAACATCACTAAAGCATAACATAGTTAAAGGCGATAGATATATGCTTTATGAGCTTATATATAATTTAACTGATAATGCTATTAGATATAATAAAGAAAATGGAACAGTTTTAATTACAATAGACATTGAAAATAGCAAACCTTATATATCTGTAAAAGATGATGGTATTGGTATACCTAAGGAGCATCAAGCAAGAATTTTTGAAAGATTTTACCGAGTAGATAAAAGTAGGTCAAAACAGACAGGTGGAACAGGTTTAGGGCTTGCGATTGTAAAACATATTGCAGAACAACATAATGCATATATCATAATTAACAGTGAAGAAAATAATGGAACTGAAATAAAGGTCATATTTAAATAATTTAGAATATTTTTCAAGATTTTTGTTAAAAATATTTTTAGATTACTGAAAAGGATGTTATAAATATGATTGTTAAAATACCGTTAAGACGTTTTGTGCGAATAGTTACTTTTACACTTGCTTTAATAGTTGTAATTGCTGGTGTTAGCTTTTCGGGCTACAATTTAGCTACAAGGTATCGCTCTACTATCGAACTTAGTTATCAACAAGCTTTAAATGAGTTTTCTGACTATGTAACTAGTGTGCAATCAGCACTTACAAAAGGTGAATATGCAAGCACGCACACATCACAGTACACTATGGCTGTTAATCTTAGCGAAGATAGTTTAGGCGCAAAATCTGCTTTAAGTAGACTACCTTTGACTTATGGTGAGTGCGAAAAACTTCAAAAGTATTTATCTCAAGTAGGAGATTTCTCTAATTATATAATTGCTAAACTATCAAGAGGAGAAGAATTATCTCAGGAAGATAAAGATAGTATTATAAAATTAAAGGAATACGCTCAAGAATTGGCACCTCAAATAGAAGATATAGCAACGCTTTATGCTAATGGAGAAGTTTTTTTAGGTCAAGAAAAGACAATAGAATCTAATTTGGAAAACTTAAATGAAGATATATCTACATTTACACTAGATAAAGACTTTGAGCAAATTGATAAGGATTTTGAAGATTATCCATCTTTAGTTTATGACGGACCATTTTCTGACCAAGTGCAACAAAAAGAGCCTAGAATGTTTGAAGATACACAAGTGGTGAGTATAGATGAAGCGCTTAAAATAGCAAGTGACTTTTTGAATACGGAAGAAAAAAACTTAAAATATGAAAACACTAGAAAAGGTAATGTACAATGTTATGTTTTTAGTAAAGATGAAATTTATATATCAGTAACAGTGCATGGTGGCTATATAGAAGAGATGTATAAAAATGTAATAGTTGATGAAAAAAAGATTGAATATTTAGAGGCTATAAAAAATGCTCAAGAGTTTTTAAATGAAATCGGAATGAAGAATATGAAAGAGAGCTACTATGTAACTAGTGGTAATATTTGTACAATCAACTTTGCAAGTGTTCAAGATGATGTTGTGTGTTACAGTGATTTGATAAAAGTCGGAGTAGATTTAAAAACAGGTGAAATAGTAAATTACAATGCACAAGGTTATATAATGAACCATTACGATAGAGAAATCCAAAACCCAGATATTGAATTGATAGATGCACAACTATCTTTAAATGAAGATTTAAAAATAGAAACATCTCAATTAACAATGATACCAACAGGTGGCACACAAGAGGTGTTATGTTATGAGTTTAAATGTGTATCAAGTAGTGAAGAAAGAATACTAGTATATGTAAATGCAAATACAGGAGATGAAGAAAATATCCTTATGCTACTACAAGCAGACGGAGGCACATTGGTTTTATAAAAACAAGTACCATTAGTTTGACATAAATAATGATATATAGTATAATTTTAAAAGTCAGTTGTATTATAGTAAGTTAAGTATGAAATATTTACTTAAAAGACTATAAAATAATTTAAAAGGAGACACAAGCGTATGGATAGTTATATTTGCGATGTATGTGGTTATGTTTATGACCCAGAAGTTGGCGATGAAGAAAATGGAATTCCAGCAGGAACTGCATTTGAAGACTTACCAGAAGATTGGGTATGTCCATTATGTTCAGTTGGCACAGATGAATTTTCAAAAAATTAATAGCAATATTGTAAAAACATATTCAATACTTTTTGAGTATGTTTTTACTGAGTTTAACTGTTTTTAAGATATAAATTTATTAAGTGATTAATTGATTTATATTAAATTTCTAAAATCCATTGACAAAACGTGTAATACGTGTTAATATATGTCAGAACAATAAAGTAAGGCAGAAATGCTTTCACCTATTTAGTTTCGTCTGTATGGGTCAATACTTAAATTAAGTGCTATCTTTATTAGTGTACTTTTGTGTATTGTTACGGGCGAATTCTGCCCGTATTTTTTATTGCAATTTATTTTGGAGGTGCTAACCATTAGCAGTAAGGAACAACAGATTAACGACGAAATTCGAGACAAAGAAGTAAGAGTAATTGATGATGCTAGTGTCCAATTAGGTGTTATGTCTAGTGCAAAAGCGTTAGAGATAGCTACTGAGAAAAATTTGGACTTAGTTAAGATTGCTCCACAGGCAAAACCGCCTGTTTGCAAAATAATGGACTACGGTAAATATCGTTTTGAACAAGCAAAAAAAGAGAAAGAAGCGCGTAAAAATCAAAAAGTTGTTGATATCAAAGAAATTAGACTTTCTTTAAATATTGATACTCACGATTTTAACACTAAACTTAATCACGCTTTAAAGTTTATTAAAAATGGCGATAAAGTAAAAGTTTCTATCCGTTTTAGAGGTAGAGAAATGGGACACCCAGAGCTTGCATATGACACAATGAATAAATTTGCTCAAGCGTGCCTAGAATATGCCAATGTTGAAAAACCTGCAAAACTTGAAGGTCGTAATATGCTTATGTTTCTGGCTCCAAAACCAACTAAGTAAAACTTTCTAAGGAGGACAAAATATTATGCCAAAGATTAAAACACATAGCGGTGCTAAAAAACGTTTTAAAGTTACTAAAAACGGTAAAATAATTCGTGCACACGCAAATAGAAGACATATTCTTAACAAAAAAACTACTAAGCGTAAAAGAGGATTAAGAAAAGCTGCTATTACAGATAAAACAAATGTAGCTCAAGTAAAAAGATTAATCCCTTACAAATAATTATTACAATGCTTTTAATGCATTAATAAAATTGAAATTAACCAATTATGGAGGTAAGATAGAATGGCACGTGTAAAAGGTGCGATGATGACTCGCAAGAGAAGAAAAAAGACGTTAAAACTTGCAAAAGGTTACTGGGGTGCAAAAAGTAAACACTTTAAAATGGCTAAACAAGCTGTTATGAAAAGTGGCAACTATGCATATATTGGACGTAAACATAGAAAAAGAGATTTCCGTCGTTTATGGATAACTCGTATTTCTGCTGCTTGTAAAATGAATGGTACTAACTATTCTACATTTATAAATGGACTTAAAAAAGCAGAGATTACACTTAACAGAAAAATGTTATCTGAGATAGCAATTTCAGACCCTGCAGCTTTCACAAAGTTAGTAGAGCAAGCAAAGAATGCTTAATTAAAAATATAATTGTTGCGTTTGGGATTTTATCTCAAACGCACTTTTCGTAATTAAATATTTAAATGCTATTAGCAAAGGAAGGCTTTTTGTATGCAAAAAATCACCAGTAAAGATAATAAAACATTAAAACATATTCAAAAGTTAATTAAGAGTTCTAAATACAGAAGAGAAGAAAATTCTTACGTTATTGAAGGATTAAGACTTTGTAAAGATGCTTTTTTAAGTGGTGTTTTAATAGATATATTAATTATTTCTGATGATGTATACGATAAGTATTTAGACTTTATTGAAGATATTAAAATTAACACTAAAGAGATAATTATTGTTGCTAATTCATTGTTTAAATCTCTTAGCGATACTAAATCACCTCAGGGTGTAATGTGTGTTTGTAAAATCAGCGATAATAACTTAGATATATTTAGTGCAAAAAAGGGTAAATATTGTGCTTTAGAAAATGTGCAAGACCCTACAAATTTAGGAACAATATTTAGAACAGCAGAAGCACTTGGGATAGATGGTTTAATCGTTTCGAATGATTGTTGTGATATATACAGTCCTAAAGTTTTAAGAGGAAGTATGGGTGCAGTTTTTAGACTTTCTGTTATTGTTGTAGATGATTTTATAACATTTATTCAAAATCTTCAAGAAAATAATATTATTTGCTTTGCCTCAACTCCTTGTAAAGATGCTTTAAATGTAACTAAGATTGATTTTAATAATTTTGATAAATCAGTTGTTTTAATCGGTAATGAGGGTAATGGGCTTACGAAATTAGCACTAGACATTTGTAAGTTTAAAGTTACAATACCTATGCTTTCAAAAGCAGAGTCACTTAATGCAAGTGTTGCAGCATCAATTTTAATGTGGGAAATGTTAAGAGATAAGGAGTGATAGTAAGTATGTATAAATATAATGAAACTACAATTTATTATGTGTGGTTACAACAAGCATTAGGCTATGGTAACCCAAAAGTTAGAACTATATTTAACTTTTATAAAGACATCAAAGAATTTTATTATGCTGATTATACATCTAAACGTATGTTAGGTTGTTTTACAAGCAAGGAACTGTCGAATTTAAAAGATACTTCTCTTGATAAGTCTATGCAAATTATAGAAGACTGTAAAACACTTGACTATAATATTATCACTTTTAATTCAGACGATTACCCTAAATGCTTAAGCGAGATTTACAACCCACCGATAGTATTATATGTAAAAGGTGAAATGCCAAACGTAGATTATAATTTATCAATTGGAATTGTTGGCACTAGGTCAGCATCAAGACAAGGTATTAGAACAGCTTTTACTTTTGGTGCTGAACTATCTAAAGTTGGTACAATAGTAGTAAGTGGTGGAGCGTTAGGCGTAGATTGTGCAGCTCACAGAGGTGTGTTGCAATCTGGTGGTAGCACTATATGTGTACTAGGTTGTGGAATAGATTATAACTACTTATCTAGTAATGCTCAAATGAGAAACCTAATTACTAAAAAAGGAGCAGTTATTTCTGAGTATCCACCAAAATCACCACCGTTAGGCAGAAACTTTCCTATGCGTAATAGAATAATATCTGGACTGAGCAATGGATTAGTAGTTATCGAAGCAGGTGAGAAAAGTGGTTCGTTAATTACTGCAAATTTAGCACTTGAACAAAACAGAGATGTCTTTTCAGTTCCTGGCGAAATAACAAATACATATCAACTAGGCACAAACTTACTAATTAAACAAGGTGCAAAGTTCACAACTGAGGTAAAAGATATTTTAGAGGAATATGACGACTTATATACTCAATATATTGAAACTACAAGTGAACAAAATTTAGAAGATTACGAAGAAGAAATTGATAAAGTACCATTTACAGTACGAAAAGAAGAAACAAATAACGAAAAAACTGATAATAAAAAAGAAAAAACAACAAATAATAGCGATAAAGTTAAAACAGATAATCAAAAATTAGATACAACAACAAATTATATTAAAACAGATATTCCTGATGATATTTCCGATGATGCAAAAATGATATACGATGTTTTATCGGAAATGCCAGTTCATACAGATGAAATAGCGAGTAAGACTAAACTTTCTATAAAAAATGTCTTAACAGCATTAACACAATTAGAACTTTTTGGGCTTATAAAATCGCATTCAGGAAGAAGATTTTCAAAATAAAAATATAAGAAGGGTAAAGTAATATTATGGCAAATTTAGTAATAGTGGAGTCACCAGCAAAGGCAAAGACTATAAAAAAATATTTAGGTAAAGATTTTGAAGTAGTAGCTTCTATGGGACATGTTAGAGATTTACCACAATCACGTTTAAGTGTAGATATAAAAAAGAAATTTGCACCAAAGTACGATATAATAAAAGGTAAGGAAAAGTTAGTAACAGAGCTTAAAAAAGCTGCTAAAAAAAGTGATAACATCTACTTAGCAACTGACCCCGACCGTGAGGGAGAAGCTATATCATGGCATTTAGCGTATATATTAGGACTTGATACAGCTGATAAAAATAGAGTTGAATTTAACGAAATAACAAAAACAGGCGTGCAAAATGGTATGGCTAATTTACGTGCTATTGACTTGGATTTAGTAGATGCACAACAAGCTAGACGAATACTTGACAGATTAGTAGGCTATAAGTTAAGTCCTTTTTTATCTCAAAAAATCAGAAGAGGGTTGTCTGGTGGTAGAGTTCAGTCTGTGGCACTTAAAATAATTGTAGATAGAGAAGATGAAATACGCAAATTTGTTCCAGTTGAATACTGGTCGATAGATGCTAAATTTATACCAAAAGGTAGTAGAAGAAACTTTACATCTGCTCTTTATGGTGATAAAAACGGAAAGATTAAAATAGACAACGAAGAACAAGCAAATAAAATACTTAAAGACTTAGAAAATGCAGATTATGTTGTGTCTAAAGTTAAAAATGGTACTAGAAAAAAATCTCCAGCACCTCCATTTATTACATCAACACTTCAACAAGAGGCTTCAAGAAAATTAGGTTTTCAGTCAAGAAGAACTATGAAAGTTGCTCAAGAACTTTACGAAGGTATGGAAATTCCTAATATTGGTGCTACTGGTCTTATTACTTATATGAGAACTGACTCACTGCGTATATCTAATGATGCTTTAGACGAAATCAAAAACTTTATAGAGGATAAATATGGTAGTAAATATCTACCTAAAAACCCTCGTGTGTTTAAATCTCGTTCTAACTCTCAAGATGGTCACGAAGCTATCAGACCTACTATGCCTTCTTTAGAACCAGATAAAATAAAGGGTAGTTTAACTTCTGACCAATATAAACTTTATAAATTAATTTGGGAACGCTTTACAGCTTGTCAAATGGCTGATTGTATGCACAAAACTACTCAAGCAGAGATAACTGCTAACGAGTATATTTTTAAAGCGTCTGGCTATACTGTGAGCTTTGATGGTTTTACTGTTCTTTATGTAGAGGGTAAAGACTCTGAAGAAGAAAAACAAAAAGAGCTTCCACCACTAGAAAAAGATATGCCACTTAAATTAAAAGAACTTTTACCTAATCAACATTTTACACAGCCACCAGCTAGATTTACTGAGGCATCTTTAATAAAAGCATTAGAAGAAAATGGAATAGGTAGACCATCAACATATGCTGCTACTATCTCTACTTTAACAAGTAGAGAATATGTAAAAAGAGAAGCTAAAACTTTGTTTCCTACAGAACTTGGCGAAGTTATAACAAAACTTATGAAAGAACGCTTTCCAAAGATTGTAAATGTTAAATTTACGGCTCAAATGGAACAAGACTTAGATAAAATAGAAAAAGGCGAGCAAGAATGGGTAGAGCTTTTAGATGTATTCTATTCTGATTTTGACAAGACACTTAAAAAAGCAAAAGAAGAGATGGACGGTGTTAAAATTCAGCTTAAAGAAGACGAAACAGACATAGTATGCGAACTTTGTGGCAAAAAAATGGTAGTTAAAGTTGGCAGATATGGTAAATTTATTGCTTGTCCTGGATACCCTGAATGTAAAAATATAAAAAAATTCATACAAGAAATAGGCGTTAATTGTCCAAAATGTGATGGACAAGTTATTGTAAGAAAAACCAAAAAAGGTAGAGATTTTTACGGTTGTAGTAATTATCCAAATTGCAATTTTGTGTCTTGGAGCGAGCCTACAAATGAGAAATGCCCACAATGTGGAGAAATATTATTTAAGAAAAAAGGTAAAAAACCAGTTCTAATGTGCAATAAAGAGGGCTGTGGATATGTAAAAAAATTAGACAGCGAGGAATAATTTTTTATGACAGTTAATGTTATAGGTGCAGGGCTTGCAGGGTGTGAGTGCGCATATCAAATAGCTAGTAGAGGTATAAAAGTTAATTTGTATGAGATGAAACCTCATAAAAAAACACCAGCACATCAAACAGATGGTTTAGCAGAGCTTATATGTTCTAATTCGTTTAAAGCAAGTAGAGTAGAAAGTGCTGCTGGTATGCTCAAAGAAGAGATGAGAATGCTCAATTCTTTACTAATGATGTGTGCTGATATGTGTAGAGTTCCAGCCGGTGGAGCATTGGCAGTAGATAGAGATTTGTTTTCAAAAGAAGTAACAAAACGTATAAGAGAGCATAAAAACATAAATTTAATAGAAGAAGAAATATTTGAAATTCCACAAGATAGTATTACAGTAATAGCAAGTGGGCCACTTACAAGTGATATATTAGCAAATAATATAGAAAAATTATGTGGTGGAGCATTAAATTTTTTTGATGCAGCAGCACCAATAATTACTAGTGATAGTATAGACTTTAATAGTGCTTTTTTTGCTAGCAGATATGGTAAAGGCGATGGTGATGATTACATTAATTGTCCACTTAATAAAGAGGAATATGAATATTTTAGAGATGAGTTGATAAATGCTCAAAGAGCACCTTTACATAATGTAGATGTGCAAAACCCTAAAGTGTATGAGGGTTGTATGCCAATAGAGATAATGGCACAAAGAGGAAAAGACACTATACGTTTTGGACCTATGAAACCAGTAGGGCTTACTGACCCTAAAACTGGACATAGACCATGGGCAGTAGTTCAACTTAGAAAAGAAAATAAAGAGGCAACTTTATATAATTTAGTAGGATTTCAAACAAATTTAAAATTTCCTGAACAAAGAAGAGTATTTGGTCTAATTCCAGCACTTAAAAACGCAGATTTTGTAAGATATGGTGTAATGCATAGAAATACATTTATTAATTCACCAAAGCTATTGAATGCTGATTATTCATTTATAGAAAATAGCAATTTATACTTTGCAGGACAGATAACAGGTGTTGAGGGATATATGGAATCTGGTAGTTCTGGGCTTATAGCAGGTATTAATGTAGCTAGAAAAGTATTAGGGCAAAAAGAATTATACTTACCGATAGAATGTATGAGTGGTTGTCTTGCTAATTACATAAGTGATAAAACAGTTACTAACTTTCAGCCAATGGGTGCTAATGTTGGAATTTTACCGTCACTAAACGAAGTTATAAGAGATAAAAAATTAAAGGCTACTAAATATGCTAATCGTTCAATAGAAGTTTTAAAACAATTCATAATTGAAAATGATGTTAATGTGGAGGAAACATTATGAAAATCATAGTAGATGGTTTTGGTGGAGATAATGCACCACTAGAGATAATTAAGGGAGCTGTAATGGCTACTCAAGAATTAGATATAGATATAATCTTGACAGGCGATGTAGAAGAGATGAAAAAAGTAGCAGATGAAGAAAACATATCTCTTGATAGAATAGAACTAGTAAATGCTACTCAAGTTATAGATATGCATGATGATTCTATGGCAGTTATAAAAGAGAAAAAAGATTCTTCAATGGCTGTAGGGTTAAGCTTACTTGCTAAGGGACAAGGAGATGCATTTGTATCAGCAGGGAATAGTGGAGCATTAACAGTAGGTGCTACTATGATTACTAAGAGAATAAAAGGTATTAAAAGGGCAGCGTTTGCACCTGTTATGCCAACAACTCAAGGTTTTGCAATGTTACTAGATAGTGGTGCAAATGTAGATTGTAGAGCAGAAATGTTATTACAATTTGGGCTGATGGGTTCAATATATATGGAGAAAGTTATGAAAGTTAAAAGTCCTAGAGTAGGGCTTGCAAATGTAGGAACAGAAGAAACAAAAGGAACACAGCTACAACTAGATGCATACGCACTACTTAAAAATAGTGATTTAAATTTTATAGGAAATGTAGAAGGCAGAGATATACCAATGCATGGTTGCGATGTTTTAGTAGCAGATGGATTTACAGGTAATTTAATAATTAAAACTTATGAGGGTGTAGCATTAGCATTAATGGGTAAAATAAAAGATATGTTTAGCAAAAATGCAAAAACTAAATTAGCAGCAGCCTTAGTTATGAGTGATTTAAAAAATATGAAAAAGCAATTTGACTATAACGAATATGGTGGCTCAGCTATTTTAGGAATATCAAAGCCAGTATTTAAATGTCATGGAAGTGCAAAGGCTAAAACGCTTAAAAGCACAATAGGGCTTGCAAAACAATATGTTGAGGGCAATGTAACACAGGAAATTGAAAAAGCACTTGCAAAATAAGGAGAGATTTTAGGTGGAACAATTTGAAAAACTATGTGGATATAAATTTAATAATATAGAATATTTAAAAACAGCACTTACACACTCATCTTTTGCAAACGAAGCAAAAAACAAAGCTACTTGTAACGAAAGATTAGAGTTTTTAGGAGATTCAGTACTAAGTATTGTAGTTTCTGATTATATATTTAAAAATTGCCCTAATATGCCAGAAGGAGATTTAACTAAGCTTAGAGCATCTTTAGTATGCGAAAAATCGCTTTCGACATATGCTCAAAGCATAAAATTAGGCTCGTTTTTAATGCTTAGTAGAGGTGAGCGTCATAGTGGTGGAGCTACTAGGGCATCTATTTTAGCAGATGCATTCGAGGCTTTAATTGCAGCTATTTATTTAGACGGTGGGCTAGAAAATGCACGTAAATTTGTACTTAATTTTGTAGTGCCAGATATAGAAAATCCAAAACCAAAGAGTTTTAAAGATTATAAAACAAGTTTACAAGAAATAGTACAAAAAAACCCAGAAGAGCGTTTGGAGTATGTTCTTGCAGGAGAAAGTGGCCCTGACCACAATAAACATTTCGTTGTAGAAGTTCACTTAAACAGCAATGTTATTGGTAAAGGTGGAGGAAAAAGCAAAAAAGAGGCAGAACAGCAAGCCGCTAGGGAAGCTATGGAGTTGATGGGGTATTGAAACATAGTAACATAGCAATTTTTGTGCCTCACAATGGTTGCCCACATCAATGTAGTTTTTGTAATCAAAAATCAATTACAGGGAAAAGTTATCAACCAAAGAAAGCAGATATAAAAAAAGACTTAGAAATAGCAATTAAAACATTAGGAGAAAATGTAATAAATGGAGAAATTGCTTTTTTTGGTGGTAGTTTTACAGCGATAGATTATGATTACATGATAGAGCTTTTAGAGTGTGCTTATGAATATGTAAAAGATTATAATTTTGCAGGTATTAGAATATCTACAAGACCTGATTGTATAGACGAAAATATTTTAAATATTTTAAAAAAATATGGTGTTACTTCTATTGAGTTAGGTGCTCAAAGCATGATAAATGATGTTTTAATTGCAAACAAGAGAGGTCACAATGTAGAAGATGTAATAAAGGCATCTGAGTTAATTAAGAGTTATGGGTTTTCTTTAGGGCTTCAAATGATGACAGGTTTATATAAAAGCGATAACGAGAAAGATATTTTAACAGCAGAAAAATTAGCCGATTTAAAACCAGACACAATCAGGATATACCCTACAATAGTAATGAAAAACACATATTTAGAAGAATTATATAATAGCTTTCTATATTCACCGACTGAGCTTGATAATACAGTTTTGTTATGTGCAAAGTTGATTGAGTATTTTGAAAACTTAAACATTAAAGTGATTAGAGTAGGATTACATAGCAGTGAAAGCATGCAAACAGATAAAGTAGCAGGTGCGTATCATCAAGCGTTTAGAGAACTTTGTCAAAGTGAGATATTATTAAATAAGATACTAAAAATTATATATATAAAAAATATTCAAAAAGGTAATATCAATATAGTAGTAAATCCTAGAGATGTTTCTAAATTAAACGGACAAAAAAAGTGTAATATAGAAAAAATCAAAGAATTAGGATATAACCCAATAGTAATACAAGATGATAAAATAGATATTAACAAAATAGAAGTATATTAATAGAGGTGAAAAAGTGCTATTAAAATCGCTAGAAATACAAGGATTTAAAACATTTCCAGAAAAAACAAAGCTTAGTTTTGATGACGGAATAACATCAATAGTAGGGCCTAATGGTTCAGGAAAAAGCAATATAAGTGATGCTATTAGATGGGTATTAGGAGAACAATCAGCAAAAGCGTTAAGATGTTCAAAAATGGAAGATGTAGTATTTAACGGAACAGATAAAAGAAAAAAACAAGGTTATGCACAAGTAACATTGACAATTGAAAATAAAGATAGGCATTTACCGTTTGACGGTGATGAAGTAGCTGTTACTAGAAGATATTATAGAAGTGGTGACAGTGAATATCTTATAAATAAAGCAGCTGTAAGACTTAAAGATATACACGAATTATTTATGGATACAGGACTTGGTAGAGATGGTTACTCTATGATAAGTCAAGGTAAAATAGATAGTATAGTAGGAGCTAAAAGCGAGCAAAGAAGAGAAATTTTTGAAGAAGCAGCAGGTATATCAAGATATAGATATAGAAAAATAGAAGCTGAAAGAAAACTTAAATCGACAGAAGAGAACTTATTAAGACTTAGAGATATTGTAACTGAACTAGAACAAAGAGTAGGGCCTTTAGAAATACAGTCTAAAAAAGCACAATCATTTTTAGAATATTCAACAGAAAAGAGAGAGCTTGAAATTGGTTTATGGTTAGATACTTTAGAAAAATCTGCTGGAGTTCTTCGTGACCAAGAAGAAAAAATAATGATAGCAAGAACTCAAAACGAAAATGCTAAAGACGAGCTTTCTAAAATCAACGAAGAAACTGAAGAACTTTACTTAAAAGGTAGCAAATATGCTGTAGATATAGATGAAATAAGAAGAGATAACTCTCAGTTAGATGAAAAAGTATCTAGTAAAAAATCAGCAGTATCAGTCTTTGAAAACGATATATTACACAATAATAGCAGTGTAGAGCGAATTGAAAACGAGATAAATACACTTGATACAGATTTTTTAAATATAGAAAAAAATATTGAAGTCAAAAAAGAAAAAATTAAAGATTATAATTTAAAGCTTGAAAGTTTAAAAAATAATTATGATGAATATCAAAATGAGCTTAATCAGATAAATGTTAATACAAGCAGAAACACAGATTTATTACAAGAAATTACTTCATCAATTGCGACTCTTAGTAGTAAATCAGCACAGATTAAAGTATCTCAAATTACAAGTGACACTTCACTTCAAGAACTTGACAGTAAGATAGAAAATTTGAATAATTCTTTAATCGAAAAAGAAAACGATAAGCAAGAATTATCAAATTTAAACTTGCAATATGAAAATAAAATTAAAAATCTAAATGAAAATATTACTACTTCTAAAAACATTGTAAGCGGTTTAGATTTAAAACTTAAAAACCAACTTAGCAATATGGAAAGTGCAAAAAGTCAAGCTGATAAATTACAGCTTGACTGCCAAGAACGTTTAAGACGTGTTAAGATTTTAGAAGACTTAGAAAAAAATTTGGAGGGCTTTAATCACAGTGTTAAAGCTGTTATTAAACAAGCTGATATCGGTAATTTATCAGGTGTTCATGGACCTGTATCACGTGTTATAAAAGTGCCTATCGAATATACTGTAGCTGTTGAAACTGCTTTAGGTGCTACTATGCAAAATATTGTAACTACAACTGACGAAGATGCTAAACGTGCTATATCTTTTTTAAAACAAAAAAATAGTGGTAGGGCAACTTTTCTACCTCTTTCTACTATCAAAGGTTACGAGATAAAAGAAAATGGTTTAGATAAATGTGATGGTTTTATAGGTGTTGCAAGTGCTCTTTGTTCTTGCGATAGCAAATATAACAATATTTTATATTCTTTACTAGGGAGAGTAGTTATTGCAGAAGATTTGAATTATGCTACTTCTATTGCTAAAAAGTTTAACTATAAATTTAGAGTTGTAACTTTAGATGGACAAGTTGTAAATGCTGGTGGTTCGTTAACTGGTGGTTCATTTGCTAAAAATGCAGGACTTTTAAGCAGAGTATCAGAAATTGAGAAAAATAAAAATATTGCTAATGATTTAGCAACAAAAGCAAGAGATGCTAAAAATTCTTATGAGCTTATTAGAAGTGAAGCGGAACAGATTAATATTAATCTAGAAGAAGAAAAACAGAAGTTATCAAAAATATCAGAAGAAGAGATTAGAACAAGTGCAGAAAATAAAACTTGTTTATCTGAGCTTTTAAATAACTCTAAATATATTGATGATATAAAGATAGAAATTGAAGAGTGTTTTACTAAACAAAAAACTTATAAAGCTACTTTTACAGATGCAAATAATGAACTGTTAAAAATTGAAGAAGAGATAAAAAAAGCTCAGAAACAATCTGAGTTAATGAATGTTAACAGAGAAGATTTAACATCTAAAAGAGAAGAATATGCATCAAAATTACAAGATATAAGACTGTTAATTGTTACTAATCAAAAAGATATAGAGTCACTTAATCAAGAAATAAATTTAGATGAAAGCACTAGCTCATCTAAAGAGGAGAGAAAAAATTATTTATTTGAAGAGATTAATAATCTCAAAAATAAAAATGAGGAAATTAAAAATCAAATTTTACTTTTAAAAGATTATATTTCTCAAGTTGAAGCTCAAATTGAAGAAAATAATAATAAAATTAACTCTTTAAGTGAGCAACGTTTAAGTTTTGAAAAACGTACATCAGAGCTTAGAAAAATCGAAAAAGATAAAAATAACGAAAAAGAACTTTCTGGTAGAGAGCTTGCAAGACTAGAAGAAAGAAAAATTAATCTTCAAAAACAATATGATGACATTATTGCAAAACTTTGGGAAGAATATGAGCTTACAAGAAGAGAAGCCTCCGAAATTGCAAAGCCAATTGATAGCATTACTGAGGGCAAAAGACGTTTAAACGAACTTAAAAACAAAATAAAATCTTTAGGTAGTGTAAATGTTTCTGCTATCGAGGAATATAAAGAGGTTTCACAGCGTTTTGATTTTATGTCTAAACAAGTTTCAGATGTAGAAAAATCAAAAGCCGAGATTTTAAGACTTATAAACGAGTTAACTAAACAAATGAAAGAAATTTTTGTAGAAAGATTTTATCAAATTAACGAAAATTTCAAGAAAACTTTTGTTGAGCTGTTTGGTGGTGGTAAAGCAAGTTTAGAACTTTCTAACCCTGATGATATTTTACTTAGTGGTATTGATATTTCTGTACATCCACCTGGTAAAATAGTTGTTCACTTAGAGGCTTTGTCAGGTGGAGAAAAAGCACTTGTTGCAATTGCTTTATATTTTGCTATAATGAAAGTAAGCCCTGCTCCGTTTTGTGTTATGGACGAGATTGAAGCAGCTCTTGATGAGGTGAATGTAGATAGATTTGCATCATATTTAAGGCTTATGAACGATAAAACACAGTTTATTTTAATTACTCACAGACGTGGAACTATGGAAGAAGCAGACGTTTTATACGGTGTTACTATGCAAGATGAGGGAGTATCTAAATTATTAGAGCTTAGAGCTACAGAGGTAGCCTCTAAACTTAATATGCAAAATATGAATTAAAGGAGTGTAATTTATGGGACTATTTAGTAAGATTAAAGAGGGCTTAAAAAAGACTAGAGAGAGTTTTACAGGACAAGTAGAAACAATGCTTAAAAGCTTTAGAAAGATAGATGACGAGCTTTTTGAAGAGTTAGAAGAACTACTTGTAATGGGTGATGTTGGTATAAATACTGCTCAAAGAATAACAGAGGAATTAAAAAAGAGAGTAAAAAAAGAATCGATTAAAGACCCTAATGAAATAAACAGATTATTAGCAGAAACAATTGCAGATATGCTTAGAGGTGGAGAAGAATTAAAACTAGATACTAAACCATCAATAATTTTAGTAATTGGAGTAAATGGAGTAGGGAAAACTACTACTATAGGAAAACTTGCAAATAACCTAAGACAAGAGAATAAAAAAGTATTGCTAGCAGCGGCAGATACATTTAGAGCAGCAGCAATAGACCAGTTAGAGATATGGGCGCAGCGTAGCCAGTGCGATATAATAAAACAAAAAGAAGGCAGTGACCCAGCAGCAGTAGTATTTGATGCAATTGCAGCAGCAAAAGCTAGAAATTCAGATGTAATAATATGTGACACAGCAGGAAGACTACACAATAAAAAGCACTTAATGGACGAACTTTCTAAGATAAGTAGAATTATAGATAGAGAATTACCAAATGCAGATAAAGAGATATTGTTGGTGCTAGATGCAACTACAGGTCAAAACGCAGTAAACCAAGCTAGAGAATTTAAAAATGCTGCTGGCATAACAGGTATAGTGCTTACTAAACTAGATGGAACAGCAAAAGGTGGAGTAGTGCTAGCGATTAGAGAAGACTTGCAAGTACCAGTAAAATATATTGGTGTAGGTGAGCAGATAGACGACTTGCAAAAGTTTGATGCAACACAATTTTCGAATGCATTATTTGATAGAGAAAAAGATGTAGAATTTGAACTTGACAGTGAAAACAAAAATTCTACAGAAGAAAAGGACGAAACAGAAGAATGAAAAAGTTTATAATAGCCTCTAATAATGCAAAAAAATTAAAGGAGTTAGAACGCATTTTAACGCCTTTAGATATATGTGTGACAACTGCCAAAAAAGAGGGAATTAGCTTAGAAGAAGTAGAAGAAACAGGAACTACATTTGCACAAAATGCAAAATTAAAAGCTATGAATGCTTTTGAGAACACAAAATTGCCTAGTATAGCCGACGATTCAGGGCTTATGGTAAAAGCTCTTAATAACGCACCAGGAGTATACTCAGCTAGATATGCAGGAGAAAATGCAACAGATAAAGATAGAATAAATAAACTACTTTTAGAAATGAAAGAAACTAAAAAAGAAGATAGAGGAGCAAGCTTTGCTTGTGCAATATGTTGTGTTATCGATAAAGATACAGTTATAGAAGTATATGCAGAGTGTAAAGGAGAAATATCCTTTGAAATTATTGGAGATGGTGGGTTTGGTTATGACCCCGTTTTCTTAACTGATAGTGGTAAAAGTTTTGCACAATTAAGTTCTTGTGAAAAAGACGAAATTAGTCACAGAGGTAATGCACTGAGATTGCTAAAAAAAGAATTATTAAAATATTATAGTCAAGATAAATAGGAGAGAATATATATGTTAACAAGTAAGCAAAGAGCGTATTTAAGAGGACTTGCAAACGGAATAGATACAATTCTAATGGTAGGAAAATCTGGAATAAGTGACCAAGTTATTATGCAAGCAGATACAGCACTTACAGCAAGAGAAATTATAAAAGGCAAGGTGTTAGAAACATCTGAAAAAAACTCAAAAGAGATAGCACAAGAAATAGCAGAAAGTGTAAAAGCTGAAGTAGTACAAGTTATAGGTTCAAAATTTGTATTATATCGTAAAAATGAAAAAGAGCCAAAAATTGTATTACCAAAAGTAAAAAAAGTATGATTAAACGTATAGGTATGTTTGGTGGTAGTTTTAACCCAGTGCATTTAGGTCATATTGGACTTGCACAAGCTTTTATAGAAGAATTGAAACTTGATAAACTTTTAATTGTTCCTACAAATATACCACCACACAAAAGTGCAAATGATATGACTAGTTCTAGCCATAGGTTTAATATGTGTAAAATTGCTTTTGAGGGTATAGAAAAAGTTGAAGTGTCAGATATAGAGATTAAAAGACAAGGTGCAAGTTATACTGTTGATACATTAAGACAACTTAAACAAACATATAAAGACAGCAAGATTTATTTAATAACTGGTGCTGATATGTTTATGACTGTACAAAATTGGAAAGAGGCAGAAAACATTTTAAAAATAGCAACTGTTTGTACTGCACCAAGAGATATTACAAATTATAATGAACTTTTTGCACATAGTAAAAAACTTGCAAATACTCAAGGAAAATCAGTTATACTTAAAAATCCAATTATGCAAGTATCATCTACTCAAATTAGAAATTTAATTAAAGAAAATTTAGACACTAGTCATCTAACAGGTGATTTAGTTCAAAAATATATATTGGAAAATTCTATTTATCAGGGGTGATTAAAATGTCAATTAGCAAGTACAAAAAAATTATCAAAGAAAAAATGAGTGAAAAAAGATATATTCACAGTGTGAATGTAGCAAAACAAGCTGTAAAACTTGCAAAAATGTATAATGCAGATGTAAAAAAATGTGAAATAGCCGGTGTGCTACACGACATTACTAAGGAAATGCCATTTGATGAACAGTTGAAATTAATTGATAATTCTGATATAATACTCACAGATTTAGAAAGAAAAACTAATAAGTTGTGGCATTCAATATCTGGAAGTGTTTATGTTAAAGATATTTTAAAGATAGAAGATGAAGAAATAATTAATGCGATAAAATATCATACTACTGGAAGAAGTAATATGACATTAGTAGAAAAAATTATTTTTGTTGCAGACTTTATTAGTGACGAGAGAGTTTATGATGATGTTGTTATTTTAAGAGAGCTTGCATATGAGTCTTTAGAAGATGCGATGTTATATGGACTTTCATTTACGATTAAAGATTTAATAGATAGACAGGCAACAGTAGAACCAAATACAATAAGTTTATATAACGAGTTGATTTTAAATAATAATAAGGAGATAAAATAATGACATCTTTAGAAACAGCAAAACTAGCTGCAAAAGTTTTAGATAGTAAAAAAGGGCACGACATAGCAGTAATAAAAGTAGAAGATATATCAATATTATCTGACTATGTAGTAATAGCAACAGGTAATAGTAGTACACAAGTAAAAGCACTAGCAGAGGAAGTAGAAGAAAAGCTAGACGAGGCAGGAATTACAGCAAGTCATATAGAGGGTCATCGCTCAAATTCTTGGGTGTTGCTTGACTTTATAGACGTTGTAGTACACGTTTTTTCAGATGAATCAAGACAATATTATGACTTAGATAGATTATGGCAAGATGGTGAAAAAATAGATATATCTGACATATTAAAATAAAGGTTAGTATAATGTAGGAGGCACTTAAATTGAGATACGAACATAAGTTAATTGAACCTAAATGGCAAAAAATTTGGGAAGAACAAGGCGTTTTTCATGCCGAAAATGAAAGCGATAAAGAAAAGTTTTATGCATTAATTGAGTTTCCTTATCCATCAGGACAAGGGCTACATGTAGGACACCCACGCCCATATACAGCACTTGATATAGTATCAAGAAAACGCAGATTGCAAGGGTATAATGTTTTATATCCAATTGGTTGGGACGCTTTTGGGCTACCTACTGAAAATTATGCAATTAAAAATAAAATTCATCCAGAAGTAGTTACTAAACAAAACATAGAACACTTTAAAAAACAAATAATGTCGTTAGGTATTTCGTTTGACTGGAGCAGAGAAATAAACACAACTGACCCAGAATATTTTAAATGGACACAATGGATATTCCTTAAATTGTTTGAAAAAGGGTTAGCATATAAAAAAGAGATGGCTGTAAACTGGTGCACTTCTTGTAAATGTGTGCTTGCAAACGAAGAAGTTGTAAATGGTGGTTGTGAGCGTTGTGGTAGTGAAGTTGTTAGAAAAGTTAAATCACAATGGATGCTTAAAATTACACAGTATGCAGACAGACTTATAGAAGACTTAGATTTAGTAAATTATCCAGACAGAGTAAAAGCTCAGCAAAAAAATTGGATAGGACGTTCAACTGGAGCACAAGTTAAGTTTAGCACTACAATGGGCGATGATTTAACAGTATATACTACTAGACCAGATACTCTTTTTGGTGCTACATATATGGTTATATCGCCAGAGCACGAAATAATTGAAAAATGGAAAGATACAATTAAAAATATAGATGAAGTTCAAGAGTATCAAGTAGTAGCTTCAAGAAAATCAGATTTTGAAAGAACAGAAGTTGTAAAAGAAAAAACTGGTATTAAACTTGAGGGTGTTTTTGCAATTAATCCAGTTAATAACGAGCAAATCCCTATATTTGTTTCTGATTATGTACTGGTGTCTTATGGTACAGGTGCTATTATGGCTGTTCCAGGACATGATACTCGTGATTTTGAGTTTGCTAAAAAGTTCGATTTACCTATAATTGAAGTTGTAAAAGGTGGAGATGTAACAAAAGAAGCTTTTACAGATTGTGCAACTGGTATTATGACAAATTCAGGATTTTTAAACGACTTAACTGTAGACGATGCAAAAGTAGCTATTGTTAAATGGTTAACAGAAAATAAATTAGGTGAAGAAAAAGTTAACTTTAAACTTCGTGACTGGGTTTTTTCACGTCAACGTTATTGGGGCGAGCCTATTCCAATAGTTCATTGTGAAAAATGTGGATATGTTGCGTTGCCAGAAAGTGAATTACCACTTAAACTTCCTATGGTGGATACTTATGAACCTACAGAAAATGGAGAATCGCCACTAGCAAATATTACAGACTTTATAAACACTACTTGTCCAAAATGTGGTGGAAAAGCTCATAGAGAAACAGATACTATGCCTCAGTGGGCAGGTTCATCATGGTATTTCTTACGCTATATGGACCCACATAATGACAACGCTATAGTAAGTAAAGAAGCTATGGAGTATTGGCATCAAGTAGACTGGTACAATGGTGGAATGGAACATACAACTCTTCACTTGTTGTATAGTCGTTTTTGGCACAAAGTATTGTATGATATTGGTGTAGTTCCAACAAAAGAGCCATATGCTAAGCGTACAAGTCATGGTATGATTTTGGGCGAGAATAACGAAAAAATGAGTAAATCTAGAGGCAATGTTGTAAACCCAGATGAAATAGTAGAAGAGTATGGTGCTGATACTATGCGTATGTATGAGATGTTTATTGGTGACTTTGAAAAGTCTGCACCATGGAAACCTCAAAGCATTAAAGGCTGTCGCAGATTTTTAGAAAGATACTTTAATTTACAAGATATAATAAGCCAAGAAAAGGGTATTACAAAAGAGTTAGAAGTACCATTTAATAAAGCGATTAAAAAAGTTGGTGATGATATTGAGAATATCAAGTTTAACACAGCTATTGCAACTTTGATGGCACTTATTAATGATATATCTGCAAAGGGTAGTGTTACTAAAGAGGAACTTAAAATCTTTACTATATTATTAAATCCTTTTGCACCACATATAACAGAAGAAGTTTACAAAAATCAAAATTTAGGAGATAAATTAGTAGCACAAGAAAGTTTTCCTAAACATGACGAAAGCAAATGTGTAGATAACACTGTAGAAATTGCTGTACAAGTAAATGGAAAATTACGTACAAGACTTACAATTTCTGTAGATTTATCTAGTGAAGAAGCAATTTCACTAGCAAAAGAAGATGAAAGAGTGTCTTCTGTTATAGATGGAAAGAACATAATTAAAGAGATTTATGTTAAAGGAAAGCTAGTTAATATTGTAGCAAAATAACAAGAATTTGTTATTTTAGTCGAAAAATTAACTTTGTGCTTGACATAACTAATATAAATATTGTATAATGTTTTTTGCAACGAATGCAATTAACCCCTGCCTTTTGGCGGATGGGAGGGAAATAGATGTCAGAAGTTAAAGTAAAAGATAACGAATCTCTTGAAAGTGCTTTAAGAAGATTTAAAAAGCAATGCTCAAGATCAGGTGTTATTCAAGAAGTACGTAAAAGAGAGGCTTATGAAAAGCCATCAGTAAAACGTAAGAAAAAATCTGAAGCTGCACGTAAACGTAAATTCAAATAATTTACTTAGTTTAGCAGTGTGTTAGATGTGTACTTAATCAAATAATTATCAAAAAGCGAACTTATTTTATTAAGTTCGCTTTTTTGAATATATATTTGCATTGTTTTACTATTTGTGATAAGATTAATTAAAATGGGTAAGTTTGCAATTTAAAATGATTTTATAAATATAAATTGTAATTTCTTGTTCAGTATAATTATTTTAGAGGATTTAAATGAAATTAAGGAGTTTTTATATGCATACTCTGTATTTAAACAGTGTTACACAAATTAATAGTAAAATGTTAAACAGTTTAGGAGTTAAAGCGTTACTCTTAGATGTTGATAATACTATAAAAATATATGGGGCGAACAAGCCATATGATGGTATTACAAAATGGATTGAAGAAATGAAGCAAAATGAAATTAAAATTGTACTTTTTTCTAATAACTATAAAAAAGTGGTTGAACCTTTAGCAAATAGCTTAGGACTTCCATTTATTGCATTTGCTTTAAAACCGTCACCAGTAGCGTATATTAGGTCTAAAAAAATTCTTGGTGAAAAATTTTCTAATATAATGGTTGTTGGTGACCAAGTGTTTACTGATATATTAGGTGCAAAACTTGTTGGAGTAAAAGCCATGTTAGTTGAGCCTGTTAGCCCGTCACAAGAGGGAATAACAGTTAAAATAAGACGAGTATTTACATCATTTGCAGAAAACAGAATAAAGTCAAGAGGGCTTTATATGATGGAGGAATAACGATATGAAAAAATTATTATTAATACTAGGGCCTAACTTAAATATGGTAGGGGTTCGTGAAAAAGGTATTTATGGGGAGTTAAGTGCAAACAGTATTAACGAAGAGATAAAAAGCTATGCAACCAGTAAAGATTGTGATATTGAAATTTTTCAGTCAAATCACGAAGGTGAAATAATTGATAAAATACATAGTGCATTAGGTGCTTTTGATACAATCATAATAAATGCAGGTGCTTTAACTCATTATAGCTATGCACTAAGAGATGCAATTGCATCGATTGATACACCATTTATAGAAGTTCATATGTCAAATGTTCATAAAAGAGAAGAGTTCAGACATAAATCCGTTATAACACAAGTGTGCAAAGGTGTTATTGCAGGTTTTGGGAAAAATGTATATAAACTTGCGATTGATGCAACTTTATTAAGCGATTAAAGGAATAGATATGGATAGAGTAGACAGAATTAAAAGAATAATAAAAGATAATCAAGCAGCGCTGATAACATCTAATGAAAATGTATTTTACTTAGGTAAATTGGAATATACAGACGGAGCAATTTTAATTACTCCAAAAGGTGGCTATTTGCTTGCAGACTTTAGATATGCACAAGTAGCAAAAGAAAATGTATTTGATTTAGAAGTTGTTATATTTGACTCTCTATATAAATCGATTAAAGAAATATGTATAGCTGATAAAATAGATGAGGTTTTAATAGAAAATGAGAAAGTAACAATTGCAATGCTTAAAAGAATGGAAAACGCTTTTGCAGAAAATAAAATTACTGTAGTTACATCATCGCTTTTAAGCAGAAAACTAATAAATTTAAGAATGATTAAGACTAGTCAAGAGATAGAATATATAAAAAAAGCTCAACAAATTGCAGAATATGCATATATAGAAAATTTAAATTTTATTAAAGCTGGAGTTACACAAAGAGAAATAGCGCTAAATATTGAATTTTTAATGAGGAAAAAAGGTGCATCAAAAGTAGCTTTTGACTTGATAACAATTTCTGGCGATAAAACATCTCTTCCACATGGTGTACCTGATGATACACCTGTTAAAGACGGAGATTTTATCACTATGGATATTGGTGCTGTTTACAATGGGTATCATAGCGATATGACTAGAACTATTGCTTTAAAAAGTGTAAACGCTAGACAAGAGGAAATATATAATATTGTACTAGAGGCTCAAACAAGCACACTCAAAGCTGTAAAAGCTGGAGTTAGTAGCACTTTATGCGACAAAATTGCTCGAGATATAATATCTAAAGCAGGTTATGCAAAGTATTTTAAACATTCCACAGGCCATGGTGTGGGGCTAGAAATTCATGAAGAACCACGCTTATCAACAACTGGAGAAACAATACTTAGTAGTGGAATGGTTATAACAGTAGAGCCTGGCATATATTTACCACAAGAGTTTGGTGTAAGAATAGAAGATATGATATGTGTTACAAAAGATGGGTATGATAATTTTGCTACAATTTCTAAAGAATTGACAATAATATAATAAATTTAATACGCCAATATAAATATAATTCCAGATTACAATTGTAGCTTGGGATTATTTGACTATTTTATATTTTTATGATATAATAATATAAATAAATTTTCGGAGGCTTATTATGAAAAAAATAATAATATTAATTTGTGTTGTTTTAATTATGTTGACATTTACAGGGTGTTCAGATGCTTTTAAAGAGATGTATTTGGATTATGTGAAATCTAGTTCGTCAGATACACAGAATAATCTTAAGACTATTGGTGACGAGGAGTATGGATATGTTCAAATACCTAGCGATTGGGTAAAGTATGACGAAGCAAGTGTTCAAGGTGTTACATATGCGTCAGTAGATTTAAGCAGTTCGGTAACTTTAGCAAGAAATAGTTCAGAAGAAAAAGGAAATGATGAAGATGCCGAAAAAATAGCAAATGCTTTATTAGAAGAGTTAGAAAAAAGCAATCCTCAATATAGCAATGTAACAGAAGTAACTTTAAGTGGTTATAATGCGTATAGAGTTTACTATGTGTTAGATGGTTATGCAACTGTTACTTGGTTTTTCTATGATAGTAATGGTATGGGGCATATGATTATTGCTAATACTGCAATGTCAGAAATTGATAGTTTAATGGCTGATATTGAAGGTACATATACTGTTTGATTAATGTAATAAATCTATACAAATTAAGCTTTTGATTTATTTTAATAAATTATATTTTTAAAAAATCAAAAAGGTGTTGCATTTATGTAACTTAATATGTATAATTAGTAAGAGATAGTTAAAATTACAATTTAATTACTATTTATATATCACAGGAGGAATTACTTTATGGTATCAGCAGGAGATTTTAGAAACGGTGTAACTTTTGAAATGGACGGACAAGTAGTGTCTATTATAGAATTTCAACACGTAAAACCAGG
This sequence comes from uncultured Eubacteriales bacterium, assembly GCA_964369405.1. Classification (GTDB taxonomy): domain Bacteria; phylum Bacillota; class Clostridia; order Oscillospirales; family Acutalibacteraceae; genus CAYJFG01. The sequence continues at coordinate 38,576 of CAYJGB010000003.1, forward strand.
TAAGGGTGCGGCTTTTGTTCGTACAAAAATTAGAAACGTTATTACAGGGTCAGTTGTTGAAAGAACATTTAACCCAAACGATAAATATCCAACAGCATTTATTGATAGAAAAGATATGGAATACTTGTATGCAGACGGCGACTTATATTATTTTATGGATTGCGAAACTTATGAGCAAAACCCAATAAACGCAAGCGTTTTAGGTGATAACTTTAAATTTGTAAAAGAAAATATGCAATGTAAAGTATTATCATACAAAGGAAATGTTTTTGGTGTAGAGCCTCCAAACTTTGTTCAATTACAAGTTACTCAAACAGAGCCAGGAGTTAAAGGCGACACAGCGACTAACGTTACAAAACCTGCAATTATGGAAACTGGTGCAGAAATTAGAGTTCCTATATTTATTAACGAAGGCGACATGATTCAAATTGATACACGTACAGGAGAATATATGTCTCGTGCATAAGATGTATTTAATTTAAAGGAGTAGATTAATTATGATGACATTATCAGAAAAAATTTCTTATATAAAAGGTTTAGTAGATGGCTTAAAATTAGATGAAACAGACGATAAAGTTAAAGTTATAAAAGCTATTGTCGATGTTTTAGACGATATGGCAGCATCTGTAGAAGAAACAGAAGAAGTAGTAGATGAATTAACAGAACAAGTAGATATAATAGACGAAGACTTAACAGACTTAGTTGAAGATTTTATCGAACTAGAAGAATCATTTATAGAGTTAGAAGAAGATTACTATGATGATTATTTAGAAGATGAAGACTTTGAGTGTGGCTGTGGTTGTGGCGATATTGATGACGAAGACTTCGAAGATTTTGAAGATGATATGGACGATGTATATTATGAAGTTACTTGTCCTACTTGTGGCGAAGATATTTGTTTTGAAGAAGAAATTTTACTATTTGGAGAAACAGATTGTCCAAGTTGTGGAGAAAATTTAGAATTTGATTTTACTGATATACAAGATAAAATAATGGAAAATTGCGATTGTGATTCTGACTGTGGTTGTGGTTGTAAAGACACTCAAGCAGAAATAGAAGCAGATACAGACAAAAAATAAGTCCATATACTATATTTAAAAACAATAACAAAATTAACACCTCTGGAATATTATATTTTAGAGGTGTTTTTTATGTATTTAAGTAGAATTACTTTTATTAGACGAAGACAATCGAAAAAAAGGAGAGTTAAAAACAAATTTACATACATATTAAAAAGAATATTTATTTTACTACTTCTTTTTTCTTTAATGATATTTGTATTTTTAGAAATTCAAGTTAAACCTATGGTTGCAATCATAACAGAGATAGAGGCTCAAACAATGGCAACGCAAGCAATTAATACAGCTGTTGAAAATTTATCAAAAGATAGTAATGCTTTAGAATATTTTGATTTAGTAGAGGTTGAGCGTTCTCAAGAAAATAAAATTAGTGGAATAACTACAGATACATATAATTTGAATAAACTAAAATCAGAGTACACAATAGAAGCACAAAAGCAAATTAATGCTATGCAAAATTCTGTTGTTGGGATTAATGTCGGTGAACTTTCAGGAGTAGAGCTTTTAAACGGTGTAGGGCCACAAGTATATTTGTTTTTAAGTTTTATAAGTAGCATAGAAACTCAAGTTAAAAGCAGTTTTGTGTCTGCTGGTGTAAATCAAACTCAACATATAATAGAACTTATTATCGAGGCAGAAATTTATCTTACAAGTGACGATTACATACCTAATGCGATTGTTACTACTAATGTGCCAATTGCACAAACAATAATAGTTGGAGATGTTCCAGCTCTATACAATGGGAATTTGTTGACGTAATTTAACTTATAAAAAATGTATTATAAGTATTGAAGAAAATAATAAAATATGTTATCATAAAATGTATGTAATTTAAGAATGGAGTTGCTGTGCAGTTTTGAAAAAAAATGAAGAAGTTTTAGAGTTGAATGATTATATTAACCAAAATGAATATATACAATTGGTTGTAGAAATAATGCAAGTTCGTGCAACAGGAGAGAAACCTCTTGCTTGCATTAGAACATATGGTTGTCAGCAAAATGTTGCAGACAGTGAAAAAATTAAAGGTATGCTTTCTTTAATGGGTTATGGATTTACTGAAAATAAAGAAGAAGCAGATTTGATTTTATTTAATACCTGTGCAATAAGAGAACACGCAGAAGACAGAGTGTTTGGAAATGTAGGAGCGTTAAAAGCACTTAAAAAACGTAAGCCATCATTATTAATAGCTCTTTGTGGCTGCATGATGGAGCAAGAACATATAGTAAATAGAATTTACAAAAGCTTTCCTTTTGTGGGTTTAGTGTTTGGAACAAATTATTTGCATAAATTGCCAGAACTTTTATATAATACTTTATCGTCTGGCAAGCGTGTTGTAGAACATGGGTTAGAGGATAAAACAGTATACGAGGGAATACCAGTTAAACGAGATAAAACATTTAAAGGTTTTATACCAGTTATGTATGGGTGCGATAATTTTTGTTCATACTGTATAGTGCCTTATGTTCGTGGTAGAGAAAGAAGCAGAAAGTCTAGCGATATAATAAACGAAGCTAGACAAATGATAAATGCAGGTTATAAAGATATAACACTACTTGGCCAAAATGTTAATTCATACGGCAAAGGGTTAGAGGAAGACATTTCTTTTGCAAAACTATTACAAGAAATTGATAAAATAGAAGGTGACTACTGGATAAGGTTTATGACATCTCACCCAAAAGATTGCACAAAAGAATTAATAGATACTATAGCTAAGAGTAAACATATTAGTTCACATCTTCATTTACCTTTTCAAAGTGGTAGTGACAAAGTTTTAAAAGATATGAACAGAAAATACGATACTAAAAAATATTTAGAGATAATTAATTATGCTAAAGAGAATATAAAAGATTTATCACTTACAAGCGATATAATAGTAGGTTTTCCAAGTGAAAATTATGAAGATTTCTTAAAAACTATAGATATAATTAAAGAAGTGGAGTTTACATCTTTATTTACTTTTATTTTCTCGCCAAGGGTTGGTACTCCAGCAGAAAAGATGGAGGATTTAATCCCATATGAGGAAAAATCTAAATGGTTTACTAGTCTGTTAAAAGAACAAGAGCAAATTGCTGCTAAAAGATGTGCGTCTATGGTAGGCAAAACATATAAAGTTTTAGTAGAAAGTCAAAAAGAAAACGACAACTCACAACTATCAGGTAGAACAACAGGTAATGTGATAGTAGAGTTTGTCGGAGATAAGAATTTAATAGGTTCTTTTGTAGATGTAAAAATTACAGTTGCTAGAAATTACATCTTAAAAGGTGAACTTGTTTAATTATATATAAAATTTATAACGGAGGAATTATAATGGATATTATTGAATTATCAAGAGAAATAGGCAGACAAATACAAAAAGAAGATGCATACTTACAACTTAAAGTTGCACAACAGCAAAGTGACGAGGACCAAGAGTTACAAGACTTAATCGGTGAATTTAATTTAAAGAGAATGAACATCAATAACGAGGCTAGTAAGTCTGATAGAGATGATAATAAACTTCAAGAATTAAATGCTGATATGAGAAAAGTATATAATGATATTATGGAAAACGATAATATGAAATTATATAACGAGAAAAAGCAAGAGATGGACGTGCTTTTAAAAAGAGTACTAGCAATTATTACTCAAAGTGCTGACGGCGAAGACCCTAACACAACTGATTATTCAGAGAGTTGTGGAGGAAGTTGTTCATCATGTAGTGGTTGTGGTTGATAAATTTAACTAAAAAATTATAAAAGGGCGGGAAAATAAAATGGCAGAACTTTCTCCTATGATGCAACAGTATTTTAAAATTAAAGAAGAAAACAAAGATAGCATTTTATTTTTTCGCCTAGGCGATTTTTATGAGATGTTTTTTGAAGATGCAAAACTTGCCTCAAAAGAGCTAGAACTTACTTTAACAGGTAGAGATTGTGGTCAAGAAGAAAGAGCACCTATGTGTGGTGTACCGTATCACAGCAGTGAGGGATATATTGCAAGACTAGTAGCGAAAGGTTATAAAGTAGCAATATGTGAGCAAGTAGAAGAAGCAAGCAAAGCAAAAGGTCTTGTAAAAAGAGATGTTATAAGAGTAATAACACCAGGAACTGTTACAGAAAACAGTATGCTAGATGAATCAAAAAACAACTATGTATCTTGTATTTACACTATAGATAATTCGATAGGAATATCGTTTTGCGATATCTCAACGGGACAATTCCATACAACTGCTATTAGTTCAGATGGAATAGAGGCTAAAATAAAAGATGAATTATCAAGATTTAATCCACGAGAAATAATAGTTGGTGGAGATACAATAAAGTTAAAAAGTTTAGCAGGGTTTATAAAAGATAAACTTAGTGCTAGTGTGGATTTGTTTGAAGATGAATTGTTCGAGCTTGAAAAATGCAAAGCCGAAATGATAGAAATATTTAGTAGTGAAGATGTAGTTAAAATCGAACAACTAAACAGCAATGAAATAATACGCTCAATAGGGGCGTTGTTATGGTATTTAAAAGATACACAAAAAAGAGGACTTGAAAGAATTAACACTATAGATATATATTCTCAAAACGAATATATGAATTTAGATTTTAACACAAGAAGAAACTTAGAGCTTATAGAAACTATGAGAAATAAAAGTAAAAAAGGTTCTCTGTTGTGGGTGTTAGATAGAACAAAAACAGCAATGGGTAAAAGATTAATCAGACTTTGGATAGAACAACCATTGTTAAATTACGCACAAATTATAAAAAGACAAAACAGTATAGAAGAGTTGTTTAGTAATACTGTGGATAGATTAGAAATTATGAATGCTTTAGGTAGCATTTTCGATATAGAAAGACTTTTAACACGTATCGTTCATGGTAATTCAGGAGCAAAAGAACTTAGAAATTTAGCTAGTGCAATAAAAAACCTACCAGAACTTAAAGATATGTTAGAGTTTGCAGACCAAACTTTACTAAAAGAGTTAAAAGCAGACTTAGACCCACTAGAAGATGTATTTGAAATAATAGATAAATCAATAGTAGACTTGCCACCTTTCTCTGTTAGAGAAGGTGGAATGATAAAAGATAACTATGATGATGAACTTGATAGTGTTCGCAAAGATATGAATAACTCATCAGAAATTTTAGCACAAATAGAAACACAAGAGAGAAAAATAACAGGTATTCCAAAACTTAAAGTAGCGTATAATAGAGTGTTTGGATATTATATAGAGGTATCAAATTCTTACAAAGAACTAGTGCCAGAAACATACATAAGAAAACAAACACTTACAAACTGTGAGCGTTATATAACTCAAGAACTTAAAGAGGTAGAGGGAAGAATTTTAGGTGCAAAAGAAAAATCAGTCGCACTAGAATTTACACTCTATGAAGAAATTCGTAGTATCGTTGCGAAAAATGTAGATAGAATACAAAAAACAGCAAATGCAATTGCAATCTTAGATGTTTTGTGTTCTCTTGCAAATGTTGCAGCAGATAATAGATATGTTAGACCGTTAGTTAACCTAAGTGGTGTTATCAACTTAAAAGAAAGTAGACATCCTGTAGTTGAGTGCATTTTAAATGACTCCCCATTTGTTCCCAATGATGTTTTACTTGATTTAAACGATAATAAAGTTTCTATTATTACAGGTCCTAATATGGCTGGTAAATCTACATATATGCGTCAAGTAGCACTTATTGTGTTGATGGCTCAAATGGGTTCTTTTGTTCCTGCTCAAAGTGCAGAAATTGGCATTGTGGACAGTGTGTTTACAAGAGTAGGTGCATCTGACGATTTAAATGCAGGACAATCTACTTTTATGGTGGAAATGAGCGAAGTCGCTTATATTATTAAAAATGCTACATCGAAAAGCTTATTAATTCTTGATGAAATAGGTCGTGGTACATCTACTTTTGATGGTATGTCAATTGCAAGGGCTGTGCTTGAATATGTAGTAGATAATAAAAAACTAGGAGCAAAAAGTCTTTTTGCAACACATTATCACGAACTTACAGTAATGGAAGAACAGTTAAGTGGTGTTAAAAATTATAATATAGCAGTTAAAAAAAGAGGAGATGACATAACTTTCTTGCGAAGAATTGTTCGAGGTGGAGCAGATGAGAGTTATGGTATAGAAGTTGCAAAACTTGCAGGAGTACCAAACAGTGTAATAAAACGAGCAAAAGATATATTAAAAGAGCTTGATAATCAAGAACAGTCAATAAACAAAAATAAAGTTTATGAGGAAAGTAAAGAAATATCAATTGATGTACAAGATGATTTTGAAGAATTTAATTTACTTAATAATACAAACGATAAATTAAAGTCTAAACTTAATGAAATAGATATAAACACTTTAACTCCAATAGAATCTATGAATATTTTATTTGAGTTGATAAAAACAGCTAAAGAAGATTAACATATAAATTATTAGATAAAGAGTGGTGGAAAAATGGGTGTTATCAATGTTTTAGATAAGCATACAGCAGAGTTAATTGCTGCTGGTGAAGTAGTAGAAAGACCAGCAGCTATTATAAAAGAACTTTTAGAAAATTCAATTGATGCTAAAGCTACTGCTATAACTGTAGAAATACAAAACGGTGGAGTCAAATATATACGTATTACTGATAACGGAAATGGCTTTTATAGTGATGATGTACCTAAAGCATTTTTACGCCATGCAACTAGTAAAGTAAAAGAAAGTAATGACTTAGATGCTATTAGCACATTAGGTTTTAGAGGTGAGGCACTAGCGTCAATTTGTGCAGTAGCCAAAGTGGAACTTTTAACTTGCGCTAAAGATGAAAATATAGGAACACGTTATATAATAGAAGGTGGAGAAGAAAAACTTTATGAAGAGGCAGGGTGCCCTAAAGGTTCAACTATAATAATTAGAGATGTGTTTTATAATGTTCCGGCTAGAATGAAGTTTTTAAAAAGAGATATAACGGAAGCTAATGCAGTTGCAAATGTTATAGATAAAATTGCATTGTCACATCCAGAAATTTCTTTTACATTTATTAGAGATGGCAAACAAGCACTTAAAACTACAGGAGATAACAAACTTAAATCAGCAATATATTCAGTATGTGGCAGAGAGTTTGCAAATGGGTTGTTAGAAGTTGATTACAGCTTGAATAATGTAGCAGTATCAGGTTATGTTAGTAAACCTCAATATGCAAGACCTAATAGAAATATGCAAATTTTCTTTTTGAATGGCAGATATGTTAAAAGTTCTACAGCTATGGCAGCCGTAGCAGAAAGCTCCAAAGGACAAGTTATGGTATCTAAACATTCAGCGTGTATTTTGCATATTAATATTCCAGAAAACACAGTAGATGTAAATGTACACCCAGCTAAAATAGAAGTTAGATTTGTAAACGAAAAACCAATATTTGATGCAGTTTATTATGCAGTAAAAAATACATTTTTACAAAAAGATAGAATAAAAGAGATGGATTTAAACATATGGCAAAATGGCAGACCAAAAGCAAATAATGCGTTTTCAATGCAAAAAACTCCATATGATGCAAAACCTGAGTATAAAGATATAACAATACAAGAAGCAACACAAGAAACAAATAAAACAGAGTTAAATAACAATAATAAAATCACAACTGAAAATAAGTTTATGTCTTATGCTAGTAAGATAGTAGAAGATAAAATGCAAGATGAGCCGATTATCACTATACCAACAGCAAATTATAACAATACACTTGTATCAGATAGTATAAATGTATATGAAGCATATAGAAAAAATACAGTTAATAATGATGTTACAAAAATAATAGATAATAAAACTAGCAAAGTGTATGCTAGTAAAGAAATTAATAACAGTGTGATTATAGCAGATGATATAGTAGAAGATAGTATAATTAACAATATAGAGAAAGAAGAATTAATACCTCAAAAAAAGCAAAACTATTTAGAAAATTCAGCAGTAACACTAGAAAGCGAATATAATACACGATATATAGGCGAAGCGTTTAGCACTTATATTATTGTACAAAGAGATAATAACGAAATAGTATTAATAGATAAACACGCAGCACATGAGAAAATAATTTATGAAAAACTAAAAGCTGAAAAAGGACAGGGTTATGCTCAAATGCTTTTATCACCACTGCCTGTTACGTTGCCAAAGTTAGAGTATGACGCTATAATAAATAACGAAAAAGTTCTAAGTGACTCAGGTTTTGAGATTAGTGACTTTGGTAATGGCACAGTATTAGTAAGGTCTGCACCACAGTATTTAGAAAATGTAGACATAGAACAAAATATTATTGAAATTGCAGGTTATCTATTAAAGAATAAAAATGACTTTAGTACCGATAATATGGACTGGGTTTATCATAGTGTAGCTTGTAGGGCAGCTATAAAAGCAGGTAATATAAGCAAACATCAAGAGTTGATTGAAATTGCATTAAAACTTGCAAAAGAAGATAATTTAAGATATTGTCCTCATGGCAGACCGATAAGTATTATTTTAACTAAGAGAGAGTTGGAAAAACAGTTTGGCAGAATTTAATACTAAGACTAATGAAAATAGAATACCAATTATAGCTATTGTAGGACCTACTGCTTCAGGTAAAACTAAATTATCAATTGAACTAGCAAAAAAATATAATGGCGAAATTGTAAGTGCTGATTCTATGCAGATTTATAAAGGTATGGATATAGCAACAGCAAAACCTACATTAAACGAAATGGGAAACATAGCACATCATTTAATAGGTTATGTAGATTCTACAGATAACTATAGTGTAGGAGCATATGTATTAAAAGCTCAAGAAGTGATAGCAGATATTAATGCACGTGGTAAAATGCCTATTTTAGTAGGTGGAACAGGGTTATATGTAAACACACTTTTAAATTATGTAATATTACCAGATACAAGTGAAGATGAAAAAATCAGAGAGGAACTATATAATAAACTTGAAAAACAAGGTGTATATAGTTTGTTAGAAGAGTTAAAACAAATTGATATAGATAGTGCAGTAAGACTTAGTGAAAATATAAATGCAAAAAGAATAATAAGAGCTATAGAAGTTTATCAAGTTACAGGTGTTACAATGACTAAGCACTTAGAAAAATCTAAAACAGAGCTAAGCCCATATAAAGATATTAGAATAGGGCTTAAATGTGAAAATAGAGAAAACTTATATAATAGAATTAACTTAAGAGTAGATAAAATGATACAAGAGGGTTTACTTGAAGAAACTAAACAAGTGTTATCAAATGAATGTGGAAAAACAGCAAAAATGGCAATTGGATACAAGGAGTTAAAACCATACTTCGATAATAATATGACACTTGAGGAAGCACTAGAAAACTTAAAAAGAGAAACTAGAAGATATGCCAAAAGACAGCTTACTTGGTTTAGAAAAGATGAGAAAATTAATTGGATAGATATAGATACAGTATCAAGCTTTGAAGAAATATTTAATAAAGCAGAAGAAATAATTAATAATAATAAAATGTTGGAAGTGAATTAAGAATGAAAAGAAAAACATTTACCAAAATAGGGATATTAGTAGCTATTGTTGTTTTAGTAGTTGTAATAATATTTATGTCTGGGAATATAAACAGAGATTTAATAGAAACAGAAACTATAAATATTCAAACAGTGGCTGAATCTATATATACAGATTCATATATAGTAAGAAACGAAACATTAATTTCAAATGATACAGATGGGTATGTATCGTATGTTTTTGATGATGGTGGGAAAGTAGCTGTTGGTGGAGTTATAGCTTATATATATAGAACTGAAGAAGATGCAAGAAATAATAAAGAAATTGAGAAAATTAATGAAGAAATTGAGAACTATAAAAGACTTAATTTATCTACGCTTACAGTTTCCACTGGATTAGATACAATTAATAACAGACTAAACGATGAAATTATAAGTATTAATAAAACAGTAAATAAATCTGATTTTTTTAATATAGAAGAAGAAAAAGAAGAGTTATTATATTTTATAAATGAGCGTCAAATAATTATAGGTGATGTTATAAACTATAATGAAAAAATAAATGAGTTAGAAGATGAAAAACAAAAACTCGAAAACGAAAGTCAAGAGTCAATTGGAGTTATAACATCTCCAGTAGCGGGATATTTTACTCCGTCTGTAGATGGCTATGAGGGCGATTATGAATACAGCAAAGTTTTAGATATGAGTAAAAATAATTTAGATAAATTGTTTGAAAACGAGCCTCATAAAGTAAATGATGATGTTGTGGGTAAAGTTATAAGTGAACTTAACTGGTACATTAATTGTCCTATTACTAGAGATGATGCAATAGAGATTAACAGTGCAGGTTATGAAGATATAACTTTATATATGCCATATGCTACATCAAGAGCATTACCAGTTAAGATAAAAGCAGTAAATCAAGAAGATGATAAGTCAGATGCTGTAATAGTGCTTGAGTGTAATTATATGAGTGATGAAATTGCAAATTTGAGAGAAGAAACAGTACAAATTGATGTGAAATCTTATACAGGTTTTGCAGTTAATAAAGAAGCACTACACGAGGAAACTATTACTAAAACTACAACAGACGAAAATGGCAATGAAAAAGAAGAAAGTAAAAAAGTAATGGGTGTATATGTAGTCAAAGGTAATCAACTAGAGTTTAAAGAAGTAGATATTTTATATGCTATAAATGATATTTATATATGCGACACTGGTACAGATTTAGAAGAGTTCTTTAGAGGAGAAACTATTGAACTTTATGATGAAGTTGTTATTGGAGGACACGATTTATATGAAGGAAAAATTATTCAATCTTGATAATCAAAAACTTTTAGATGTAGAACATAATCTAAAAGTAATTGAAGAAAATATAAACAAGGCTGTTTTAGAAGTAGGTAAAAAGAGAGAAGATATAATTTTGTTATCAGCCACAAAGACTGTTGATGTAGAAACTATTAATTTTGCTATTTCTAAAGGACTTAAATATATTGGAGAAAACAAAGTTCAAGAAATGTTGTCAAAATATGATGATTACGACTTAGATAATGCAACTTTACACTTTATAGGACATCTTCAAAGTAATAAAGTTCGTCAGATTGTTGGTAAAGTTAAGATGATACAATCTGTAGATAGCTTAAAACTTGCAACAGAAATATCTAAACAATCTATAAAAAATAATATTGATACCGATATTTTAATTGAGGTAAACATTGGAGATGAAGAAAGTAAGTCTGGTGTTCAAAAACAAAACTTAGAAGAGTTACTATGCCAAATTTCTACTTTAAGCAATATAAAAGTACGAGGACTTATGACAATTCCACCTATTTGTGACAAAAAGTCAGAAATTCGTAAATATTTTTCATTAATGAACAAACTGTTTATTGACATTAGGGGTAAAAAAATAGATAATATAAGTATGGACTTTTTATCAATGGGTATGTCATCAGATTATTATGAGGCAATCTTAGAAGGTTCTAATATGGTAAGGATAGGGTCATCACTATTTGGTGAAAGAATTTATATATAATTGGAGGATTTTTAAATGCCAAAACTAGGAAAAGGTTTAAACAAATTATTTGGTTCTCAAGAAGATGAGTACGATTACGATTATGACGAAAACGAAAACTATGATTACGACGATGAAGAAGATTATCAAAACGATTACAAAGAATCTTATAGTAAAGAGTCAAGCTATAAAGACCAATCTTATGTAAATCAAAATAGAAATAGTAGCAAAGTAGTAAATATTAACGCTACAGCAAAATTGCAAGTAGTTTTATTTAAACCAGAGTCTTTTGGAAGTGATACAAAAGCTATAGCTGACGAGCTTATTAATATGAACACTGTTGTTTTAAATTTAGAAGGAACAGAAAGAGAACAATCAAGAAGAATACTAGACTTCTTAAGTGGCTGTGCGTATGCTAACAATGGTCAAGTTAAAAGAGTTGCTAGCAGTACATTTATTATTATTCCTAATAATGTAGACTTAACTGGTGACGATTTACTAGACGAGTTAGAAAGTAGTGGAGTTTACTTTTAATTTTTATGAGTTATAATCAAAGTAAATTTAATATAGAAATATTATCAGCAAAAATTCAAGATAATATTATATTAGTTAATCAAAAACAAAACGAGGTTTATACATCGTTTTTATATGAAGAAGAACAAGCGGTAGCTTTAAATATTTTAAAGCAAGCAAAAGTAGACTTTATGTTCTATGGTGGCTTTGAAGATGCTCAAAGAAAAGTTTTAGGTGTGTTTAATAAAAATTTTCAGAGCGTTTTAGACAATTTCCCAATTGTGCCTCTTGAGTTTATCTATAAAAAAGAGTATAATTTATCTCATAGAGATTTTTTAGGCTCTCTTATGGCTATAGGAATAAAAAGAGAAGTTGTTGGAGATATTCTAATAGAGAGTGGTAGAGCAATTGTTTTTGTAAAGCAAGAAATGGTTTCATATATTAAAACTCAAATTACTAAAATTGGTAGAGTGGGTGTCGATATAAATACTGCTGATAATTCTAATTTGCCTGTTATTAACAATATAACTGAAAAAATGTATACAATTTCATCTTTAAGACTTGACAATATAGTAAGTGCTGTTTCTTTAGAAAGCAGAGATAAAAGTGCAAAACTAATAAAATCAGGGTTTGTAAATGTAAATCACATTACTAAAGAAAACGTAAGTTTTAATGTTAGTCAAGATGATATTATTACTATTAAAGGTAAAGGTAAATTTGTTATTAGTGAAATTAAAGGGTTATCTAAAAAAGGTAAGATTAAAATTAATATAAAACATTACTGTTAGGAGAGAGTGTATATGATTACAATTGAAGAAGTGCAAAACATAACTTTTAGAAAAGCTAATATCGGTGGATATAAAACAGAAGATGTAGAGGCTTTTTTAGAGGAAATCGAAGAATCTTTACAACAAAATAAAAAAGAAAAGCTAGATTTAATACATAAATTAGATATTTTAGCAAAGAGAATTGAAGAATATCGTAAAGATGAAGAGGAAGTTAAAGGTGCTTTGATTAATGCTGAAAAATTAAAACACGACGTTTTAACTAAAGCTCAAGCTCAAGCAGATAAAATTATAAGTGATGCTAAACGTGAAGCACAAGATATAGTTATAAATGCAAATGCTTCTGTTGTTAATCAAAAAAATGGTTATTTAAAACTTCAAGCAGATGCAGTTGTTTTAAGAGAGCATTTAATTGATGTATATAATAATCATATTAAAATGTTAGAAGAATTACCAACTGCTGAAAAATTAGCAGAAACTAAAGAAGAATTAGACGAAAAATATCAAGTAAGTGACGATGTAGCGGCTGCTCAAGAAGTAGCTTCTAAAGAAGTTGAAAAAGTTTTAGAAATGTCTGAAGAAGATGTTGTAGTAGATATTTCTGATGGAGCTATTGAAGGAAATCCAGAAAAAAAGACAGAAGAATAAAATTGAAAAAATAAAATTTTAGATACCAATTTTACAGTTTTTCTGTAGGATTGGTATTTGGACTGATTAATATATTAAATTTGTTATATTATACATTATACAAGAGGAGAGAGCAATTAAATGGCACAAGATTATAACTTGACATTACATTTACCAAAAACTGATTTTCCAATGAGAGCAGGTCTTCCTAAAACTGAACCGATAACTCTTAAACATTGGGAAGAAAGCAAATTATATGAAAACTTAATGAAAAAAAATGATGGTAAACCATTATACGTTTTACATGATGGTCCTCCATATGCTAACGGTAATATTCACCTAGGTACAGCACTTAACAAAACATTAAAAGATTTTATTGTTAGATATAAAAATATGGCTGGTTTTAAAGCTCCTTATGTTCCAGGTTGGGATACTCATGGGCTTCCTACTGAACTTAAAGCTAGAGCTAAAGCCGGTGTTGATAATTCATCTACTATAGATGTTGTTAAATTAAGACAACTTTGCAGAGAATTTACTTTAGGTTATCTTGACGACCAAAGAACTCAGTTTAAACGTTTAGGCGTTATAGGTGAGTGGGATAACCCATATATAACTTTACAAAATGAATTCGAGGCTGTTCAAATTGAGGTTTTTGCTCAAATGGCATCTAAAGGATATATCTACAAAGGGCTTAAACCTGTTTATTGGTGCCCTGATTGTAAAACTGCTCTTGCTGAGGCTGAGATTGAATACGGCGAAGACCCATGTCATTCTATATTCGTTAAATTTAATGTTACAGATGATTTAGGTAAGTTCAAAGACTTAGGAGTAGACCCTTCTAAAGTTCATTTTGTTATCTGGACTACTACTACTTGGACATTACCTGCTAATGTTGCTATATGTGTAGGTCCTCAGTTTAAATATGTGCTAGTAAAATCAAATGATGAATATTATGTTATGGCTGAAGAATTATATAAAAGTGCTATGGAAGAAGCAGAAATTACAGATTATGAAGTTGTTGCTGAATTTAAAGGTAGCGAACTTGAATATATAAAAACTCAACACCCATTCTTAGACCGTAAATCACTTGTGATTGTTGGTAACCACGTTACTTTAGAAAGTGGTACAGGTTGTGTTCATACTGCTCCAGGACATGGTGTAGATGACTATGAAGTATGTAGAAATTACAAAGAACTTGATATGGTAGTGCCAGTTGATGCTGACGGTGTTTTAACAAAAGACGCAGGTCAATTTGCAGGACTTAAAACTGAAGATGCTAATAAACCTATTGCTCAGTATTTAGAGCAAGTTAATGCTTTATTTGCTATTAAAAAAATTGTTCACCAATATCCACACTGTTGGCGCTGTAAAGAGCCTGTTTTATTTAGAGCTACTGACCAATGGTTCTGCTCGGTTGAAGATTTTAAGCCGGAGGCTGTTAATGCTATTAATGAAGTTAAATGGATTCCTAATTGGGGTCAAGATAGAATTACTTCTATGGTGCGTGAACGTAAAGACTGGTGTATTTCTCGTCAACGTAAATGGGGTGTGCCAATTCCTATCTTCTTCTGTAAAGAGTGTAATGAGCCTCATATTGATTATGATGCTATGATGGCAGTGGCTGAGCTATTTAGAAAAGAAGGTAGTGACTCTTGGTACATTAAAGATGCTAACGAAATACTACCAGAGGGTTCAATATGTAAAAAATGTGGCTCTAATAACTTTGAAAAAGAAAAAGATATTATGGACGTTTGGTTTGACTCTGGTGTTACACACGCTTCAGTATTAAAAACCAGAAAAGATTTACATTGGCCTGCTGACTTATACCTTGAAGGTGCTGACCAATATAGAGGTTGGTTTCAATCCTCTTTATTAACTTCTGTTGCAACTACTGGTAAAGCTCCTTATAAAAATGTTTTAACTCATGGTTGGGTTGTTGATGGCGACGGTAGAAAAATGTCTAAGTCTGTTGGTAATGGTATAGACCCTCAAGACGTTGTGAATGAGTACGGTGCAGATGTTTTACGTCTTTGGGTAGCTTCCTCTGACTACCATGCAGATATAAGAATTTCTAAAGATATACTAAAACAATTATCAGAATCATATAGAAAAATAAGAAATACAGCAAGATATATTTTAGGTAACTTAAACGACTTTAACCCAGATGAAAATATGGTGGATTTAAATTCATTATTACCTATGGATAAATGGGCTCTTACTAAACTTGATGAACTTAATAAAAAAGTTATGTCTGCTTATGATAATTTTGAATTCCATTTAATATATCATAGTATACACAATTTCTGTGTTGTTGATATGTCTAACTTCTATTTAGACGTTTTAAAAGATAGATTATATACAGATTCTAAAGAAAGTATAAGCAGAAGAGCTGCACAGACTACTATATATATAATCTTAGAGTCTATGACTAAAATGCTTGCTCCAATACTAGCGTACACTTCTGAGGAAATATGGAAATATATGCCTAAATCTAGTAAAGCTGATGAAAACTCAATATTATTTAATGAAATGCCTAAAACTGTTAATATAGAACTTGAAGATGGATTTATGGAAAAATGGGATAAAATTCATACTTTAAGAGATACTGTTAAAAAATCTATAGAATTAGCAGTTAAAGATAAAAAAATCAAATCTTCTTTAGAGAGTAAAATTATATTAAAATCAAATGAAGATTTTGACTTTATAAAATCAGTTGAAGATGAACTTAAATCAGCATTTATTGTGTCTGGCTTAGAAGTGTTAAAAACTGACACTCAAGAATTAGAAGTTGAAGTTTTAAAAGCAGATGGCGAAAAGTGCGAACGTTGTTGGTCTTATAGTGAAAGTGTAGGAGATAATAGTGAACATCCTACAATATGTAATCGCTGTGCAGAAGTTTTAAAAGATTAATCAAGAACTTGAAGTTAAGGTCGCCCACCAATTTAAATCGAAGATTTAAATTGAGCGACACCTCCACACCACATTATGAGTTTTTAGATGTGTGGAGGTGTCGCTCGGTGGGTGGGCGTAAAATATCATAAAAATTTGGAGTGATAATATTGGCAATACTTGCCTTGATTATAGCAGCTGTGGTAGCTATATTAGACCAAGTCTTTAAAATCTTAGCAGTTAATGCTATAACAGAAAATGGGCCTATTACTGTAATAGATGGGCTTCTTGACTTTGTTTATGTCGAAAACAGAGGTGCAGCGTTTGGAATTCTTTCAGATTCTCGCTGGTTTTTTATTATACTAACATCAATAGTTATTGTTGGATTTATTGTAGCATTGTTTAAAAATAAATCAGCTAATAAAATGTTTTATATTTCATCAGCACTTATAATTGGTGGAGGAATAGGAAACTTAATCGATAGAATTTTTTTAGGCTATGTAATTGATTATATTGCAGTTTCGTTTTTTCCTCCAGTTTGTAACTTTGCAGACTATGCAGTTACGGTAGGTACAGTTTTATTTATAATTTATATTATTTTTCAGTCAGACTTTTTAAAAGAGAAAAAACCAATTGATAAGGTAGCAGAAGATAATGGAACAAATTAAATTTGTAGTTACTCAAGATTTCGACAATATAAGATTAGATAAATATGTTTCTAGTCAAATAAAAGAACAAACTCGTTCATTTATAGTAAAACTGATTGAAGATAATAATGTAACTGTTAATGATAAAATAGTATCTAAAAACTATAAACTTAAAAATGGTGAAATAGTAGTAGTTACTATACCACCACCAAAAATACTAGAAACAAAACCACAAGATATTCCACTAGATATTGTGTACGAAGATGAACATCTTCTAGTAGTTAATAAGCCTAAAGGTATGGTAGTTCACCCAGCAGTAGGCAACTATGAAAACACTCTTGTAAATGCACTACTGTATCATTGTGGAAATTCTTTATCTGGTATAAATGGTGTATTAAGACCAGGGATAGTACATAGAATAGATAAAAATACAAGTGGACTATTAATAGTTGCTAAAAGCGATGTTGCGCATAAAGACTTAGCACAGCAAATAAAAGAACATTCATTTAAAAGGCAGTATCAAGCAGTTGTTTATGGTAACTTTAAAGAAGATACGGGAACAATTTCAGCACCAATTGGCAGAAATCCAAAAGATAGAAAGAAAATGTGTGTAGTCAATACAAACTCCAAAGAGGCGATAACACATTATGAAGTTGTTGCTAGATATGGGACTTTTACACATTTAAAGTTAACGTTAGAAACTGGTAGAACTCATCAAATAAGAGTGCATATGGCGTACTGTGGGCGTGCAGTAGCTGGTGATGATGTATACGGACCTAAAAATGTTATAAAAGAACTTAAAGGACAATGTTTACATGCAGGCTTAATTGGCTTTGTACATCCAACAACTAAAGAGTATATGGAGTTTGAGTCAATAGCACCAGAATATTTTCAGAAATTTTTAAGTAAACTAGAAATGATATAATATGTATATCATAATTGTTATGTGAATTAATAGAATAAACAATCTATAAGAATAGGATAGGAGTGTTTTAATTGTTTAAAATAGTACAAAAACAAAATTTAAATGAATCAATGACAAAAATGGTGGTAGAAGCTCCATTTGTAGCTAAAAAAGCTATGCCTGGTCAATTTATAATTTTAAGAGTAGATGAAAAAGGTGAGCGTATTCCATTGACAATCGCAGACTTTGATAGAGAAAATGGAACAATTACAATTATTTATCAAAAAGTAGGAAAATCAACAATGCTTTTAGATACATTAAACGAGGGAGAATGTATTTTAGATTTTGTAGGCCCATTAGGAGTAGAATCTCATTTAGAGGGATACAAAAAAACTGCTGTAATAGGTGGTGGAGCAGGTTGTGCAATTGCATACCCTCAAGCAAAAGCATTGTTTGAAATGGGTGCATATGTTGATGTAATAGCAGGATTTAGAAACGAAGAACTTATCATTTTAGAAGATGAGATGAAAGCAGTAAGCACAAACTTAACAGTTATGACAGATGATGGTTCTAACGGAAATAAAGGTTTTGTAACTAATGCTTTACTTGATAATATAAAAAACGGTGTAGAGTACGACTTAGTTATAGCAATAGGGCCTATACCAATGATGAAAGCAGTAAGCAATTTAACTAAAGAATACGGAATAAAAACTATAGTTAGTATGAATCCAATAATGATAGATGGAACAGGTATGTGTGGAGGCTGTAGACTTACAGTAAACGGTGAAATGAAATATGCTTGTGTAGACGGGCCAGACTTTGACGGACATCAAGTAGACTATGATGAAGCAATGCAAAGACTAGGAACATACAAAGAAATGGAAAGAGAAGCTGCAAGAAGTAAAGATTGCAGATTGATGAGAGGTGCAGAAAATGGCTAATATGCAAAAACAAAAAACTCCAATGCCGGAGCAAGACCCAAATATAAGAAATAAAAATTTTGAAGAGGTAACACTAGGTTATACAGAAGAGATGGCAATAAACGAGGCTCAAAGATGTTTAAATTGTAAACATAAGCCATGCGTAAAAGGTTGCCCAGTAAATGTACCAATTCCAGAATTTGTATGTGAAGTAGCAAGTGGAGATTTTAAGAAAGCTTATGAACATTTATCATCAGCAAATGCATTACCAGCAGTATGTGGTAGAGTATGTCCACAAGAAACACAATGCGAGATGAAATGTGTGCGAGGAATAAAAGGAGAGCCAGTAGCAATTGGTAGATTAGAAAGATTTGTAGCAGATTATAACATGGCAAACTCTACAGAAAAAGCACAAAAAGTAGAGAGTAATGGAAACAAAGTAGCAATAATCGGAGCAGGGCCAGCAGGTCTTACATGTGCAGGGGATTTAGCAAAAAAAGGATACGAAGTAACAGTATTTGAAGCGTTCCATACAGCTGGAGGAGTTCTAATGTATGGTATTCCAGAATTTAGATTACCAAAAGAAATAGTACAAAAAGAGATAGACGGCTTAAAAGATATGGGTGTAGAAATAAAGACGAATATGGTAATGGGAAAAGTTTTATCTGTTGATGAATTATTAGAGATGGGATATAAAGCTGTTTTTGTAGGAACAGGGGCAGGATTACCAAACTTTATGAGAATACCAGGAAATGGTCTAGTAGGAGTATACTCAGCAAATGAGTTTTTAACAAGAATAAACTTAATGAAAGCATATTTAGATGATTATGATACAAGCATACCAAAACCTAAGAATGTAGCAGTAATAGGTGGAGGAAATGTTGCAATGGACGCTGCAAGAAGTGCAAAGCGACTAGGAGCAGAAAATGTGTACATAATATATAGACGTTCAGAAGAAGAAATGCCAGCAAGATTAGAAGAGATACATCATGCAAAAGAAGAGGGAATAGAGTTTAAATTGCTTAATAACCCAGTGGCAATGATTGATGATGGAACAGGAAAAGTAGGAAAAATTGAGTGTGTAGAAATGGTGTTAGGAGAACCTGATGCATCTGGAAGAAGAAGCCCAGTAGTAAAAGAGGACTCTAATTTTACAATAGATGTAGATTGTGTAGTAGTAGCAATAGGAAACTCACCAAACCCACTAATAAGAACAACAACAAAAGGAATAGAAGCTAACAAATGGGGTTGTTTAGTAGTAGATGAAGCGACAATGCAAACAACAAGACAAGCAGTATATGCAGGAGGCGATGCAGTAACAGGGGCAGCTACTGTAATACTCGCAATGGGAGCAGGCAGACAAGCAGCAGATTCAATAGACGAATATATAAAAAATTTAAGTGAATAAATAATAGTAGATGTAAAATTTACGGTCGCCCACAATTCAAATCTTCGATTTGAATTAAAAGGCACTGTCCACTCAACATAAAGCTAATTTAGAAAAGTGGACAGTGCCTATATCGATCAAAACATTTATGTTTTGATCGGTGGGCGACCTTAGTGTATATAGTTAAAAACAGGAGTGAATTAAAATAAATAAGTTAAACAGTTCAGACAAAATGGGTACAGAACCAATTTTTTCATTATTAGTTAAAATGTCAGTACCAGCAATCTTATCTATGATTGTATATGCATTATACAATGTAATAGATAGTATATTTGTTGCACAATTAGGACAAAAAGCACTTGCAGCAGTGTCACTAGCGTTTCCAATACAAATGCTTATAATATCAGTAGCAGTAGGTACAGGAGTAGGTATTAACTCATTGGTGTCTAGAAAACTAGGACAAGGAAATAAAAAAGATGCAAATTCAGCAGCAACACATGGGATAATACTAGGTATAATATCATCTGTAGTATTTATGATTTTAGGTTTTACTATTGTAAGACCTTTTTTTGAGTTTTATGCAAAAGGCGATGAAGAACTAATAGTAATGGGGGTACAGTATTTAAGTACAGTAATGATATTCTCATTTGGTTCTTTTCTGGAAATAAATATAGAAAAAACGATACAAGCAACAGGGAACATGATAATTCCGATGATATTTATGTTAGTGGGTGGAGTTACTAATTTAATATTAGACCCATTATTTATATTTGGAATTGGAATTTTTCCAGAATTAGGAGTATTAGGTGCAGCAGTAGCAACAGTATCAGGACAAATACTATCTATGATAGTTGCAATAGTAGTAATAATCACAAAAAAACAAGATGTAAACTTTAGTTTTAAAGGATTTAAAATAGACTTTTTAATACTTAAAGAGATATTAGCAGTAGCAATACCATCAATGGTAATGCAATCAATAGGAACTGTTATGACACTTGCAATGAACTGGATATTAATGTCATTTTCACAAACAGCAGTATCAGTATTAGGCGTATATTTTAAATTACAGTCATTCATATTTATGCCAGTGTTTGGACTAATGCAAGGTGGTATGCCGATAATCGGATATAACTATGGAGCAGGAAATAAAGACCGACTAATGAAAACGTTTAAATTATGTGTAATAATATCACTAATAATTATGAGCGTTGGCACAGCTATTTTTGTCTTAATGCCACAACAATTATTGATGATGTTTAATGCTGATAAAGAGATGTTAGCAATAGGTGAAACTGCGTTAATGATAATAAGTATAAGTTTTATACCAGCAGCAGTGATTATTGTTATAATTAATCTATTCCAAGCAATAGGTAAAGGAATACACAGTATGATAATATCAATACTTAGACAATTAGCAGTATTAGTCCCAGTAGCGTATCTGCTTTCATTTATAAGTTTAGACATGGTGTGGTTTTCTTTTCCAATAGCAGAGATTTTTGCACTATTAATATCAGTAGTTTTGATGATTAATGTATTTAAGAATGATATTAATAAATTAGAAGCAAGAAAAATAAAAAATTAAAGAATTTTTAAAAATTAATAAGCATAATATTACTAAGAATATTTTTAAAATAGGGAAGTGATATTGTGGAAAATAGAAGATACGACAATATAGAGTATGATGAAAGTTTTAGGACAACATCATCGGTAACGGCACAACCACTTAATGCAAGTGCATATCTAAATAGAGGTACTAGAAGTTTAGAAAATATAGAACCATATAATTATAATCGAAATAGAGAATATAACAAAAGAGATATGTACTTAAAAGATGATAGATATAATGAAGATGAAGAAGAATATAATAAAAGTGAAAACAAAGCAAAAACAGTAATAAAAAAGTCACTTACAGGGACACAAAGAATAATAAAATTTCAATTGATACTTTGTATAATAATAGGAATATCTTTTTTTGCAATACAATATATATCACCTAAGTTGTTTAACGAAATAGTAGAAGTGTATAGAGAACTATATAACGCTTCCTTAGTAATAACAGATGTAGGGAATATATTTTGATTAAAATACATATTTTAGGGTGCAAAATACAACTGAGTTTCCCACTAGTATGTGCCTTAGCAGTAGTTTTTATATTAGATACAACATCAATAACAGCTATTTCTATTATATCGGCAATATGTCATGAAATGGGACATATTTTAGCTATGAGAATATTAAACACAAAAACAGATAATATAAAATTATCTTTATTTGACATAAATATAAATGATAAAGATAAATTTAAAAGGACATTACCATCTGAACTATTTGTGATAATGGCTGGTATAATAGTGAATATAATAATTTGTGTAAGCTCATACGCAGTATACAAATCAACAGATATAAAAGAGTTTTTAATACTTAGTACGGCAAATGGAGTTTTAGCAATATTTAATATGTTACCAGTGGACTCTTTAGACGGAGGAAATGCTATATTTTTAATTCTTATTAAATTTACAAGTGCTAAAACAGCACAAAAAACATTAGAAATAATTTCGTTTATTGTGTTATTGCCTTTAGCAGTAATAGGCTTTATAATATTATTAGAGTCGAAGTATAATTTCACATTACTATTTACAAGTGTATATTTAATGAGTATTATTATACTAAAGAAGTCAAAAGTATTTTGGAGGATAAAATGATAAAAAAGGAAGTAGAAAAATTATTACTAAAAGTTCAAAAACCGGGCAGATATGTAGGAGGAGAACTTAACAGTGTAATAAAAAACAAAGAGGATATAAAAGTAAGATTTGCATTTTGTTTTCCAGATGTGTACGAAGTAGGAATGTCACATTTAGGAATGAAGATATTATATAGTCAGTTTAACAACGAACCAGATATATGGTGCGAGAGAGTTTTTGCACCATGGATAGATATGGAAGAGTTAATGAGAAAGAATAATATACCACTATACGCACTTGAAAGTGGAGATAGTGTAGCAGATTTTGATTTTATAGGGTTTACATTACAATACGAATTAAGCTATACAAATATATTAAATATGCTTAATTTAGCAGGTGTACCTATATATTCTAAAGATAGAACAGATTTATTTAATATAGTAGTTGCAGGAGGTCCGTGCGCCTGTAATCCAGAACCACTAGCAGATTTTATAGATATCTTTTTTATAGGAGAGGGAGAAGAAGTCGACCTAGAGGTAATGGAGCTTTACAAAAAATGCAAAGAAGAAAATAAGAGTAAGCACGAATTTTTAAAATTAGCATCACAAATTGAGGGAGTATATGTGCCATCACTTTATGATGTGACTTATAACGAAGACGGAACTATAAAGAGTTTTGAATCAAAAGAAAATGCACCTAAAAAGATAAAAAAACGTATAATAATGGACTTAGACAACTTATACTACCCAGAAAAATTTGTAGTTCCAATGATAGAAATAGTACATGATAGGGCAGTTAGCGAGATATTTAGAGGTTGTATAAGAGGTTGTAGATTTTGTCAAGCTGGATTTTTATACCGTCCAGTAAGAGAAAAGTCACCAAAGACTATAGATAAACAATGTCATAGTCTATGTCAAAACACGGGATATGAGGAAGTATCGTTATCATCTCTTAGCTCAAGTGACTACACAAAAATAGGAGAGTTACTAGACGAGCTTACAAAATGGTCAAAAGACGATAAGGTAAGTATTTCTTTGCCATCACTTAGAGTTGATGGATTTTCTGATGAAATAATGGAAAAATTAAAATCAGTTAGAAAAAGTGGACTTACATTTGCACCAGAAGCAGGTAGTCAAAGGCTTAGAAATGCAATAAATAAAAATGTAGAAGAAAAAGAGTTATTAAAAACTTGTAGTGTAGCATTTGGTGGTGGTTGGTCTACAGTAAAACTATATTTTATGATTGGACTACCTACAGAAACTTTAGAGGACGTTGAGCAAATAGCAAAACTATCTCAAACAGTAGTAGGAGTTTACAACAATACAGAAAACAGACCAAAAGGAAAAGGTGTAAAAGTAACAATAAGTACATCTAGCTTTGTACCAAAAGCGTTTACACCGTTCCAATGGGTAGGACAAGATACTATAACTCAATTGCGAGAAAAGCAAGAGCATTTAAAAAGTAGTATCAATTCAAGAAAAATTAATTACAATTATCACGATTCATCAACAAGTTATTTAGAGGCAGTATTTGCAAGAGGAGACAGAAAACTATGTAAAACACTTGCAAAAGCGTTAGAGTATGGTGTGCGTTTTGATGGTTGGAATGATTGTTTTGATATTAATAAATGGAACGAAATATTAAAAGAATGTGATATAGACGGAGCATTTTATGCAAATAGACAAAGAGAATTTGACGAAATATTACCATGGGACCATATAGACTATGGAATAAAAAAGAGTTTTTTAATAGAAGAATGTAAAAAAGCATATGAATCAGTAACAACAAAAAACTGTAGGCAAGAGTGTTCAAAATGCGGAGCAAATAGATGGGGAGGTGGAGTATGCTTTGAAAAATGTTAGAGTATGGTTTAAAAAGCAAGATGCAACAATATACATATCTCATTTAGATTTAAATAGAATAATGATAAGAGCGATACAAAAATCAAAGACACCAATATGGTATACAGAAGGATTTAATCCACACCCATTTATAACATTTGCATTACCATTATCGTTAGGTTTTGTAGGGCTGAAAGAAAGCATGGATATGAAACTATTAGATGAGCAAGTATCATATAAAAGCATAATAGAAGATTTAAACAAGGCACTACCTAACGGAATAGAAGTATATGATATAACTGAACCTAAGATGAAACCAGGAAAAATACATTTAGCTGACTTTGAGATAGAAGTAACAGCAGATAATATTAAAAGTGAAGAGTTAATAAGCAATATAAATGCAGTAGTAGCACAAGAAAATATCTTAATAGAGAAAAAGACCAAAAAAGGAATAAAAGAGATAGATATAAAAGAAGCTATAACAAAATTCAGTGCAGAAATTAAAGGAGATAGTGTTGTTATCAATGTAACATTGCCAGCAGGTAGTGTTAATAACACAAACCCTATGTTATTAATTAAGGCTATAGAAAATAAATATAGCATAGAATTATATACAAAAGTTAAAAGGCTAGAAATATATAACGACAAAGGCGAAATTTTTGCATAAACTTAATATAAGTAATCATTAAAATTAAAAAGTCATCATATAAATTATCAAAGGAAATTAAAACGGAGGATAATTTAATATGATGTCTTTTATTTTTGTGTTGTTTTGTATTGTTGGACTAGCTGTGTTTTTATATGGAATAAAAATATTATCTAAAACTCTTAAAGACTATGGGCAGAGTAATATTAAAAAACATTTATCTAAAGCAGTAAATAATAAATATAAAGGTGTTTTAATAGGTGCATCATTTACAGCTATAGTACAGTCAAGTTCAGCCGTTACAGTGCTGTTAGTAAGTGTGGCAAATTCAGGACTATTAACTGTTAGTGAAACAGTAGGTATAATTATGGGTGCAAATATAGGAACTACAGTTACAGCGTGGTTTGTAAGTTTTTGCAATTTGGATTTTAATTTGCCAATGCCTGCAATCACTATATTTAGTATGATTTTATTTATTATATATATTGTGCTAGCTTTTCTTAAAAAATCAAAACTTGCAAGCGTTTTTTTAGGACTTGCCATGTTGCTGTTCGGAATATTTTTAATGAGCAATAGTATGTATATATTCAAAGATATTTTTGTATCTAGCAAATTGTTAGAGTATTGTAAAAATCCATTTATTGGTATGATATGTGGTGTTGTTTTAACATCTGTTTTACAGAGTTCTTCAGTGTCAATAGGAGTATTACAGGCAATGTCAGCCACAGGTGCAATAACATTTGCAGTAGCAATACCTTTTACAGCAGGTGTAAATATTGGTAGTTGTGTAACAGCATTAATCGCAACAATAGGCGGAAACAAAAATGCTAGAGCCACAGGTATGATACATTTTTACTTTAACTTAATTGGCTCATTTATATTGTTATCCGCCTTTTATGGATTGAATATTTTTATAGATTTTGAATTTTTAAATAACTACGTTAATATGTTAGATTTAACTATTATACATACATTGTTTAATGTTATATCAACACTAGTTTTATTACCTTTTTCAAATGGATTAGTAAAACTTTCAAAACGAACAGCATATTAACATAATTCTACATTGTATTTTTTACACCAATAATCAATTTGAATTATATAAGCTAGTATTTGTGGAGCTTTCATAAGTTGACCATACCAAGGTGCTACTATTCCGTTAGGGTTATTGATTATATTCATAATTCTTTCTCTATCTAAAAATATGGAAATCAAAGAATTTTTGTCATCTAAAATTTTAATAACTTCGCTGCTCACAAGATTAAAATACTTTGGGTTGTGTGTTTTTGGATAAGGGCTTTTCTTGCGATGAACAATTTCATAAGGTAGTAAATCATCAAAAGCAGTTCTAAGTATACCTTTTTCTCGGTTGTTTAAGGCTTTCATAGACCATGGCATATTGTATGAGTATTCAATTAGTCTGTAGTCACAAAATGGTACTCTAACTTCTAACCCACTGTACATAGACATTCTATCTTTTCTATCTAGTAAACATTGCATAAACCAATTAAAATTAAGCATATACATCTCTTTCATTCGCTTTTCTAGTTTGCTTTCGTTTTCTAGTTTGTCAGTTTGGTTTATTGTTTCTAAATATCTATTGTGTACATAATCTTCTCCATTTTTTAATAAACCGTCTTTTAATATATTTCTTCTTATCTCTAAATTTCTTGACCATGGAAAACATTCTTCAAATAGTATATCTTCGTTATGATACCATGGATACCCACCAAACATTTCATCTGCACATTCTCCCGATAATGCTACTGTATAGTCTTTCTTTACTTCTTTACAAAATAATAAAAGTGAAGAGTCTACATCAGCCATACCTGGTGTGTCACGTGCTAAAAGAGAAGGGTATAAGGCTTCAAATAAAAGTGTGTTGTCTATTAATACTTCTGTATGATTTGAATCTATAAATTCACTCATTAATGTTATATATTCATTGTCAGAATTTGGCTGAAA
The DNA here is from genome assembly GCA_964369405.1 of uncultured Eubacteriales bacterium. Taxonomy (GTDB): domain Bacteria; phylum Bacillota; class Clostridia; order Oscillospirales; family Acutalibacteraceae; genus CAYJFG01. The sequence goes on from CAYJGB010000003.1 coordinate 65,914, forward strand.
AACACTTTTTTCAAAGAACTTTGCATTATCCTTATAATCTACTGAATATGTGTTTATACTCCCTTTATTGTTGTTTTTATAGTAGTCGGCTGCTGTTTTACATATTATACTTGAATCTAAGCCTCCTGATAAAAAACAACATAATGGAACATCAGAAATTAATTGCCTTTCTATTGAGTCTTGAAGTAAAAATCTAGTTTTTTCTATTGTTTGTGAAATACTGTCTGTATGCTCCATAGCCTCTAATTTGAAATATTGCTCTTTTCTTAAAATACCATTTTTGTATGTTGCACATTCTCCAGCTTTTAATTCTTTTATATATTTAAATGGTGTAAAACCACTCGTTCTTGCAGGTCCTAAAAAGAATATCTCGTTTAATCCGTTTTCATCTACTACCGGCTTAACTATAGGGTTTGCTAGTATTGTTTCTATCTCTGAACCAAAAACTAAACCACCTTTATATTCATGGTAAAATAATGGTTTAACTCCAATTCTATCTCTTGCCATAAACAAATATTTGTTTTCACTATCCCATATTGCAAATGCATATATACCGTTCAATTTATTAACACAGTCTTTGCCAAAATGGATATAACTTTTTAGTAAAACTTCTGTATCGCTTAGAGAAGAAAACTCATATCCTGCATTAATTAATTCATACCTAAGCTCCTTTGTATTATATAGTTCTCCATTATACACGATTGTACAGTTTCTATTGCTACTTTTATATGTCATTGGTTGCTTGCCACCTTCTGGCGATATTACTGTCAGTCGGCGATGTATCAAACATACATCATTTTCACTGTTCAAATATATACCATTCTCGTCTGGCCCTCTTTTAGATAAGGTTTCTGACATCTTATTTATAATAATTTCTTTTTCTCTTAAATCGCTATATCTATCTAACCAACCTGCTATACCACACATGAGCATTACCACCTTTTATGTTAATATTACAGCATATGACGAAAAAACCAAATGCCTATTTATATAATACTCTTATTTTTTTTACAAAATTTACTAACAAATATAAAACATATACTAGTAAAAATAAGAGCAATACTACCTAATAATGTACTGGAAATTGTATACGTTGGAACTTTTGTAATGTTAGAAAAGACATCTATTACAGGAGCAGGGTTATATATCTTTAAAGAAATATAAGTGATAATTAAACTAATAAAACCTTGAATAAACCTACATAGGAAAAACAACTTTTTGTTATATTTTAAATTTCCTAGAGCTTGAAAAACCTGAAAATGAACACACAATCCACCAAAGCCTATACCAAATGATATAAATGCAAGAGGCGAGTTGTCTTTTATTGCTGTAGAGCAAAATGATGTTACTTCTAATATTAATGGGAGAATAGAGTTTATTAGAAAAGTTGGAATATTTAAATTACTTAAAAAGGATTTGATATAAGTATTTATATTTGTATTGTTAATTATACCCATAAAAGCAGAGAATAAAACAACCATACCACATAAATTAAGAATTCCTGTAACACTATCACTACAAGACTTAACAAGAGCTGAAGAAAAATTTAGATTATTTTTAGATGTGGGTGGTGTTTTTTTATTAATCACATAGATGTTTTTCTTATTAAAAACTATACCACTTACAATAGCTAAAATAAGCTGAGAAAATAATTGAGAAAAAAACAACACTAAACCATAATATAAAGAGTTGAGTAAAGTTGTTCCTACAGCGATGACTACAAATGCAGGGCCTGCCCCCACACAAAAACATAACATTTGTCTAGCAGTGTTTTCATCAATCTTGTCTTCATCAAGTAAGCTTCTAATGCCTTTAGCTCCAACAGGAAAACCACCTATCATACTTAGCAAAACACAAGTAAAAGTAATTGAGGGTAGATTTAGAATTTTGGAAGTAAAACCATTAAACGGTTTAGCAATATAATAAGATAAACCACTATATATTAAAAATGATGATAAAACCATAAAAGGAAAAAGTGATGGTACAAGGATATTTCCACAGAAAAGCAATCCATCTAATGCACCATTTGTCATAAGTAACACCTCGAAAACATAATTTTAAATAGCTACATTTTATGTTTATGTAGGATAAACTACAAAATATGCAATAAAGTAAAGAATGGTGTGAGCTTTTTGAGAAATAAAAATTCAAATGATAAGAAAAGTAGTAATAAATATTTAGGTAATCTATTTACTAATATGCCATATTTAGAACTTACTGGAAATAGAGAAGTGCTTTTAGAGGGTTGCAAAGGAATAGTCGAGTATACAACAGATGTGATAAGAATAAATGCAGGCTCGATGATGATTGTGTTTTTAGGAAGAGGGTTAAACATTAAGTGCTTATCGCCAACTGGGTTAGTGATTGATGGTTATATAACAGCAATTGAATTTGTTAGTTGAGGTGTGTTGATATATGTTAAAGTATATGCGATGGGTTAAAGGATATGTAGAAGTTGATGTAAAAGGAGTGTATCCAGAAAGATTTTTGAATTTAATGTATAGACAAAATGTATCAATGTGGCAACCGATTGGAAAAAGAGGGAGTATGAATGTAAAAGTAGTGGCAAAGGAGTATAAGAAACTTAGAAAATTAAGTAAAAAAGCAAATGTTAAAATAAAAATAGTGAAAAAAGTAGGGTTACCATTCTACATTAAGAAAAACAAAGATAGAAAAGGGTTGTTAGTAGGTGCTATATGTTTTTTAGTGTTAATTAATATTTTATCTCAATTTGTCTGGAATATAGAGATACCAAAACTTGAAAATTTAAACGAGGTAGAAGTAAGAGAAATATTAAAAGATAATGGGCTTTCAAGTGGAGTAAATAAAAACAATTTAGATATACAAAATATAACGAGGAATACTATATTAGATTTAGGTAAAGTTGGTTGGATGTCTATAAATGTAACAGGAGTTACAGCGGATATAGAGATATCTGAAAGTTATGTAGCACCAGATTTAACACCAGAAGAGAAAAAGTATAATATAAAATCCGATAAAGATGCACAGATAGTTAGAATGGAAACAAAAAAAGGAGAAGCAGTAGTAAAAGTAGGTGATGCAGTAACTAAAGGGCAATTATTAGTAAGTGGCATTGTAACGAATGAAGATGGAGAAATAAAAATAGTACATAGTGAAGCAGATATAAAAGCAAAGGTGATGTATGAAACAGAGATTATAGTTGAATATGAGCAAAAAGAGGTGTTGCCAACAGGCTATGAGGTAGTAAGAGAAGAGTTAAGATTTTTTGGAATACGAATACCTAAAGAGTTAAGCTTTATACCGAGTGAAAATTATATAAAACAAACTAAGTTAGATGAAGTAGTTATAAATAATGAAGAACTACCAATAGATATATATACAGAAAATTGGTATGAGTTTGAAGAGCAAAATATAAAAATAAGTAAAGATGAAGCAGTAAAGGAGGCAGAAAAAAGGCTTGCATTATACGAAGTGTTTAACTTTATGGATAGTCAAATAGAAAGCAGAGAAATAAAAATAATTGAAGAGGAGAACAGTATAAAATTTATTGCAAACTATGTGTGTATAGAGAACATAGGAGAAAAACACGAGATAGAAGTTGAATAAAAAAATCAACCTCAAAAAATTGAGATTGATTAGGTCGATTATTTAAAAATATTATTACTCATCTAGTGTTTGACAAGCTATTTCATATTCTTTTTGACAGTCTAGTGTTAATTTTTCTTTTGGTGGGAAAGTGTTATCAAAAGCTTCAATTTTGCTTTTGTCATATTCGTATATTTCTGAGAAAACAGGGTATCCACTTATATTATTAAATATATTGTCTTTAAGTGGTAATATTTGAAGTCCTATATAAAAGTTTCCGTCTGGCATAGATATATTATATTTTTTACCACCTAAAAATCCATATGGTTTATAATGGTGAGGATAACCTAATATGACTATGGCATTATACCCCATATCTTTTGCAAGTGCTATTGTGTGTGTTATTAGTTTTCTGCCTAATCCTTTTCTGTGAAAATCTGGAGAAATAAAAACTGGACCAAAGGTTATTGTAGTGAGTTCTTGTCCATCTTTGTATATAATTTTAGAATGTGTGTAATAGATTGCACCTTGCACTATACCGTCTACTTCTATTACATATGATAACTCTTTAATAGTATCTTTATCTTCTCTCATAATATTTACTAGATAATGTTCTTCTGCTCCTGGTATATATAAGTTCCAAAATGCATCTCTTGCAACTTCTTCTACTCTCTTATAGTCAACAGTTGTTTCTTTTCGTATGCTAATATTCATAATAAATTTCTCCTATTTTGAATTTGCGTTATTTTCTATTTTTATATCAGCTTTCCCATCTTCGGTTAGCTTAAACATGACATGGCTTTTTTCGTCTTCTTTTTTTTGTTTTTCTTGTTTGTATTCACTTATTTGCACTTTCTTAGCTAAAAATAATGCAAATGAAATTATTAGTGTGATTACGTAAAACACAAGTGCAAGTAAAGAACCTATTGCTATATAAGTTGGTGTTACTATTGTAAATATTGCAACAATACCTAAAATTGATGTGATAATACCTGCGAATGCTTTTATTTTTCTAGTGGTGTCTATTGCAGCTATAAGTATTCCAATAAAAGGAATGACTAAAAATAAACTGGATACAATACCTATAAATGGTTCATTAACTGTGAATGGTGTAATTATCATCTCTGTAACAGTTACAATTTGTCCTGTATTGTTTTTTGTATCAACTACAACCATATATGGTAATATGTTTGTAAGCTCAACGAATACGAAAAACACTATCAATGCTATTCTAAATTTTTTAACATTTTTATTATCTTCAATCTTGTTTGCTTCACTTATTATTTTTCTCTTACTATTCATATTTATATAACCTACCTTTATAGTTTCACATAAAATTATAACATGTTAAGTTTTTACTGTCAAAAGTTTTTTAGAAATAAATTGTACGTGTAGATTTATTATATTCATAAATTAAATACAAAATATACAATTTATGATTGATTATTTTGATTTTTATGTTATAATTAATAAATGGACTTTTAAAGTCGTATCTTATCTATTTTAAATAGAAATTTTTTATTGAAGGTGTTTATATGTATAACTGGGTTAATGAATCAATTTTTTATCATATTTATCCGTTAGGATTTTGTGATGCTCCTGAATATAACGATGATAGACTAGAATTTCGTTTGCAAAAGCTAGAGGGGTATATACCTCATCTATTAAACTTGAATGTCAACGCTTTGTATATTGGTCCGTTGTTTAATTCTACTAAACATGGCTATGATACTAAAGATTATTATAATATTGATACTCGTTTAGGTGATAATAATTACTTTAAATCTCTATGCGATATGCTACATGATAATGGCATTAAAATTATATTAGATGGTGTGTTTAATCATGTTGGTAGAGATTTTTGGGCGTTTAAAGACGTTCAACAAAACTTGCATAATTCTAAATATTGTGGCTGGTTTGAAAATCTTAATTTTGGCGGAGGTTCTCCTATGGGTGACCCTTTTTGGTATGAGGGTTGGAGCGGTCATTATGATTTAGTAAAATTAAATCTAAAAAATCCAGAAGTTAAAGAACACATTTTCGGTGCTATTTCTATGTGGATTGATGAATTTAAAATTGACGGGATTCGATTAGATGTTGCTGAAGTTATGGATATTGAGTTTTTAAAAGAATTGCATAGATTTTGCGACAGCAAAAAATCTGATTTTTGGTTGATGGGTGAGATTATTCACGGTGATTATGCAAGACTTGCTAACAGAGATACTTTAAATTCTGTTACAAATTATGAATGTTATAAAGGGATATATTCATCACATAACGACCATAATTTTTTTGAAATTGCACATTCTTATAATAGACAATTTGGAAATGGTGGTATTTATAAAGATATATATTCATATAACTTTGTGGATAATCATGATGTAAATAGAATTGCAGATACTGTAAATGACAGACGTTTATTAAAAAGTATATATACAATGTTATATACAATGCCTGGAGTGCCGTCAATTTATTATGGAAGTGAATGGGCGATTGGTGGCAAACGAACAAATAATGATGACAAAGCACTTAGACCTAGTATAAATTTAGGTCAAGTTAATAATGCTGACTATGATTTATGTGATTTCATATCAAAACTTGGATATATAAGAAGACAATTAGAAGGCGTAAAATACGGAAAATTTGAAAATGTTTATATTCAAAACGAGCAATTAGTATATAGAAGATATACTAATAATCAAAGTGTTTTTATAGCATTCAATATAAATAATGAAGAAAAATGGGCAGGGTTTAATATGAATTGTAACTGCTCTAAATTAACAGATGCATTTACTGGTGAAGTTTTTGACTGTAACGGATATGCAAATATACCATTAAAAGGTATGAGTTGTAGAATTTTAGTAGCGCATAATGGAGAGTTTTCAATAAATGTAAATGATTATAATAAAAATGAATTTAAGAATATTGGAGTAAAAAAAGTTGAACAAGAAGAAATAAAAGAAGAAGTAAAGCCACTAAAAGAAGTTACAAAAGGTAGGTATATACATTTTAAAGGGAACGAGTATGAAGTGATAGGAGTAGCAAAAGATAGTGAAACACAAGAGGAGTATGTAGTATATAAAGCTATGTATGGTGATGAGGGTTTATGGATACGTTCTAAAGCAATGTTTTGTGAAATAGTAGAAGTAGACGGAAAGAAAGTAAATAGATTTAAAAAACTTTCGTAGAGAGTAGAGCATTTACGGTGGTCGCCCATTTAAATCTCCGATTTAAATGAAAAAGCACCAACACATTCTTGCAAGGAAAATAGGAGTGTGTTGGTGCTTTTATTGACCCAAACAACAAGTTGTTTGGGTCGGCGACCACCGTAAAGTTGATTTATCTGTCAAATTTGACTTTTTATAGTTAAAAGTGTTATTATATAATAAGTATAATTCTATTTTTTGTGAGGGATTTTTTTGATTGATAATGCAAATTCGTTAACTGATAATAATGTTTCTAAAAGCATTACAGATATTTTAAATACTAATCGAGTGCCACACGCTATAGTGTTACAGTGTGAAGATATTGATGTATGTAATGATAATGTTAAATATTTATCAATGTGGGCTGTTTGTAATCAAAAAAAACCTCCATGCACAGAATGTAATCAATGTAAAAAAGCATTAAATAAAAATCATATTGATATTTACTACGCTCAAAAATTTGGTAAAAAGCAGATTGTAAATGTAGATGAAATAAGATTTATATGTAAAGATGCGTACTTAAAACCACACGAGGGACGAGCAAAAGTCTATATAATAGAAGATTGCGATAAAATGCAACTAGAAGCACAAAATGCATTTTTAAAATTACTAGAAGAACCACCACAAGATATATTGTTTATTTTAACTTGTAGTAAGTATGAAAATATTTTATCTACAATACGCTCAAGAGTTACATATATTAAAGTTGAAGCAGAAAATGAAAATAAAAATGAATTAGCTTTTGAAATTGCAAAAGAGATGTTACAAGCACTATGTGAAAGTAGTGAATATAATCTAATGAAAACAAGCAGTAAATTAAGTGATAGAGAAAACGCATTACAGATATTAAATTACATTGAAGATATATCACGAGATGCGTTAACTAGTAGTTATAATAATAAATTTATATATGGAAACACTTCAGAAATGTTATCGAAATATATCAAAAGAAAAGGTTTAATAAATATTATAAGTAAAATAGACAGTGCAAGAGAAATGTTAAAAGCAAATGTAAATATGACATTATTTACAACATGGATATGTAGTGAATTAAGAAAACAAAAATACTCATAAATTTTGGAGGAAAAAAATGGCACAAGTAATAGGAGTCCGTTTTAAAGAAGTAGGGAAAATATATTATTTTAATCCAAATGGAGTTGAACTTAATATAGATGATTATGTTATAGTAGAAACTGCAAGAGGTGTTGAGTGTGGTTTTGTATCGATAGCAAATAGAGAAATACCAGATAAAGATATAATACACCCGTTAAAACCATTGATAAGGAAAGCAACAGATAAAGATATAGAGCAAGCGCAGATAAATCGAGATAAAGAAAAAGATGCATTTGTACTATGCGAGAAAAAGATATTAGCGCATAAGCTAGATATGAAACTAGTAGATGTTGAGTACACATTTGATAATAGTAAGATATTATTTTACTTTACAGCAGATGGTAGGGTAGATTTTAGATTGCTAGTAAAAGATTTAGCATCAATATTTAGAACAAGAATAGAGTTGCGTCAAATTGGTGTAAGAGATGAAGCTAAAATGCTTGGCGGACTAGGAGTGTGTGGAAAACCATTTTGTTGCTCAACATTTTTAGGAGAATTTCAACCAGTATCGATAAAAATGGCAAAAGAACAAGGGTTATCACTAAGCCCAGTTAAGATATCTGGAACTTGTGGAAGACTTATGTGCTGTTTAAAATATGAGCAAGAAGCATATTTGGATTTATTAAAGCGAACACCAAAAGTAGGAGCTATAGTATCTACACCAGAGGGAAAAGGACAAGTAGTAGACCAAAACTTATTAACAGGAGTACTAAAAGTAAAGATGAATAAAGCACCAGATGCAGCACCATTAACTTTTAAGGTAAAAGATGTAAAATTATTAAAAGATGCACAAATTAAATTAGATAAAAAAGAAATAGAAGAATTAAAAGGGTTAGAATAAACTAATTAAAAAAGATAAAAATTTTACAAAATTCAGTTGATTTTTTTGAAAAAAGTGATAAAATTATAGTATGTTAAATTAATGATTAGTTTATTTTGAATTAATTGTTTTTATATAACATTAGTCGTTAATAAGACTAAACAAAGCTGAAGGAGGTGTAATTGTAATGGCATATATTATAAATGATGAGTGTATATCATGTGGTGCTTGCGAAGATGAATGTCCAGTAAGTGCAATTTCTGAAGGTGATGGCATATACGTAGTAGATGCTGATACATGCACAGAATGTAGTGCTTGTGCAGATGTCTGTCCAGTAGATGCTCCACAACAAGCGTAATTTGATTTACAAAAGATAAAAGACTATATCGATGAGAATATCATTGATATAGTCTTTTTAATATGTAATTATATATTGATTTAGCCTTGTTTTAAAGGTTTGTTGTTTTCTAGCATAATTTTTCTAATTGGTTTTATAGCATAGATTGCAATTAAACCGAATACAGTTAAAACACATTCAACAGACATATAGCTACCATTGTATATTAAAGAATATAATGCAGCTAAAGCATCACCAGAAAATGTATTAAGAATGTAAGCTCCAAAATCATTATTCATAACGTCTTCAAAAAACCATTGTGCATAGCTACTCCATAAGATATAGCCAGATAGAAAATGACATATAAATCTAAGTAAACAAGCAAGAAATCCGCCTAAAACTAATGCTAACAATTTGTTTTTGAATACATTTTTAAATACACCACCAAAACCTAAAACAGTAAAAGCAAGTATGTAATCTAAAAATCCCATAAGTATTACACTGTATCCCTCGACACCTGCAAACGCTTGAGTTTGGGTAGCACCTAAAATTGCTTGAAGTAAACCGTAAACTGCCCCACATAACAAACCCCACTTAGTACCATAAGTATAAGCTAAAACTATAATAGGTACCATACTTAAAAATGTAATAGAGCCACCATATGGTAATTTGTAAATTGTTATAAAAGATAATACTACAGCAAGACCTATTAAAATACCACTAGTAACAAGTTTTAATGTATTATTATTTATTGATTTGTTCATTATAAAAACCCCCGAATTTAAAATAAACTTAAAATTGGGCAAAGGTTCTACAGTTGAACTAATAGATTGTGTATTAGTTCAACTGATAAGAGCCATTTGCCTATTTAATAATATAAAATTTTATTATACACCTAGCATTTTTTCACCGGCATCAACTAATACTTTAGTAACATCATCAGCTTTTTGACTAGTTGAGCCTACAGCAGTTACGTATAGTTTGATTTTAGGTTCTGTACCAGATGGTCTTACTATAATAGCGTTGTTGTTATCAAGAGTATATGCTATTACATTAGATTTTGGTAAGTTGATAACTTCTTGTGTTTTATCTGTTAAATCTGTAGAAACACTTTGTAAATAGTCATCAATTTTTAGTACATTGTATCCAGCAATTGCAGATGGTATTTCTTCTCTTAAATGTGACATTATCTCGTCCATTTTTTCCATACCACTAGCACCATCAAATTCAAAACTTAATGTTGTGTTTTTATAATAACCATATTCATCATATAACTCATCAATAACATTACATAAAGTTTTGCCTTGCTTTTTATAATATGCAGCCATTTCGCAAATTAACATTGATGCTACCACAGCGTCTTTATCTCTTACATATGTTCCAGATAAATATCCGTAACTTTCTTCAAACCCGAATACAAATCTATTTTCTTCATTTTTTTCTTCTAGTTCTAAAATTTGCTCGCCTATATATTTAAATCCTGTTAACACGTTTACTAATTTACAGTTGTATTTCTTACAAATTCTATTAACTAATATGCTAGTTACTACAGTTTTTACTATAATTGGGTTTTCTGGTAAATTATTTTGCTCTTTTCTGCTTGATAATATATAATTAGTTAACATTATTCCTGTTTCATTACCAGATATTAATCTATAGTCATCACCATCAATTGCTGCTATTCCAACTCTGTCGCTGTCTGGGTCAGTAGCTAGTAGTAAATCAGGCTTTTCTTTTTCACATAGTTCTAAACCTAATGCTAATGCTTCTCTTATCTCAGGGTTTGGGTATGGGCAAGTTGTAAAGTTTCCATCAGGTTTTTCTTGCTCTTTTACTATACTTACTTTCTCTACACCAATTTCATCTAATACTCTTCTAACTAATTTGTTACCAGTACCATTTAGTGGTGTGTAAACAACTTTTAAGTCAGCACCTTTACATATATCTTTATTTACTGTTTGAGATTTAACGTTTTCTATATATGTGTCGTATAAGCTATCATCAATATAAGAGATTATACCACTTTGCAAACCTTTATCAAAGTTTAATAGTTTAACACTATTAAAACAATCAACAGTTTGAATTTCATTATATACTGCGTCAGCTCCATCATCAGTAAGCTGACAACCATCACTACCATAACATTTATATCCGTTGTAGGCTGCTGGATTATGACTAGCAGTAACCATTATACCACTTTGACATTTTAACTCTCTTACAGCGTAAGATAAAACAGGAGTAGGTTGAAGTTCTTTAGAAATAAATACTTTTATACCATTTCCAGCTAAAACGCTTGCAGCCTCTTTAGCAAAAATATCAGCCTTAATTCTTGAGTCATAAGAAATAGCAACGCTAGATTTCTCATACTTTTTATTTAAATAGTTAGCAAGACCTTGAGTAGCTAGTCTAACATTATAAATGTTCATTCTGTTAGTACCAGCACCGATAATGCCTCTAAGTCCAGCAGTGCCAAACTCTAAATTGCGATAAAAACGCTCAAAAATTTGCTCTTCATCATTTTCAATTGATTTTAATTCTTCAATTAAATCATTGTCTTCAGTTGCATTTTTTAACCATAGTTTGTATAACTCTTTTGTATCCATTATAACGCTCCTTTAAATAACCATTAATCCTCAAAGGTTCCTAATAAACCACAAATAAATATACCATATAAATTTAGAATTTACAAATAATAAAATTATAATTACTGTACTTAAATGAAGTGAAAAACAGAAAAAACTGCTATCTTAGTTCTTTGATAGAAATAAAATGTAGCTTTTATCGTTATATTTAACAATTGTAGTAAAGTGTTTCAATGTTTTATAGTTTAAAAGGGAGATTTTTATTTTCACATAATTTTAGTATACTAAAATATGTTTACAAGGTAATTGTTAACAAAATATTAATTATTATTCTATTAGTTAAAATAGCTTGTGTAATTTGAAAAAATATTGTACAATTATATAACAGTGTAAATATTATATATTAGTTAGGAGATTTACTATGTCAGATAAAAAGAATAATTTAGAGGGTTTTGAAGAATTAGAAAAAGAAACAGAAATAGACAATACAGAAGAAACATCAGAATTAGCAGAGGATTTTGATGAAATTCAAGATGAAAACGAAGAGCAAGACGAAGAATATGACGATGAAGAATATGAAGATGATGATGAATATGATGATGAAGAATACGACGACTATGAATATGACGGTGTGCAAGATGAACTAGCAGGAGCTGTAGTCGCTACTAAAACTAAAAAGAAATCAATATTAATGCCTTGTACCTTAGTGTCATTAGCAATAGTATTAATAGCTATTCTTAGTGGTGCTGTATATTTAATATTCTTTAATGTAGATTTAACAGGTTCATATGTTATAGTTGATGAAACAAATACTTCAACTATTGATACATATTTAATTTTAGAAGATAACGGTGTGGCAAAACTTAAATCTGAATCATTAACTTATGGTGGAACATATTCAATAACTGCAGATAATCTTTTCTCTGTAAATGTTAATATGGGTCAAAGTACTTTTGCTGGTGACTTTAACTACACAGTTGAGGGAAATAAATTAACAGGACAGTCATTAATATTAACTTCAGAGTATGCAACAGCTCCACTGGAGTTTAAGTCAGTATCAGAAGTGCCAAATCCAATAAAGCCTGTAGAAGGATTTAAACCAGATGAAAGATTACTAGGATTATGGACAAATTACGATGAAGCATATGGTGCAACAACACAATATATGTTTAATGATGATGGTACTATGTACGCATATTTAGAAAGTGCTGGATATAGTGTTAAAATCGACTTTACGTATGAGGTTAAAGAAGATACAATAGATAAAGTTTATATTGTAAATGGAGAAGAGCAAGTTATGCCTTCTACATATGCATTTGATGGAGATACTTTAGTAATGGACGGATTAGGATTTACAAAGGCAGAGTAAAAATAAAATATAAATAAAAACAAAAGCAGATGACATAAAAATGTGTCGTCTGCTTTTTTTGTGTAAACATTGTTTACTCTTCCATTTGTTTTCCTAAAAATGAGGCAGCTGTTTGTGTAAGCTTAATATCTGCCTCAGTTGGTGTGTTTTTATTATCTGTTCTTAGCATTATCACACTGCCTGTTACATCGCCTGATGATATAATCGGATATAATACTGCTGCAGGTGAATCTATACCCTCTACAGGCATCAATTTCTCGCTTGATGAATCTGCAGAAAAACCTTTTCTTGTTTCCATAAGATCTTCGACAACATTAGTAATTCTTCTTTCCATAAACTCTTTTTTAGATACTCCAGATACTGAAACTATATGGTCCCTATCACTAATTAATGTCGGCATTTCTGAATGTTTTGCTAAAACATCAGCATATGTCGATGCAAATTCTCCAAGTTCGCCTACTGGAGAATATTTTTTAAATACTACTTCTCCGTCACTGTCGGTATATATTTCTAGTGGGTCGCCCTCTCTAATCCTTAAAGTTCTTCTTATTTCTTTAGGTATTACAACTCTTCCTAAATCATCAATACGTCTTACAATTCCTGTAGCTTTCATATATATAACTCCTTACATTTAAAATTAATAAATTATCTATTTATGTAATTCTATTTTTTCCTATGATAGGATAATTATACATATTAAATTTAAATTTACATTGCTTTATAATTTTGTTGTAATATTTTTTATTGTTTTTAAATATATATGTGATAGAAACAAATACCGTCGCATTATCCTAAATTGCTTTAAGTTAGGTAAATAAGACAGGTATTAAAAAAAGGAGAGATTATAATTATGGATTATTCGTTGTTAAAAAAAGAAGTATCACTTAGCGAAACGGTATTTGAAGGTAATTGTGAACAACCGATTGACTTAGACTTTAATTTGCCCGATTATTGCCCAGATATCCAAAAAATATTAAAGTGTCAAGTTTACCCTAAAATATACACTAGAAATATATCTGGTGATAGGTTAGATGTTGATGGTTGCTCAGTAGTTAAAATTTTGTATGTAGATGCAGTTAAAAAATCAGTTAGATGCAGTGAACACACATTGCCGTTTACTTGTAGTTTTAATCTAAAAACTACACCTCAAAATGCAATTGTTTTAACTCAAACAAAACCTGAGTATTTAAATTGTAGAGCTTTAAGCCCTAGAAGATTAGATATTCATGGTGCGTTTTCTATAACTGCTAAAGTAATTTGTACAAGTCAAGAAGATGTTGTTTTTGATATCGCAGAAGATGATGTGCAAGTGAAAAAAGAAAAATATCTAGTATCAGAAGTTACAGGGTGTGTTCAGCAGTTCTTTACAATTGATGAAGATTTAGAAATTAAAGATAATAATGCACCTCTTGAAGCTTTGCTTAGAAGTGATGTTTGTGTGTTTTTGACAGAGAACAAAGTAATAAACGATAAAATGATGATAAAAGGCGAAGTTGCATTGAAGATGTTATATCTATCGGACTTAAATACTGGTAGTGTTGATGTACTAGAATATTTAGTTCCAATAAGCCAGATATTTGATGTGGACGGATTAGAAGAAAATTCACTATCGAATGTGAAATTAGATTTACTCAATTATGATATTAGAGTTAGAAATGATTTATCTGATAATAATACTGTTATATCGCTAGAAGCAAAACTTTGTGTAACAGCAGATACATACTGTAATAGGGAAGTAGAAGTTATTACAGATGCATATTCTACAAAATATGATATCGACTTAGTGTATGGACAAAAAACTCTATCAAATTTGCATATGCTTATAACTGATAGTTGTTTAGCTAAAGATACTATAGAAGTGTCTTCAGCTGGAATTATGAAGGTGCTTGACTTGTGGAGCGAACAATGTGTTTGTAAAGCTGTAGTAGAAAATGGTCAAATTGCAATAGCTGGTAAAGTGAATATCTGTGTTTTAGCATTAGACCAAGAAGAAACACCATTTTATACAGAGAGAACTGTTGATTTTAATTATCCAATTGCTACAGATGCAGATATTACAAAACTTGCAGTACATCCTTTATCTCAAGTATCTTCAATAAGTTATAGATTGAATGGTGCAAGTAGTGTAGAAGTTAGATGTGATATAAAAATAACATCGCCAGTATTTGAAAATCAAACAGTAAGAGCAATAGTAGAGGCAAGCGCAAACGAAGAGCATTTACGCAAAAAAGATAATTCAGTAGCGTTAACGCTATATTATACAGATGAAAACGAAAACGTGTGGAACATAGCAAGAAACTATTGTGTGTGTTGCGAAAACATAAAGATGGAAAATGATTTGATAGATGATATTATACCAAACGGCAAAATGATATTGATACCAAATATATAAAAGGGAGGAAGTGCAGTTATGGAAGAACGCAACATATACAAAGATATAGCAAGAAGAACAAACGGTGATATATATATAGGGGTGGTAGGACCAGTAAGGACAGGTAAATCTACATTTATAAAGAGGTTTATGGATACACTGGTTATACCAAATATAGAAAACGAAAGCCGACGAGATAGGGCAGTTGATGAGTTGCCACAATCAGCAGGTGGCAGAACGATTATGACGACTGAGCCTAAATTTATACCAGAAGATGCAGTGGAGATAAGTATAGAGGGGAATGCGACATTTAAGGTACGAATGATTGATTGTGTTGGATATATAGTGCCAAGTTCGATAGGCTATATTGAAGATGAGCAACCTCGAATGGTTAAAACGCCATGGTATGAAGAGGAAATACCATTTAATATGGCGGCAGAAATTGGTACAAAAAAAGTAATAACAGACCATTCTACAATAGGTTTAGTAATTACAACAGACGGAACAATAACAGATATTCCTAGAGAAGAGTATGAAGAAAGCGAACAAAGGGTAATACAAGAATTAAAAGAAATAAATAAGCCGTTTGTAATGTTACTTAATACAGTAAATCCGAATGATAGAGATACAAAAATGTTAGCAGATAGTATGAGTAGCAAGTATGGAGTTCCAGTAATACCGGTTAGCTGTATGGATTTAGATGAAAACGAGATAAAAAGAATACTTGCTCAAATATTATTTGAATTCCCAGTAAAAGAGATAAAAGTGGAAATGCCTAAATGGGTATCTTCATTAGAAAAAAACCATTGGCTTAGAAAGTCTGTATTTGATAGTATAGTTATGTCATCAGAAGGAGCAGAGAAGATACGACAAATTCAAGATATAACAAGGGATATTGTAAATTGTGAATACGTAGTAAATGCACAAGTGGCAAGTATAGATTTAGGTCAAGGCAGAGCAAAATTATTAATAGAGTTAAATCAAAACTTATTTTATAAGGTTTTAGGAGAAAAAACAGGTTTTAATATTCAAGATGAGGGAGGAATGCTTGACTGTATGCTTGAGCTTGCAAAGATAAAGCAAGAGTATGAAAAAATACAAGAAGCATATGAAGACGTAAACGAGAGTGGGTACGGAATAGTAATGCCTACAATGGAAGAATTAACACTTGAAGAACCTGAAATAATAAAACAAGGTGGAAAATATGGAATAAGGCTGAGAGCGGCAGCACCTAGTGTGCATATGATGAAAACAAATATTACTACAGAAGTCACACCAATTGTAGGTTCAGAACAACAGTCTGAAGAGCTAGTAAAATACTTGTTAAAAGAATTTGAAGAAAATCCATCAAAGATATGGGAATCTAATATTTTTGGAAAATCATTACATGAGCTAGTAAATGAGGGGTTACATAATAAACTTTACAGAATGCCAGATGATGCTAGAAATAAGATGAAAGAAACAATAGAAAGAATAATAAATGAGGGTTGTAACGGGCTTATATGCATAATTTTATAAGATAAAAATCAGAATGAAAAACACACATAAAATAACTGTTTGTAGTTATTATGTGTGTTTTTTTACTTGGAAATTTTAAAATGATATTTTAAATATTAATGCAATTGTACATAATATTAATGCTGCTAATACATAAACATATTTTCCAGTGTAGTACCATAAGTTTCCTCTAAGTTTTTTACTACCAATATTAACGGCGTCAAGAATTTTATCTTTTTTCATCACCCAAAACCATGATACTGCTCCAATTGTAGCCCCTATTGGTATTATGTATATAGATATTATATCCATCCATGGACCCCATTGGAAAATAGCCTCCATATTAATGCCAATTCCTAAACATATAACACCTAGTATTAACAAAACTATTTTACGTTTTAATTTAGGAAATTTAAAAGTTAATGATTCAGCTACAGCCTCTAACATATTTTGTAGTGAGCTAATACCTGCAAAAATCATCGCAACATATAGTAATATAGCAAATAAACAACCCAAAGGTATATCTTTTAATATGGTTGGTAGTGTAATAAATAAAAGGCTAGGACCTGCATCAACACTTAAACCGTAAGAGAAACAAGCAGGTATTATTACTAAAGTAGCTACTATGGCAGCAATTGTATCAAATATAGCAGTTTTTCTGGATACAGAAAGTACATCTTCTTTTTTAGATAAATAAGAACCATAAGTTATCATACCACTACCTGTGATAGATAGAGAAAAAAACGCTTGTCCCATAGCAGAAATCCAAACAAAAGGATTTAAAAATGAGTTTAAGTCAGGTGTGAATATGTATTTGTAGCCTTCTATTACATTAGGTAAAAAAGCAATTCTAACTGCAAGAATTATAAAAATAATAAAGAAAATCGGCATCATTATTTTATTAGTTTTTTCAATACTTTTAGCACCTAAAAATAAAGTGAACAACGCTACAACAACT
Organism: uncultured Eubacteriales bacterium; assembly: GCA_964369405.1. Lineage (GTDB taxonomy): Bacteria > Bacillota > Clostridia > Oscillospirales > Acutalibacteraceae > CAYJFG01. The sequence continues at coordinate 83,734 of CAYJGB010000003.1, forward strand.
ATAATTATATGATATGGCAGAACTGAATAAGAGTTTTCAGCAAAAGAGTTAAACCAAACAGTTGCGTCTTGAGTCATTAAAGTGCCGTCTATGGAACTTACTAGAGCTTTTAAGACATACGCAATAATCACAGCATAACCTATAGCTATGCATAATGAGCCAATCAATGGCAAATAACCTAAAGCACCACCGACCTTACCAAACTTTTTGCCTCTAGTAGCCCATGCTTTTTTGTAAGAACCTAAAGTACCAGTTTTAGAATATCTACCAATAGCAAATTCAGCAGGTAAACCAACATAACTAAAAATAAATATAAAGAAAAAATATATTAATAAAAAAGTTCCACCACCGTTACTGCCAAGTTTGCTAGGGAAACTCCAAACATTAGCCATGCCGACAGCCGAGCCAACAGATGCTAAAATAAATCCCCAACGATTGTTAAATTTGGATTTTGCGTGCATAAAACCACTCCGAAAAAAATATTATAATTTATATTACACTAAAAATTAAAATAAAACAATACTTTTTTTGAAATAAATGTTAAAATTTTGTTAATTATAGATAAATGTGTTGAAAAAATAAAAAATATTTGGTACAATTAAAGTAAATAAATAATTAAGTATTTACTAAACTAAAACATTTTAGTATGATAAATTATTAAATTTAATTTATAAAGGAGGTATTCTATGAAAAAATTTTTTACAGCATTAGGCAAGGGTTTTTTAATATATGTTGTATATCAATTTGTTAGTGAACTAGGAGAATTTATTGCAAAATCATATATTGAGTTTAATTTAGAAGTAGAATGCTTAGTAAATGGAGAAAATTTAACTCAATCTCAATTTGATGCTATAGTATTACAAGAATATGCTGATTTAGCTTATATAGTTACGATGATTAGTGCTTTCGTTTTATTTGCTATATTATTTATAATATTAAAACTTAGTAAAAGAAAAGTATATAATGAAATCAATTTCCGTTCAATAAGAAAATCATTAATACCATTTCTAGTTTTAGCTGCTATTTCTGCAGTAGTTATACAACACGTTTTAAGTTTTATAATATATGCACATTTTCCTCAAACTAGAGAATTTTTTGAGTTTTCTGTAACTAATATTCATCAATTTCAAGCTGCTAATTTAATGTTTTTACCTGCGTTAGTTTTTATTCCGATTATGGAAGAAATATTCTTTAGAGGTTTGATATTTGCAAAGTTTAATAAAGCGATGCCTCTTGCTGTTGCTATAATTATTCAAACTATTTTATATGCATCAATTAATTTTAGATTTGGTTATGTTATTTTAGCTGTTATTATTTCCGTAATAACTTGCATTATTTCTATAAAAGGTAAGTCAATATTAGGTGCAATTATTTTTCATTTTACTTTTAACCTCTTTATGATGTTTGAATGGTTGCCGATTATGACAGATGAACTATGGCATATGTTTAGTGTGGTTATTTTCCCAATTGCAATTTTAGTGCTAATAGGTTCTATGATTGCAATTTGTATGATGAAACCATCAAAAAGAATTAGTAAGAAGGTTAAATTTGAATAAAAATTATTGATGTTTTTTATAAGTATCAGTAAATATATGTAAAAAATTTAAGTTGTAACGATGTAAAAATTGTTACAACTTTTTTCTGTTATAAAAATTCATTTATTTATGAAAATCTATAAGATGTTTATATGTAAAACTCTCGTAAAATAACATGATATTTCGTTGACTTTGAAAATAACTAAGACTATAATTTCTAAGGGAGAAAAAGAGAATATCAATTATAAAACGAAAAGGATGTAGAGTTTTGTTTAAAAATAAAATAACCATAAAGATAATTTCAGTAGCTATTTGCTTTATAATATCTTTTACTTTTTTAGCAGGAGCAGAAATTAAAGTAGACCATGCAAGTGCATTAGGTTTTTCTACAATAACGGATTTATTTGCAAAAAACTTTATTGAAGCATGTATGCGTTCATTTGGTGGAGCGTTAGTAGATATGGCAGAAGAAACTGGCGACCCTGAAAAAATTGAAATTGCATCTACTATAAATAAATTTGTTTTTGGAGGTAATACATCAGCAAAACTTAAAAACATTACAGAAACTTGCGAACAAATTTTAGATTTAGTGGAAGAGATAGATGCTAACTTAACAAAATATACTAGTGATTTACAAAAGACTATGGGCGAAGATAGGTTTAAAGAGTATTATGATGACCTTGATAGTGAATGGTCAGAAGATGTATATAATTTTGAAAATGAATACAATATTAAAACAACATTAAATAAATATGAAGACTATATGCAAGAGGCTAACGACTATGTATATGCTAAATCTGATGAAGAAGACTTGGCAGATGCAAAGGAAGAATTGTTTGAAGAATTTGTAGAAATGTATTGTTCGAAAGGCAATAAAATCGATGATGAACATAATACATATGAAGGCAAACAAGAGCTTATTTTTTGCGACAACACTATAGATTCTGTTATCACTTCTGCTATAAATGATATGTTAAATTCATTAGAAAGAACATCTCAAACAGATAATACTTATGTAGATACAGCAGCACAATTTGCATATGTAGCTTTTCCATTTGCAGATGAACAGTATGATTTTGTATATAATTCAATGCTTAGTCAAATGGCAGAAATTCTACTTTTAGAAATGATGTATGAAGAATTTTTAGCACAAAGAAGTGAATTTTATAGTGAAAACTATAAAGATAACGAAGTGAAAACTAATAGTATGAAAACATACATAAGTAAATTCAATAAATTAAATGAGAAAATAGCTGAGGGGTTTAGCAATTATTTAGAAATGGATATAAAAGTAAATGTTTCTAGTAATGGTGAGTTAAAGTTAAACATCAATGATTATGTAAAATCTCAAGATGTAGGTTTAGTTGAACTGAAAAATACAGAGTTTAAAAGTTTATATAAAAATGTACAAGACACGTATTTTGAGGGATATTTTGATAATAAACGTAATGAAGCAATTATAAATCTAAAAGCCAAATATTATGATGACTCAGTATATTTTGATAAAATATCAACTATGAACAGCGATGGGATAAATACTTATTACGTTCTTAGCGATGATAATAAATGTAGTATGAATATGAATAGTATTCTATCAAGATATTTTGATGAAGATATTATGATTATTAATAATCAAGTGACATATTGGGACTACAGAACATCATTTGGTTCAGCTGACTATTTAAATTTAACACAATGTACATATACAGACGGAAGCAACAGTTATAAGTCAATTGAAAATTCAAGCGACTTGACAAATATTTTTGATAATAATTTTTTTAAAGTAGTTGGTTCAACTCCTATTAATGCTTTGTCAGAGCAACTAGGATATGCAAGTGGAGATAATTTATATGTGGTCACATCAGATTACGATATAAAATATAATAAATTTAAATGGGATCAAATATATGATGTTAATGGGTATATTGACAGTGTTAATCTTTCAAAAAAACAACCATCGTTCCCATTTGAAACAACACAATACAATTGTGAAGAGGCTATTAGTGATGGGTACTCTAAACAAGATAAGTACACAGTAATACTCAAACAAGAAGATGAAGAAAAAGAAAATACATATATATTAGATACAAAAGTAACAGGAGAGGGAAGTGCAGATGTTTTTATAAAAACATTAAATGAAGAAGAATTGCAAAACAGCACTTCTGTTGTCACAAAACCAAATGATAAAGTAGAGATATCTTTTAAAGCAGAAGAAAACACTAAAATAAACAGCTTATCTTTAGTTAACAACGATACAAAAGAAGTTGTATCTACTGTAACTGGCGATGAAATAGAATACTCTTTAATAGCTGATGAAAAGGGGTATTATAACATAGGATATAGTACATCATATTCAAACTATTCAGTAGTTTTAGATACACAACTAAAACATAAAATAGAGATTAAAAGTATTACTGGAATGGATACAGGTGTAATAACATTTGATGAGAGTATTAACCCAGAAATGATATTAAAAGATGAAAAAGTAGAATTTACTGTTAGTGAAGATATAACAGAGATGTATGTTAATACTATAGACGATAAAAACAAATTAATACTTGAAACACTTGATGACGGTAGCAAAAAGGTTAGCTTTACAATGCCAAACGAAGATGTTTGCTTATTATATAAAAGTAGCAAGTCAGAGTTTAGTCAAGATGAAGACAATTATAATTTGATTAAATCTTATAGCGACTTAGAAAATGCAATAAAAGTTTATAATAATGCGATAGTAAAAGACCATAACTTCAGACTAGCAAACGATATTACAGCACCAGAAGATAGTGTGTTAACAACTTCTTTCGGTGAAGATGAACCGTTTAATGGAGTGTTTGACGGAAACTCACATAAGATAAGCAATTTAACATTATCTCCAAAATGTACAAGTTTATTTGCTAATTTAACAGGTACAATTAAAGATTTAGAAGTAGAAAGCAATATAGTAGTTGATAGTTACAAAGATGAGGTTAAATCAAATTATAGTGGTTTAGTTGACTATGCACAAAATGCAAGCATAGAAAATATTGATGTAGATGTTACTATGGATATAAACGGGTATTTAAGTACCAGTACATATGTAGGTGGGGTAGTATCAAGAGCATTTGACAGCACTATAAATAACTGTACAGCAAATGGAGAAATGACCGTAAATAACTTTAGTACAATATTTATAGGTGGTATAGCAGGTACGACAGAAAGCACAGATATTACTAATTGTACTAACAATGCAAATATATCTAACTACTATGTTAAAACAGTAAATGGTGGGGGTATAGTTGGAAAAGATGAAAACTCTACTATACAAAATGTTGTGAACAATGCAAATATTTCAAATTCGTTTATAATAGAAAATAGCAATACAGGTGGAATATGTGGTATATCTACAGAAAGTGAAATTAAAAGCAGTCAAAATAAAGGTGCTATTATATTAGATGGAGCAGAAACTATAAACTCAGGCGGCATAGTAGGTGTAGGACAATCAACAAATTTTGAAAATGTTATAAATGACGGAAATATAACAGCAACAACAAACGATTATTACTATATAGATAGTATAGGTGGAATAGTTGGAATGTCTACAGCACCACTTATGATAGCAAGTTGTACTAATAACGCTACATTATCAAGCGATAGCACGATACTTTACATAGGTGGAATACTCGGCAAAGGGCAAGCAAGCATATTAAATAGCCAAAATTTAGGAATTTTAGAAACACTTGAAAATACTAATGACGATGAACAAGGAACATATTATATTAATTCATCAGATATGATAGGGTTAAGTGCTTGATAAAGATAGCTTACTACATAAAAACAAACAAGACGTTACTTATAGTAAATTGTTCGTATAAATTTACAAACAAAATTAGAACGACCCCTTAAAGTGAATTTAAACAAGTCACTTTAAGGGGTCGTGATTTTAAAAAAATTATAAATCTTTTAAAAGGTTTTCACCTAATACTTTTTGAATACCTAAGTTAATTGAACGATATTCAGCAACGATTGTTTGCAAATATTCTTTACCAAGTTCTTCTAAGTGGTAATATTTACGCAATCTTTTACCAACGATTTCTTGTCTGTCAGAAATTACACCCTTTTCGATTAAACGATATAATGTTGGATATAGAGAGCCTTCAGGCATTACAAAGTATCCTTCACTTTGTTCTCTTAATTCTTGAGCTAGTTGATATCCATACATATCTTCTCTTTCTAAAAGAAAAAGAATAAGCATTTCAGATGTACCTTTTTTTAGGTTTTCAGAAATTCCCATTGTCGTTCCTCCTTATTTAACAAAATTTGGTTGCAGTTTGACGCTTCGCAGTTACCATCAACAAATGTCTATACTGTCATAAATAGTATACAATATATATTTAAAAAATTCAACGATAACTAAAAAAATATTTTTATTTTTGTTATATTAAACATATTGTTGACATTTAATTGTAAATAGTCTACAATCAGATTAGAAGTTAAATTTGTTATAGAATGAAGATAGTTCTAGAAGAGAGTTGTATTAAAATGAAAAAAATGTCCTTGTATCATTTAGCGTGGCCTATATTCATAGAAACTGCACTTTTTATGTTTTTAGGCTTTATTGATGTGTTCGTTTTGAGTAAGTATGATGACTTAGCGGCATCTGCTGTTCAAATTGCCAACCAATCAGTTGGTGTTTTCACGCTAGTTTTTACTGTTATTTCTGGTGCTAGTGCGGTGTTGATTTCTCAGTCATTAGGTGCTGGAGATAGACAAAAAGCGTCTAGAATTGCAGCGATTTCGATAACTTTAAATTTAGTTATTGGTATTATTGTAAGTTTAGGTATATTTTTATTTAGTTACGATATATTAAGGTTTATTGGTGCTGATGATGAAACTCTTGAGTTTGCACATCAATATTTAGTTATTGTTGGTGCGTTCTTGTTTGCTCAAGCACTTTTAAATGCAGTTGCTGTTATTATTAGAAACCATGGCAAAACAAAAACAACTATGTATGTAACTGTTCTTATGAATATACTTAATACATTTTTTGATATTGTTTTTGTTTTGGGTATATTAGGATTCCCAAAATTAGGGCTTCAAGGTGTGGCTATCGCTACTAGCTTTAGTAGAATAGTTGGATTAACAGTTTTACTCATTGTTTTATTTAAGACTGTTGAAAAGCCTTCTATTTTTAAACTTTTAAAACCTTTCCCTGTCAAAGATTTAATTTCTATGCTTAAAATAGGTGTGCCTTCTGCTTTAGAAACATTCAACTATAATTTATCTCAATTAGTAGTAAGCTCTGTTGTTTTAAATCATTTAACCTCATTGGAGCTAATTACTAAAACATATGTATCTAATATTGTTATGTTTTTCTATGTGTTTACTATAGCTATAGGACAAGCATCTCAAATTTTGGTTGGTCATAGGGTGGGTGCTAAACAGTTTGATGCGGCATATAAGCAAGGTTTAAGAGCGTTTCAAGTAGCATTGTTAATAAGTCTTGTGATTTCTGGACTTGGTGCATTGTTTGGAGCAAACTTAATTGGTATCTATACTCAAGATGTTCAAGTAATTATGCTTGGTGCATCAATTCTTATAGTTAACATCTTTGTGGAGATGGGTAGAACTAGTAACATCGTTCTTATAAGCAGTTTAAGAGGGGCTGGAGATGTGTTGTTCCCAACAATAGTTGCGATATTCTCTATGTGGTTAATTAGTACGCTAGGCTCATATGTATTATCTGTTGAAGTTGGTTTAGGACTGATAGGGTTGTGGATAGCCTTTGCAGCAGATGAGTGCTTTAGAGGAGTGCTGATGTTCTTTAGATGGAAAAAAGGCAAGTGGAAAGAGAAAAGAATAGTGTAAAAATAGTATGCTTTAAAGTATAAATTACAAATCAACTTGAGCTGTTTTTCATAGCTTAGGTTGATTTATTTTGTATTGCATAAAAAATAAGTTAACATAAATTTTAAAACCATATATAAATAGAAAATTACTGTATATATATTGCTTTATTGGAGTAACTTTAACTTGATTTTACTTTTAATATACTGTTATAATAGTTTTATATTTAGTTTAAAGTAGGTTTAAGGTTTTTAATATACAATAAAAATACAATGTTGAAGGGAGGAAATTCAATGGCAGTACAAACAACATTCAAACGTCATGAACTTAAATACAAATTGACTACTAAACAATATAATAAATTGTTAATAGCAATGAATGAGCATATGAAATTAGATGAATATGGTAGACATAAAATTTCTAATATATATTTTGATACAAACGATTATAGAGTTATAAGAAATTCAATAGAAAAACCTAAGTACAAAGAAAAATTAAGACTTCGTGTGTATGGAGAGCCTAAAGAAGAAAGTTTAGCTTTTATAGAATTGAAGAAAAAATATAATGGAGTAGTGTATAAAAGAAGAATTGCAACTACAAAATTAAAAGCATGTTCATATCTTTGTAAAGGTGAAAAAATGGAAAATCAATGTCAAATTACTAAAGAAGTAGATTATTTCAAAGAATGTAACAAGGGTATTTTACCAAAGGTATATCTATCTTATGAAAGAGAAGCTTATTTTAGTCCTAGCGATGAAAATTTTAGAATGACATTTGATTTTAACATAAAAATGCGTGAAAATAATATCTCTATTTACGCAAGCGATGAAGATAATATTGTTTTAGATACTGACTATATTTTACTTGAAGTTAAAACGGTGCAAGGATTACCATTTTGGTTTTTAAGATACTTAAATCAAAACCAAATATTTAGCACATCGTTTTCAAAATATGGAACAGCATATAACACATATATTTTACCAAAGTTATTAGATGAATTTAGGAGAGTTTAAATGATGGATACTTTATTTGATGGGATTTTTAGTACAACAACAGTTGCAAATATAACACTTACACAGTTTTTAATATGTATGTTGACATCGCTTATATTAGGAACAGTTATGGCAAAGGCGTATAGTTATAAAGCAAAGTCTACAAAAGGATTTTTAGCAACATTAGCACTTTTACCTACAGTAGTGGCAATGGTAATTATAATGGTAAATGGAAATATAGGAGCAGGTGTTGCAGTAGCAGGAGCGTTTAGTTTAGTAAGATTTCGTTCTGTACCTGGTACAGCAAAGGAGATTGGAGCAATTTTTTCAGCAATGGGTACAGGGCTTACAATAGGAATGGGCTACTTAGGATTTGCAGTATTATTTGCAGTGATAGCGTGTGGTTTTTCAATTATACTTAGTGTTGTGAAGTTTGGAGAAAGTAAAAACAATAGCAGAATACTTCACATTACTATTCCAGAAAGTTTAAATTACTCAGATGCATTTGATGACATATTTAAACAATATACAAATAGTATGAATTTAGTAACGTCAAAAACTACTAATATGGGTAGTCTATTTAAGATAACTTATGAGATTGAGCTTAAAGATTTAAAGAAAGAAAAAGAGTTTATAGATGAACTTAGAACTAGAAATGGTAACTTAGAAATAATAATAACACGACAAGAAGTATTTTCAAATGTGTTATAAAATATAAATGGAGGTAGTTATTATGAAAAAAGTAATTTTCATAGTATTAATCATATCAGTGTTTTTATTATCTGCTTGTAGTCAAACAGATGATTTAAATACTAATGAAACAGAAAATGAATCTAGTCAAACTACAAGTGTTCAAGCAGAAAGTCAAGATACAACACAAGACACGTCACAATTAGATGTTAATTATCCAAATACGGACTTTATTTATGAGGTTGATGATAACTTAATTGCAGTAAACGATAAAGATGCAGTTATTACAAATAGTGGCTCTTATGAGTTTACAGGAGATTACAACAGCATAACAGTTAACGTTGATAAGGATATAGACGAAGGTGTAGTATATCTTGTTTTAAATAATGCCAATATAACAAGTCAAACAAGCACGCCAATCAATATAATAGAAGGAAAAGATGTAGTGCTTTTACTAGAAGGCACAAATACTGTAACACAAGGCGAAATTTCAACAACAGATACAGAATTTCCATCAGCAGCAATTTATTCAAAAGCAGATACTGCTATATCAGGTGATGGAGGATTAACAGTAACAACAAGTTATCAAGATGGAATAAATAGTAGAGATGATTTAATTATTGATGGTGGAGATATAACTGTTAATTCAGTAGAAGATGGAATAGTAGGGAAAGATTTACTAGCAATAAGCAAAGCCAGTATTGATATTGATTGTGGAAAAGATGGATTAAAAACATCGAATGATGAGGATGAAGATAGAGGAAACCTTATTATAATTGACGGAAATTATAATATTGATGCAGAAAATGATGGAATATCAGCACAGCAAGAAATGCAAATTGATGGAGGGACTTTTAATATACTTTCAGGAGGCGGTTTTGAGGAAGTGTTAAATGAAATTACAATGGGTGAGGGCTCAGGAAATACAGTTCAACCAACAGAATTGCTAGAAGATAGTATGAAATCAATAAAAGCTAATGATATAGTAATAAATGGTGGTGAATTTATATTATCATCGTATGAAGATGCAATACATTCTAATGGGGATTTGACTATAAATGATGGAGTTATAGAAATTCTTTCAGGAGATGATGCAATACATGCAGATTTAGGAGTGACTATAAATAATGGTGATATTACTATAACAAACGCATATGAAGGTATAGAGGGTTCAACAATTGATATTTGTGGTGGAGATATTAATGTAAATGTATTAGACGATGCGATTAATGCAAGCAGTGAAAGTGGATATGTAAAAATCACAGATGGAAGAATATCTTTAAAATCACAAGGAGATGGAATAGATTCAAATGGTGATTTATATATAGAAGGTGGAGATACAATAATAGAAGTAAATGCTATTTATGAAGGTGGAGATAGTGAATTAGATGTAAATGGGGTTTATAGTATCTCTGGTGGAAGCGTAACAGACGAAAACGGAAACGAAGTAGATGTTATTGAAGATATGCGCCCACAAGGAGGAAGACACCCATTTTAAGAAAAGCTTATTAATATAGATTGATTAAAAAAGAACGTGCTAGTTTTATACTTGCACGTTTTTTTTATGAGAAATTTACCCTCAAAAATTCGCTTGACGCTCACGGTCAAGGGAAAGGTCAAAAAAATACCTTGAGGCAAATCTTAAACACTAATTTTTTGAAAAAATTGAGTAAAACTTTTATGTTGCTAACGATTAGAGTTTGATAAAATGCTTACGTATTAAAAAACACAAAATAAAATAGCTCAATTTTAAAAATCTTATGTTTCAAACTCGACTGAGAATGATTAAAGCAATTTTAAAATTAAACTAGATTATGTTAATTAATTAAATTTGTAGGAAAGCACAACTGTTAGACGGTATTATTATTCTTCCATCTCTTACTATTGTGTCCATCATTGGTTTAGCATTTTGATACCCTGGTGGTATCTCTATAGATATATCGTGAAATCCTGCATTGAAACAACAGAATAAAGCACTTTTATCGTTATGTCTTATATATGATATTTGCCTATTGTGTGAAAAAGAGTTTATTATTTCTCCATCTGTTAAAGCACTGCAAGTTTTTCTCATTTCTCCAAGTCGTGTAAACCAGTTTAGTAATTCGTTGTTTTCTCTTCCCCATGGGAAACAACCTCTATTAAATGGGTCTTTATAACCCTCCATACCAACTTCGTCACCATAATATACACATGGGAAACCTGGTAATGTATATAACATTCCACTTGCTATTTTCATCAGCTGTATGCCTCTTTGACGTTGTTGATCAGTTAATTTTGTGTTTGCCTGCCATTGTCTATCTCTGCCATGTAATGGCTCGCCTGCAAGTACAGTCAATGCTCTTTCTGTATCGTGTGTTGACAATAAGTTCATCAATACATCAAGTACTGGTTTAGGATAATTCTCTACAACGCACATAATGCGTTCCATCATATCTTTACCATCAGCACCTCTTAAATAGTCTAAGATTGCTCCTCTAAACGGATAGTTCATTACGCTGTCTAATTGGTCGCCTAGTAAAAATGCACGTCTGCTACCGTAACTCTCTTTTAAAGAGGCATCTTCCCAAACCTCACCAATAACTATTGCATTTTCATCTTCTGCTTTAACGGCTTTTCTTAAGTTAATTAAGAATGGATCTGGTAATTCGTCTGCAACATCAAGACGCCAACCACTGCTTCCGGCTTTTATCCATTTTCTAATAATTCCCTCTTCACCGTTTATATATTCATTAAACTCTGGGTCTGTTTCGTTTACTTCTGGTAATGTATAAAATCCCCACCATGAATTATATTGATTTGGCCACTCGCTAAATCTATACCAACTATAATATGGTGATTCTTTAGAGTTGTACGCTCCCACACTATCGTATCTGCCTTTTCTGTTAAAGTAGATACTATCACTTCCTGTATGGCTATATACACCATCATTTATAACAGTCATATTACGTTTTTTAGCTTCTGAACATAGTTTTTCAAAATCTTTTTCTTCACCTACTATAACGTCAACTTTGCTATAGTCGCCTGTGTCATATCTGTGATTAGAGTATGCACTGAAAATTGGATTTAGATATATACAAGTTACGCCTAAACGCTCTAAATAATCTAGTTTTTGAGTTATACCCTCTAAATCGCCCATAAAGAAGTCTGAGTTTGTAATTTCGCCATATTCGTTAGGACGCCACTCTGGTAGCTCGCCCCAGTTTTCTCTAATAGTTCTATCGCTAGGTATATTTTCTTTTCTTTTTCCACTGTAGTTAAATCTATCAGGGAATATTTGATACATTACGCCACCTTTTGCCCAATTAGGAGTAGTGAAGTCTTTTTTATAGCAAGTGATTTGCCAAGAAGCACCAGGAGAGCGAACAATTTCGCTTCTAGTATCAGGGCCAGATGGAACAATATAACGCTCGCCTTCTCTAGTTTGCAAAATAAAACCATGCCAGTAAAGACCGATTTTATCAACAGTGTAATTACATTCCCATATATCGTGATTATCATCATAAGCACCAGCCCAGAACATATTACCATATTCCCAGTCCCATTGCGAGTCATGCTTGATATTTATAACAGCTTTTGTACAACATAGGTAGCGAGGTACTAAAATTCTAAAATGTAGTTTAGTTCCTTCAGTAACAGCTCCAGTAGGGTTGCGATAAAAGCTGTGTCTTGAAAAAAATGAAGGTGTTGTCATATATAAATTCCTTTCAAATAGTATAATAAAGATTATACAGTAATAAGTGTATAAATAAAATCAAAGTAGTAATAATTAAAACATAAGCTAATATGTTAATATATAATATGCATATAGAAAGAAAGAATTTCTATGTGAATATAAATAAAGAAAATATAACAATAAAAATAAAACATAATAGCTAATAATTTATAAATTATATATATAGATTTTACAAAATTCAAACCTATTTTATTGTTAAATACATTATACAATAAAAAAAGACAGAATACAACAAAAATTAATAAAAAAACATATGAAAATATATTAAAATCTCAGCACATTGCTAGTTAAGTTGTATATATTTGTATTATTTTGTTGCAAATCGTATCTTTGTCATATCAACAACATTATTAGATACGTGATTATGCCTCCTACAATTGCAGAAACGCCTAAACGTATAAGCCAGTATAATATAGGTTTTTTTCTTTTCATAAATGATGGTGCTTGCATATTTTGCACAAGTGATTTAGCTTCTTGATTTAGTAAAGATTTACTAACATTATAGTATTGTGGTCTAACCATTAAAATGGCTCTCTCATAATAAATACTGCCAGTTTCTAAAATTTCGATTATTTGTTGATTAGTACCTTTAATCATATAAAAAACTCCTTTTAAGTTTAGTGATTAAAGTTTTGACAAAATTTACAAATTATATTCAAAAAATTTTTTTCAAGTAGAAATTGAAGTGAAATTTATGTTGATAATATATAAAAGTTTCTTCAATGTAAAATCTCATAAAAATTCGAGTTTTGCACAATTTATGTTGATAACTATGTTGATAAAGTTGATAAAGTGATTAAAAATTGGCTTTTTAATCCGTTTTGTTCAATGTTTAAGTTAAGATTGACAAATTAACAACATTATTCGACGAGTTTTGCACCTTTGAAATTATGCACTTTGGAGTAAAAAATGTCAATAGGCAAAGTGAATAAAAATGAAAAATTTACAGTTTATTAATAATTTCTTTGGTGGAAAATTAAAAGAAATCCGAACACTATTTTAAAAATGAAGTGTTCGGATTTTTATTTTGAGTAAATTAAAATGTTATACTTATCTTAGCTTTGAACCGTTTGGAATGTTACTATCTACTGTTATTACAGTGATGTTATCTTTGCTACATTCAGCTGATAATATCATACCTTGGCTTTCTACTCCACACAGCTTAACAGGCTTTAGATTAGCTACTATTATAACTTTTTTACCAATTAAATCTTCTGGCTTATAAAATTGAGCTATACCACTTACTACTGTTCTATTGGTGCTACCGTCATCTAGTATAAATTTTAGTAGCTTTTTAGACCTTTTTACAGCTTCACACTCTTTAACTTCTACTACTAGTAGTTCAGATTTAAAAAAGTCGTCAATGTCAATTTGTGCTATTCCCTCTACTTTTTGTGTATCTTCTTTATTTGTATCTTTAGTATTATTATCTTGTGTTAATTCTTCAAGTAGTTTCTTTTCATCAATTCTATTAAATAATGGAGAAGCTACACCTACTTTTTGACCAAACTCTAAATTACCAAATGTTGCAAGGCTTTCATATGAGTTAACATTACAGTTCATTTGCTTAAATATTTCCTCAGAAGTTTGTGGCATAAATGGGCTTATTAATACAGATATATACCTAATGCTTTCTAATAAATTATATAGAACCGTACCTAGTCTGTCTTTTTTAGCATCGTCTTTTGCTAGTACCCATGGTGCAGTTTCATCAATATATTTATTACTTCTTCTAGCTAAGCTAAATATAGCTTCTAGTGCATCGCTTATTCTGTACTCTGATATATATTTATCTACTGATTTTACTGTTTCTAAAGCTGAATTTATAAGCTCTAAATCAATATCTTCTTTAGTATCATTAGGCATTACAACACCGTCAAAATACTTGTTATTCATAGCTATAGTTCTATTAACTAAATTTCCTAAAGTGTTTGCTAAGTCTGAATTAAAACGCTCTATTACTGTTTGATACGTTATTGAACCGTCAGAACTATAAGGCATTTCTGATAATAGATAATATCTAACAGCATCTACCCCAAATGTTTTAGCTAAATCATCAGCATATATAACATTGCCTCTTGATTTACTCATTTTGTCATCGCCAAATAGTAACCAAGGGTGACCAAAAACTTGTTTAGGAAGTGGTAAGTCTAAAGCCATAAGCATGATAGGCCAGTAAATTGTATGAAAACGTAAAATATCTTTACCGATTATATGAACATCAGCAGGCCAGTACTTATTATATGTGTCTGAGTTTTCCTCAGTGTCAAAACCTAATGCAGTAATATAATTTGATAGGGCATCAATCCAAACGTAAACAACGTGGTTTGAATCGAAGTCTACTGGAACACCCCATTTAAAAGAAGTTCTAGATACGCATAAATCTTGAAGTCCTGGTTTAATAAAGTTATTAATCATTTCTTTTTTACGGCTTTCAGGATATATGAAGTCTGGATTTTCTTCTAAAAATTTTTCTAATTTTTCTTGATAATTTGATAATCTTAAAAAATATGCTTCTTCTTTTGCTTTTGTTACTTCTCTGCCACAGTCAGGACATTTACCATCTACAAGTTGGTTTTCTGTCCAGAAACTTTCACAAGGAGTACAATATAAACCCTCGTATGAGCCTTTATATATATCGCCTTGCTCATATAACTTTTTAAATATCTTTTGAACAGTGCTTTTATGGAAAGTATCTGTAGTTCTAATAAATTTGTCGTAAGTAGTATTTAATAAGTCGCATATATCTTTTATTTCTTTTGCAACGTTATCAACATATTGTTGTGGTGTTATATTTGCATCTTTTGCATATTCTTCTATTTTTTGTCCATGCTCATCTGTACCTGTTAAGAAACAAACATCATATCCTTGCATTCTTTTATATCTTGCAATAGCATCAGTCAAAACTATTTCGTAGCTGTTACCAATGTGTGGTTTTTTAGATGTATATGCAATTGCTGTTGTTATATAATATTTACCTTTGTTTGTACACATATTAATGTATCCTCCATTTTGTATGTTCGTTGTATTATTCTGTATCTAGCTTTAAAACTGCCATAAATGCATCTTGTGGCACTTCTACTGTTCCTAATTGACGCATTTTCTTTTTACCTTCTTTTTGTTTCTCTAAAAGTTTTCTCTTTCTTGTTATGTCACCACCATAACATTTTGCTAGTACGTCTTTTCTCATAGCTTTTACTGTTTCTCTTGCTATGATTTTACCACCAATACATGCTTGTATTGGTACTTCAAACATTTGTCTAGGAATTTTCTCCTTTAGCTTTTCAGCCATTTTTCTTCCTCTTGAGTATGCTTTATCTGTATGAATTATAAATGATAGTGCATCTACTACATCACCGTTAAGCATTATATCAAGTTTTACTAGCTTGCTTTCTACATATCCACAAAGCTCATAGTCAAAACTTGCATAACCTCTTGTTCTTGACTTTAGTGTGTCAAAAAAATCGTATATTATTTCGGCTAGTGGTAGTTCATAATGTATATCAACTCTATCTTCATCTATATACTTCATATCTTTAAAAATTCCACGTCTATCTTGACATAAATCCATAATGTTTCCTACATATTCGTTAGGAGCATATATATGTGCGTTTGTCATAGGCTCTTCTGCTTTTTCTATTAATACTGTTTCTGGGTAGTTTGTTGGATTGTCTATCATCTCGACACTTCCATCTGTCTTTGTAATTCTATATATCACGCTTGGTGCTGTTGTTATTAAATCTAAGTTGTATTCTCGCTCTAGTCTTTCTTGAATTATCTCCATATGAAGTAATCCTAAAAATCCACATCTAAAACCAAAACCAAGTGCTATTGATGTTTCAGGTTCAAATGACAATGAAGCATCATTTAGCTGTAGTTTTTCTAGTGCATCTCTTAGGTCTGTATATTTTGCTCCGTCTACTGGGTATATACCACAATACACCATTGACTGAACTTCTCTATAACCCTCTAAAGGTTCTTGTGACGGATTTTCTGTTAATGTAACAGTGTCACCTACTTTAGCATCTTTTACTGATTTTATAGATGCTGTTATATAGCCAACTTCTCCAGCAGAAAGCTCATTTGCCGGTTCTAGACTAGTTGCTCTTAAATATCCACACTCTACAACAGTAAATGTTTTATCAGTAGCCATAAGTTTAATTTCTTGTCCAGGTTTAACAGTACCGTCCATAAGTCTTACATATATAATAACGCCTCTATAACTGTCGTAGTATGAGTCGAATATTAGTGCTTTAAGTGGAGCGTTTTCATCACCTTTTGGAGGTTCGATGTCTTGAACTATTTTTTCCATAACGTCACGAATATTAAGCCCTACTTTTGCAGATACTTTTGGTGCATCTTGTGCCGGTATTCCAATAACGTCTTCTATCTCGTCAATTACTCGTTGAGGGTCGGCACTAGGTAAGTCGATTTTGTTTACAACAGGTACTATATCAAGCCCACAATCTACTGCAAGATACGTATTAGCTAGTGTTTGAGCCTCTATTCCTTGAGAAGCATCAACTACAAGCACAGCACCCTCGCAAGCAGCAAGCGAGCGAGATACCTCATAGTTGAAGTCGACATGACCTGGAGTGTCTATCAAGTTGAACACATATTCCTCGTTATCATCTGCTTTGTAAGTAAGAGTTACAGCATGAGCCTTAATTGTTATACCTCTTTCACGCTCAAGGTCCATATTGTCTAAAAGTTGGTCTTCCATATCTCTTAATTGAACACTTTGAGTTTGCTCTAAAATTCTATCAGCCAAGGTACTTTTACCATGGTCGATATGAGCAATTATACTAAAATTTCTGATTTTGTCTTTTTGAAACGCCATATTATTTATCACCCTTAATAAGTATATAAGTATTTTAATTTATTATATTATATCATTTTCTAAAGCGAAATTGCATATAGTTTTTAAACAACAAATTTCACATTTAGGTTTTCTAGCTATGCATACTGCTCTACCATGCAAAACTAATCTATGACAAAAATCATTAGATTTATCAGCAGGTAAAATCTCACGCAGAATTTTTTCTATTTTATAAGCATCTTTACTGTTATGAAAACCTAATTTTGAGGTTATCCTAATACAATGAGTATCTACAACAACAGCACTTTTGCCAAAAATGTCACCAACTATCAAATTAGCAGTTTTTCTTCCTATCCCAGAAAGTGTTGTTAACTCTTCTATAGTATCGGGAACATTTCCACCAAAGTCGCTTATGATAGATTTACTCATATTTACAATATCTTGTGCTTTAACTTTATAAAATCCACAGCTTCTAATTATATCTTCTACATCAGATACTTGAGCATTGGCAAAGTCGTTTGCATCTTTATATTTTGCAAAAAGCTGAGGTGTTACCATATTAACCCTTTTGTCTGTACACTGAGCAGCAAGCCTTGTTGCAATTAATAACTGCAAGGGGTCATTGTAATCGAGCGAACATATTGCTTCTGGATATTCTTTTTCTAAGGTTTCTACTGCAAATAAAGCTTTTTGCTTTGTATTCATTAAAATTCACCTACACAATGCTATATAAAGGATATTTTATCATATATTTTTTTATTTGTCATCTTTTTTATTAATTATATATTTACAATAAAATAAAATGTTTATTTTAATGAAAAATTATAGTTTCTGTAAATTAAAATTCAAAAAGTTAATAAAATTTTAATTATTATAAAAAAAGTAAATAATTTTTCTTGTGTTTTTTACAATTAATGATATAATATTAAAAATAAACATAATATTTAAAATTTCTTTTTATTAAAGGATAATAAACTATATGGATTTTAGAACTCGTTTAAGAAAATTTAATTTGAATGGAACACAAATTATTTCATTAGGTTTTATTGTGATTATATTATTTGGTTCTTTACTTCTTTGTACGCCACTTGCCTCAAGGTCTGGACAGTGGACACCGTACTTAGATTCACTTTTTACATCGACCTCTGCTACTTGTGTTACAGGGCTGATAGTTTTTGACACTTACACACATTGGAATCTTTTTGGACAATTAGTAATCCTTACACTTATTCAAATTGGTGGAATAGGATTTATGACAATTGTTACTATGCTTTCAATAGCACTTAAAAGAAACATTGGTCTTCACGAACGTAAACTATTAATGGAAACATCTGGCTCTATGAAAATAGCTGGAGTTGTTGCACTTATTAAACGTATTGCTATAGGAACATTTATTATAGAAGCAGTTGGTGCTGTTTTACTAGCTACTAGGTTTATACCAGATATGGGTGCGCTACGTGGTATATATAACGCTGTATTCCATAGTATATCAGCTTTTTGTAATGCAGGATTTGACTTAATGGGCAGATATGCTCAGTTTTCCTCACTTACAAGGTATGAAAATGATATTGTTGTAAATATTACAATAATGCTTTTGATTATTATAGGTGGAATAGGCTTTTTTGTGTGGAACGATTTATTTATCACTAAGTTTAGATTTAAAAAATTTCAGTTGCATACTAAGTTAGTATTAGTAACATCTGGTTCGCTTATAGTATTAGGGTTTATATTATTTTTCATACTAGAGTTTAATCATGCTTTTAAAGGGCTTAGTTTTGGCGAAAAAGCAATGGCAGCTTTATTTCAGTCAGTAACTCCACGTACAGCAGGATTTAACACAGTAGATTTAACACAATTATCTACTGGAGGAACTGTGTTAACAGATATTTTTATGTTTATTGGAGGTAGCCCAGGCTCTACAGCCGGAGGTATTAAAACAACTACATTCTTAGTGCTATTTTTAGAGGCAATATCATCAGCAAAAGGAAAAAAACAAGTAACCATATTTAAGAAAAGACTTGATGAAACAGTATTAAGGCAAGCAAGTGCAATTCTTACAATATATTTAGTAGCAGTAATAACAGCAACAATAATAATAGGTTCGGTAGAAAGTTACACATTATCAAATATATTATTTGAGGTGTTTTCTGCAATAGGAACAGTTGGACTATCTATGGGAATAACACCAGAGCATAGTGCGATAACACAAATAGTTCTTATAATGCTAATGTTTGTGGGTAGGGTAGGAGGATTAACCTTTGCACTACTAATAGCAAGAAAAAGAAAAACAATACCACTAGATAGACCAATAGAAAAATTAATAGTGGGATAATATAAAATAGCAAAAAAAGTGAAAGGCAAAGTGATATAAATGAAATCTTTTTTAGTAATAGGTATGGGAAGATTTGGGGGACAGTTAGCACGTAAACTTTTAGACTTAGGCAATGACGTGATGGTAGTAGATAAAAGCCAGATAAAAATATCATCTATAGCAGATGATTACACTGATGCGCAAATTGGAGATTGTACAAACCCTATAGTGTTATCACAATTGGGAATAAGTAACTTTGATGTGTGTTTTGTGACAATAGGAGATAATTTTCAATCATCACTTGAGATAACATCATTGTTAAAAGAGCATAAAGCAAAAAAAGTAGTATCTAAAGCAAATAGTGAGATACAAAAGAAATTTTTACTTAAAAACGGAGCAGACGAAGTAGCATATCCTATAAAAGAGGTAGCAGAGAGATTAGCTATACGATTAAGTGCAAAGAATTTATTTGAGTATATAGAGCTTAACTCAGAGTTTTCAATTTCTGAGATACCAGTTTATGATTCATGGATAGGAAAGACAATATCTAGTGCAGACATAAGAAAGAAGCATAATGTAAATGTACTAGCAATAAAGAAGCCAAATGTGATGATACCATTAACTGACATACATTATGTATTTGAAGCGGTAGACCATGTAGTAATATTTGGTAAGAGTGCAGATATATTTAAATTATCAGCAAAGATTAATTAAAAATTATAATATAATTTGTAGAGGAGCATTTCATATGCTCCCTTTTTTTTTACGCTTAAGGTCAAGGGCAAGACCTTGAGGCGTTGCCTCAAACACCACCACTTTTGAAAAAGTGGACAAAACGTTTGTGTTACTAACGATTACACTTTTGATGAGAATTATTCTAAATGCTTACTCTTTAATTGTCCACACGCTGCATTTACATCGTTTCCAAATTCTCTTCTAATTGTTGCGTGTATATTATTTCGCTTTAACTCACGATAAAATAGCATCATACTTTCAAAACTTGTTTTCTTATAATTTTTATAATTTGTTTCATTATATGGTATTAAATTAACTGTACATTTTAAATTTTTTAATAAATCTGCTAACTGTGTAGCGTAAGTTATACTATCGTTTATATTTTCTATCATAACATATTCTACAAATACTTTTCTTTTGGTTTTTTGTGTGTAATATTTTAGCGAGGTTACAAGGTCATCAATGTTGTAAACTTTATTTATTGGCATTAGCTTGCTTCTAAGCTCATTATTTGGTGCGTGTAAACTTATAGCAAGATTATTTGTAGGTGTTCTATCGCTAAAAGTATATATCTTAGGAATTATACCACAAGTAGACACTGTTATATGGTGTATTCCAACACCTAAACCATAAGGAGATGTTACAATATCTATAAACTTAATTACTTCATCATAATTATCAAAAGGTTCACCTATCCCCATAATTGTGATAGTTTTAACATCTTCTTTCAGTATACTTTTAATGTATAGTATTTGCGATACCATCTCTGCACAAGTTAGATTTCTTATTTTTTTCTGCTTGCCACTTTCACAAAACACACACCCCATATTACAGCCTATTTGAGTTGATATACATATACTGTTACCATATTTTTGACGCATTAAAACAGCTTCAATAAGGTTGTTATCAGATAATGAGAATAAAAATTTTGAAACTTTTTCATTTTCTGATTTTTTAACACATAAAGGCATAGCGAAATAAAAATCTTGCGACAACTTATCACGCAAGATTTTTTTTATGTTATCTAATTGTTGAAAATCTGTTAAAC
>CAYJGB010000004.1:0-36062 GCA_964369405.1 uncultured Eubacteriales bacterium
AAGTGGACAAAACTTTTACATTACTAACGATTAGAGTTTTGTTGAAAACTTAACTCATTACTTCATCATTATTTTTGTAACATCTTGTGCCACATCTCCTACTGCATTTACTGCTTTTGTAGCATCTTTTTTAAGGTTTTTTGTATTTTGATTACTCATTGATGTCATTTTACTACCAACATAACCAACAGCTACACCTGCTACCATTCCAGCTCCAATACCTTTTATAATATTCATTGCATTTTGATTCATAATCTTTACACCTCCAAAATATTTATACGCTATATAAAATATGCGTTATTTATATTTTAACCATTTTAATATAATTTATTTAGACAAAATTTTAAAAAAGAAAGAAGTTTAAAAATGGCAGAATTAAACATAGTAATGGTAGAACCAGAAATACCTCAAAACACTGGAAATATAGTTAGAACTTGTGCTGCAACTGGTGCAAGATTACATTTAGTAAGACCTCTTGGCTTTTCAACAGACGAAAAAGCAGTAAAAAGAGCAGGGCTTGATTATTTTGATATGGTAGATATAACATATTACGATAATTTGGAAGATTTTTTTAAAAAAACTGAGGGACAATATTATTATTACTCAACAAAAGCACCACATATATACACAGAAATAGAATATCCAGATAAAGCATATTTATTATTTGGTAAAGAAAGTGCAGGATTACCAGAAGAATTACTTTGTAAAAATCCAGATACAACAGTAAGAATACCAATGGTAGGAGAAGCAAGAAGTTTGAATTTATCAAATAGTGTAGCAATAGCAACATACGAAGTATTAAGACAATGGAATTATGTAGAATTACAAACTACAGGACAGTTACACAGATTAAAATGGGAATAATATAACATAATTTAAAGTATAATTAAGGTTATTAAAGTAAAATAAAAGAGGTAAAAAAATGATATTTGATGCACACGCACATTATGATGATAAAGCATTTGACGATGATAGAGAAGAAATAATAGAAAAAATGCTAAGCACAGATGTATATGGAATAGTAAATTCAGCAGTAGATGAAGAAACACAAAATTTTGGTATAGAATATGCAGAAAAATACGAAAGAATGTGGACAACAATAGGATATCACCCAGAAAACGCAGAAAAAGCAAAAGGTGATTATATAGAAAAAATGGCAAAACTAATGGAACATAAAAAAGCAGTAGCAATAGGGGAGATAGGACTTGATTACTACTGGAAAGATGTACCAAAAGAAATACAAATGAAAGTGTTTGAAGAACAGTTGAAACTAGCAAAAGAGTTAAATGTACCAGTAGTAGTACACGACAGAGAGGCACATTTAGATACATATACAATGCTTAAAAAGTATCAACCAAAAGGGATAGTACATTGTTTTTCTGGTAGTTTAGAATTTTCAAGAGAAATAGTAAAATTAGGAATGTCAATAAGCATTGGAGGAGTATTAACATTCAAAAATGCCAGACAAAGCGTAGAAGTTATAAAAGATATAAATATAGAAAAAGTATTACTAGAAACAGACGCACCATATTTATCACCAGTACCATTTAGAGGAAAAAGATGTAACTCAAGTATGATAAAATATGTAGCAGAGAAAATTGAGGAAATAAAAGGAATAAAAAGCGAAGAAGTGTTAAAAATAACATTAGAAAATGCATTACAAATGTATAATATAGAAAAAATAGTATAAAAAAATAATTTATAAATATTAAATTGATGTAAAATAAAGAAAATAATATGTGTAATACAAAAATTACAAATTTTTAACAAATACGACTTTATAATATGTTATAATAAAAAAAGTATTAATATTTCTAAAAGTTAAAGGAATGATTTTTTGAAAAAATATTTAGTTAGAATAATAGGAGCAACTGCTTTTGTGCTAATTTGTGCAGTAGTTGTAAATATAGTTGTAAATAGTAATTCATCAAACAAAAATTCAGAAAATGTATCAGCTACTACTCAGGGAGCAGAAGATACTACAATCGATAGCCTTTTAACTGTAGAACAAACAGAACCAGAAACAGAAGAACCAACAGACCCTCCTACAGAAAAAAAAGAGGTAACAAGTAGTTATATAATTGAGGGGATAGAGCATTTAACTCAGTATAATTACCCTGCTGGTTGCGAGAGTGTAAGTACAACTATGCTACTTAACTATTTAGGGTTTAATATTTCAATAGATGAATTTATAGATAATTACTTACCAATGCAAGATTTAATAGTTGGAAGTGACGGAAATTTAACAGGTCCTGACCCTGCATCAATGTTTATAGGCTCACCATATTCAACAAGTGGACTAGGTTGTTATCCACCAGTAATAGAATATGCGTGTAATAATTATTTTAAAGTAGAAGATTCAGAAAAAATAGCAATAGATACAACAGGAGCAACAATAGATGAATTGATAGAAAACTATATTATATACGATATACCGGTGTTAGTGTGGCCAACTATGTATATGGCAGAATCATTTGAAACAACACAGTGGATAATAAAAGATAAAAAAGTATATTCCGACTATAGTAATGGAGATTTATTTGCATGGCGTGCAAACGAACATTGTTTAGTATTAGTTGGATATGATGAAAACTATTATTATTGCAACGACCCACTATATGATTACGAGGTACAATTTGACAAGGCATTATTTGAGCAAAGATACGAAGAAATGGGAAATATGAGTTTAGTAATAATATAGAACAACAAACCTGTAGGGGCGAAATCCATTTTCGCCCGAAATTCTACAAATTCACCTACAAAGACTTGGTAATATTAACATTATTTCGACAGCCCGATTAATTATTATCATAACAAAACGTGATAACATAACCCATAATAAAAAAGACTGTAGCATATGAAGTATTTTCATCTGCTACAGTCGTTTTCTTTTGTTTTTATTATGATTGTTTTAATGCTCTTGTTAGCCATATATCTGCTATATCCATTGCTAAATATAAACCATTTTTCTCACTAGTCTTTTCAATCTGTTTACTAGGACTTATATCTGGGTCTGTACACATTAGCTGTATTACTACTTTATCTGCTATCTCTAAATCGTTAACTATAGTTTTCGTTTTAATTCTTAATTTAACTACATATCTATCTTCCATATTTCCATAAAACAGTTCATCACCACATCTAACTAGTGGTTTGCCTTTATAAGTAGGAAACTTTTCATTTGAACTCATATTGTAACCCTCCTTAAAATT
Organism: uncultured Eubacteriales bacterium; assembly: GCA_964369405.1. Taxonomy (GTDB): domain Bacteria; phylum Bacillota; class Clostridia; order Oscillospirales; family Acutalibacteraceae; genus CAYJFG01. The sequence continues at coordinate 3,213 of CAYJGB010000004.1, forward strand.
TTTGAAATATAATTATATCATAATTTTTTTATGTAGTAAAGGTTAAAATAAAAATAAAAAGAATTATTAGTTAAAATACAAATATAAAGAAATTTCTTTAGTTAGAATACACAAAAAATTCTAGTATAATTTTTAGTAGGGTGTGAATTAATATTCTGTAAAAGAAATACAATTTTGTAATATAATGATAAAATTAAACTGAATGGTTAAACTATATTGGAAAGTGTGAATATTTATGAGAAAAAAATTTTTGATTGGAGTGTTAACATTAATTATGGTATCTACAATGGGAATGACATCATTCAACGCAGTTGAAGATGATGACGTGAATCATAAAAAATTAGTTCAAGAGCTTGAAAAAACTACTTATGACGGTGACGACTTAGGAGCTAACTACACAAAAGAAAGTACAACTTTTAAAGTATGGGCTCCGTCTGCTAGTGAAGTAGTGCTTAATCTATATGCTACTGGTAGCGACGAAGAAGAAAATGCAAAAGATATTTCTAGTGACAAAATGAAAAAAGACGACTCTACAGGCGTTTGGTCTATAGAGGTTGACGGCGACTTAAACAAAACTTACTACACATATTCTGTTACTACAAATGGTAGTACTCAAGAAACAGGCGATGTTTATGCTAAAGCTTGTGGTGTTAACAGCCTTAGAAGTATGGTTGTAGATTTAGAAAGTACAAATCCAGACGGTTGGGAAAACGATAAACAAGTATTATTTGACTCTCAAACAGAAGCTGTAATATGGGAAGTTCACGTAAAAGATTTCTCTTATAGCGAAAGTTCAGGCGTGTCTGAAGAAAACAGAGGAAAATATTTAGCATTTACAGAAAGCGACACTACTCTTAATAAAGAGGGCGACTTACCTACTTGTGTTAGCTACCTAAAACAGCTAGGAGTAAATACAGTTCATATTAACCCGTTTTATGATTATGGTTCAATAGATGAAACTGTAACAGACGACAAAGAAGACTTTAACTGGGGTTATGACCCTGTAAATTATAATGTACCAGAGGGTTCATACTCATCAGACCCATACAATGGCGAAGTTAGAATTAACGAAGCTAAACAAATGATACAAGCATTACACAATGCAGGTATCGCAGTTGTAATGGACGTAGTTTACAACCACACATTTAATGTAGAAGATTCTGTATTTGAAAAAACAGTACCAAATTACTACTACAGATATAACAGTGACGGTACTTTATCAAATGGTTCAGCTTGTGGAAACGACACAGCATCAGAACACGTAATGTTTAGTAAATATATGGTAGACTCTCTATATTATTGGGCTACTGAATATCATTTAGACGGTTTCCGTTTTGATTTAATGGGTTTACACGACGTAGACACTATGAATGAGATTAGAGCAAAATTAGATACACTAGAAAACGGCGAAAAAATACTAATGTATGGAGAAGCTTGGGACGTTGCGCAAAACACAGAAGTTCCAATGGCATCACAATCAAATGTACACCTACTAAGTGAAAGAATAGCAGCATTTAATGACAGCATTAGAGATGCTATTAAAGGCGATAACTTCATAATTTATGATGCAGGTTTTATCCAAGGAAGTGGAGCACCAGTATTAATCGAAAATGGTGTAGTTGCACAAACTTCTAGTTGGTCAACACAACCATCACAAACAATCACATATACATCAGCACACGATAATTTCACTCTTTACGATAAATTAATTGCATCATCAGGCAAAGAAGACGCTAAATATACTACTAGATATGATGATTTAGTGACAATGAATAAATTATCAGCAGGTATAATATTAACATCACAAGGAATACCTTTTATGCTAGCTGGAGAAGAAATGGCTAGAACTAAAGAAGGTGACCACAACAGTTATAAATCAAAAGCTACACTTAATCAAATTGACTGGACACTATTGACACAATATCCAGACTTAGTTGCATATTATGCAGGTCTTATGCAAATTAGAAGAAACTTTGCTCCATTTACATCAGCAGATAATACTTCTATTGAAAATATGTACTTCTATGAAAATGATGATAAAAAAGCACTTTCATTTACAATGAACAACACAGTAACAAAAGATACTCAATGGGATAGCGTAACTGTAATATTCAACTCAAACCCTGATAAAGACATAACTGTTGAATTAGAGGGAGAGGCTAAAGACAAAGAATGGGTAATAATTGCAAACGAAAAAACATCTGGGCTTAAATCTCTAGGCGAAGTAGTAGACGGTAAAGTGGAAGTTAAACAAAGCAGTTTAGTTATTCTTGCCGAAAAAGAAAGCTTTAACAAATTTGCAATAACTGAAGATACATCTTTTATCGACAAAATGAATAGCGTAGAGATACAAGGCGAATTAGAAAACAGCACAGAAATATCTGAAGATGATACACTGCCAACAAAATCACAAGAAGAAAGCAAATCTACAAATAGCAATCTTACTTGGGCAGTTCCATTAGCGGCAGTTGGAGCGTTGTTAGTAGCAGGTACAATAGTATTTATATCATCAAAAAGAAAAAAATCTAAAAGCAAATAACTAAAAGTAAAAAATTTAAGAGAGTTTATAAATTAGGTAGTAGTTTCTTTAAGAAATAAAGAATATTATATACAAAATTATTATTTTGGGAGGAAAAAAATAATGAAAATGAAAAAAATTGCCGCAGTGGCATTGTCTGCTATTATGGTAACTAGTGCAGTTGCTACAATACCTATGACAACAGCATCTGCTGCAACAAAAGGAAAATACGAAGATTTTGCAGCTGAGCTAGATAAAGTAGCTTACAGTGGCACAGACTTAGGTGCAACATACTCACCTAACGCAACAGATTTTAAAGTATGGGCTCCAACAGCATCAAAAGTAGTAGTTAACTTGTATACAACAGGTAGCGACAGCGAAGAAGGTGCACAAGATATAGGTGCATACGACATGGAATATGATGCATCAAACGGAGTTTGGTATACTACAATTCGTGGTGACCAAAAAGATATGTATTACACATATTCAGTAACAGTAGACGGCACAACTAAAGAAACAGGCGACGTTTATGCAAAAGCAGTAGGTATAAACGGCGACAGAAGCATGGTAGTTGACCTTGATTCTACAGACCCTGAGGGTTGGGAAGATGATGACTACGTATTAGTACAAAATGCAACAGATGCAAATGTATGGGAAGTACACGTAAAAGACTTCTCTTATGACTCAAGTTCTGGTGTATCAGAAGAAAACAGAGGTAAATACTTAGCATTTACAGAAACAGGAACAACTCTTAATAACGATGGTGAAATATCAACAGGTATCGACTATCTAAAAGAATTAGGAATTAAATATGTACATATTAATCCATTCTATGACTATGCTTCAATTGATGAATCTGGTTCAGATACACAATACAACTGGGGATATGACCCAGAAAACTACAACGTACCAGAGGGTTCATATTCATCTAACCCATATGACGGTAATGTAAGAATTAACGAAACAAAACAAATGGTTCAAGCTCTTCATGATGCAGGTATTGGTATTATTATGGACGTTGTTTACAACCATACATATAACACAGATTCAGTTTTCGATAAAACTGTACCTAACTACTACTACAGATATACTGCAACTGGTGCATTATCAAACGGTTCAGGTTGTGGAAACGACACAGCATCAGAACACGAAATGTTTGGTAAATACATGATAGAGTCAGTTAAATACTGGGCAGAAGAGTACCACATTGACGGCTTCCGTTTTGACTTAATGGGTCTTCACGATGTTGACACAATGAATGCTATTCGTGCTGAGTTAGATAAAATTGACGAAAGACTATTAATGTACGGTGAGGGTTGGACATTATCAACAACTCCAGATTCAACATCACCAGCAATGGCTACTCAAGCAAATTCAAGCCAACTTTCAGAAAGAATAGCTTTCTTTAACGACCAAATGAGAGACGGTCAAAAAGGTAGCGTATTTAACGAAACAGCAAAAGGCTTTATACAAGGTAACACAGGTTCAACTAAAGATGTAAGAACTGGTATTACAGGTAACGTAACAGGTGGTAATTGGACTGCTAAATCTCCACTGCAAAACGTATCTTATGCATCAGCTCATGACAATCACACAATGTATGATAGATTAATTATGTCAGTATATGACGGAAAAACTGATGAAGATTTTTCTATGAGATATGAAGACTTAATAGCTATGAACAAATTAAGTGCAGCTATTACATTCTCATCACAAGGTATGCCTTTCATTCTAGCTGGTGAAGAAATGGCTAGAACAAAATACGGCGACCACAACAGTTATATGTCACCAATTTCAATTAATAAAATCGATTGGAACAGATTAACAGAATATCAAGATTTAACATCTTACTATGCAGGTATGATAGAATTAAGAGATGCATACGGTGCATTTAGAACAACTACAAACGACATAGCAAATAACAAATTAACATATTCATCAAATGAACCAACTGGTGTAATAGCTTACACAATTCAAGATGAATCACAAATTTGGGATACAGTTGCTGTAATGTTTAACAGTGCAACAACAGAAAAAGAAGTTACTTTAGAAGGCGTTACAGAATTACCTACTGAGTGGGTAATACTAGCAAACGACCAAGTTGCAGGTGTACAAAGCCGTGGCGAAATCACAGGAACAACAATCACAATTCCAGCACAAAGTGCATTAATCTTAGCAGACAAAGCTAGCTATGATGTAACTGGAATTACATCTGACAGAGGAACAGTAGTAGTAGAACACGTAAATGAAGAAACAGGCGAAATTATGAGCACAGTTTCTATGACAGGTGCAGAAGGAACAGGATACGTAACAGAAGCTAGAGAAGATTTAGCATTAGAATACGATTTAGTATCAGCATCTGAGAATATGACAGGAACATTTAAAGCAAACGAAACAATAAAAGTAGTTTACAACTATGCTCCATACAGAGTTATGCCAACTGATATAACAGGCGATGACAAAGTTAGTATTCTAGACGCATTAGAAGTAGCAAAAATGTTAGCTAAAATGACACAAGAAGATATGGCAGCTGATGTAGATAAAAATGGAGTAGTAAGTATCCAAGACTTATTACTATATCAACAATCATTAGCAAAAATAGAAATCAAATCAATTAGTGAAGTGCATGTAAATTACTTAGAAAAAGATACTGATAAAGTAATTTCAACACAAACAGTAATTAAAGGACGTTTAGGCGATAGTTATACAGCAATGCCAAAAACAATTGAATTCTATACATTAGATGAAACAATGATGCCAGATAACGCAGAAGGCGTGATTGGGTTAGCAACAACAGAAGTTAATTACTATTATGATTTCACAGCACAAAAGAGAACAATCAATGTTAAATTACAAGATGGACAAACATGGATACCAAACTTATACACATGGCATGACAGTGGTTCATATTCAGGCGACTGGCCAGGAACACCTATGGAAATGGGCGAAGACGGATGGTATACATTAACAATTGAATGTGGTGGAACATACAACTTTATAGTAAATAAAGATGGTGCAAAACAAACATTAGATTTAACAGGATATACAACAGATGTATGGGCTGTATTAAATGTAGCAGAACCAAACAAAGGTGACGACGACATTACAGTATACACAGAAAAACCAGTTTTATAATTTTAAAATGACTTAACAGTCTTAAACGCCTCTATGAGCTTGCTTGTAGGGGCGTCGTTGTGTCGATAAAGTCGACACGCTGTAGCTTCAAGCGTTTTTGAGTATGAATTTTTATAGCTGTTTGCAAAACCTCAACATTAAACAAAGACCTAGTATGAGAATAGAATACAGTAAAATACACTAAGAAAATAAAATTTTTTAGATGTATACACAAAAACAGGTAAATAATAAAAAAAGTGTTGCAAATGAGTATAAAATATGGTATCATATTAAAGCTAATGAAATTAAAATATAATAAGTATATTTTTATAGACAACTTTTAAGAAAGGTAGGTTAAATACAATGGAAATTTGGGAATACATTTTAGGTGGAGCAATGTTATTGTTTTCTATAGCTATGATTTTAGTTATTATCTTACAAGAGGGTAATCAAAAAGGCGTAGGTGTAGTAACAGGTGGAGCAGATACATTCTTTTCTAAGAACAAAGCTCGTTCAATCGATTCTTTCTTATCACGTTGGACAAAATTCTTTGCTATAGGATTTGCAGTATTAATAGTAGCTATAAACACATGTACACATCTAATGAAATAATATAATTGTTGATAATTTTATACAATTAAAGAAAAAATTAACGGACGAATTTGTATTCGCCCGTTTTTTTTACGCTTTATAGGCAAGTATCATGACGTGAGGCGAATTTTTAAACAGCACAATTTTTTGGAAAAAATTGAGCAAAACTTTTATGTTATCATGTTTGGGTGTCTTTAAAAATTGATTAATTATTAAAAAACTCTTTTAAATTGGAAATTTTTTTGCTATAATATAACGTGAGAAGTAATATAGTATATGAACTTTTATTAGTCTTGTCTAGTCGTGTAAAATTTTAAATTGCTGTGTTAAATTTAATAGGAACATGACAATATACCAGTTAAATTTGCCTTGCACTACAAAATTTAATTTCGACTATCCTAAGACAAATAAAAATCCAAATGCTATAAATTAATTTTGAGGAGTTTTTTTATGTGTAACAAAAAAGTTAGAACTAGATATGCACCAAGTCCAACTGGGTTTATGCACGTTGGTAATTTACGTACAGCTTTGTACGAATACTTAATAGCTAAATCAGAAAACGGAGATTTTGTGCTTAGAATAGAAGATACTGACAGAGAGCGCTTAGTTGATGGTGCAGTAGATATTATATATAATACTTTAAATACTGCTGGAATAATACATGACGAAGGCCCAGACAAAGAGGGCGAGTATGGTCCATACGTGCAAAGTGAGCGTAAAGATATGTACTTACCATACGCTTTAAAACTTATTGAAGAAGATAAAGCATATAGATGTTTCTGTACTAAAGAGCGTTTAGAAGAAATTTCAAAAGACCAAATTGGTGGTGGATACGACGGAAAATGTAGACACCTTTCTAAAGAAGAAATTGAAAGTAATATATCGCAAGGTATACCTTATGTTATAAGACAAAAAATGCCAACAGACGGTAGTACTACTTTTGAAGACTCAGTATATGGAAGTATCACAGTAGAAAACACTGAGCTTCAAGACCAAATTTTAATTAAAACAGACGGATACCCTACTTACAATTTTGCAAATGTTATAGATGACCACACTATGGCAATAACTCATGTTGTTAGAGGTAGCGAATATCTAAGCTCAACACCAAAATATAACTTGCTATATCAAGCATTCGATTGGGAAGTACCAACTTACGTACACTTGCCACTTATTATGGGTAAAGATGAAGAGGGTAATGTGTCTAAACTATCTAAAAGACACGGAAGCACTACCTTTGAAGACTTGATTAACGATGGATATTTACCTCAGGCAATAGTTAACTATATTGCATTATTAGGCTGGTGCCCTAAAGATAATCAAGAAGTTTTCACTCTTAAAGAGTTAGAAAACGTGTTTAGTGTAGATGGTATTAGTAAATCTCCATCAGTATTTGATTATGATAAATTAAGTTGGTTTAACACAGAATATATAAAAGCTATGTCGATAGAAGAGTTTAAAAACGTAGCTATGCCATATTTTAAAGAAGTTTTTGGAGAAAAAGAAATCAACTATAATATAGTGGCTCAAATACTACAGCAAAGAGTAGTTAAGTTATCTGATATTAAAGATATGATAGAATTTTTAAACGAACAGCCAGAATATGAAAAAGAATTATTTGTAAATAAAAAAAGCAAAACTACTCTTGAAAATTCACCTCAGATGTTAAAGTCAGTTATAGACGCACTAGAAAAAACAGAAGAATGGACACATGACTCAATACACGATACACTAATTGATTTAGCAAAAGAATTAGAAGTTAAAAATGGTACTGTAATGTGGCCGGCAAGGATAGGAGTATCAGGAAAAACAGTAACTCCAGGAGGCGCAATAGAAATTTTAGAAATATTAGGAAAAAATGAGTCAATACTAAGACTTAGAAAAGGGTTATCAAAGTTTGAGTAATTAGGAGGTACAAAACAATGTCAGAAGAATTAAAAGTGAGTAACGAAAACTTTATACATGACTTTATAGACGAAGATATTGCAAAAAATGGACAATTTGAAGGGAAAACAGTGCATACGAGGTTCCCACCAGAGCCAAACGGATATTTACACATCGGTCACGCAAAAGCAGTATGTATAAATTTTGGTACAGCACTTAAATATAACGGAATATGCAATTTAAGAATGGACGACACAAACCCTACTAAGGAAGATGTAGAGTATGTAGAGGCGATAAAAGAGGATATTAAATGGCTTGGATTTGATTGGGACGATAACTTTTATTATGCATCATCGTATTTTGAGCAAATGTATGACTTTGCAGTTGAGCTAATAAAAAAAGATAAAGCGTATGTGTGTCAGCTAACAGCTCAAGAAATGAGAGATAACAGAGGAGATATAAAAACTCCAGCAAAAAGCCCATATAGAGATAGACCAATTGAGGAAAGTCTTGAGCTATTCCAAAAGATGAGAGATGGAGAGTATAGCGACGGAGAAATGACACTTCGTGCAAAAATAGATTTAGCGTCTGGCAACTTCAATATGCGTGACCCAGCACTATACAGAATTAACAGGATAAAACATCACTCAACAGGTGATAAGTGGTGCATTTATCCTATGTATGATTTTGCTCACCCTATAGAAGATGCAATCGAGGGTATAACACATTCTTTATGCTCACTTGAGTTTGAAGACCACAGACCACTTTATGATTGGGTAATAGAAAACATATCATCACCATGTGTACCAAGACAAATAGAGTTTGCAAGACTCGGAATAAACAACACAGTAATGAGCAAAAGAAAACTAAGAAAACTTGTAGAAGAAAAATATGTATCAGGTTGGGACGACCCTAGAATGCCAACACTTAGTGGGCTTAGAAGAAGAGGTTACACACCTACATCAATAAGAAATTTCTGCGATAGAATAGGCGTTTCTAAAGTAAGCAGTGTAGTTGATTATGGATTTTTAGAGTATTGTTTAAGAGAAGATTTAAACGAAACAGCTCAAAGGGTAATGGTAGTATTAGACCCAATAAAACTAATAATAACCAATTACGAAGTGGGCAGAGTTGAAGAGTTTGAGGTTGAAAACAATCCAAACAGAGAAGAAGACGGAAAAAGAACAATAACATTTTCAAGAGAACTGTATATAGAGCGTGACGACTTTATGGAAGAGCCTGCAAGAAAGTATTTCAGACTATACCCAGAAAATGAAGTAAGATTAAAATCGACATATATTGTAAAATGCACAGGGTGCAAAAAAGACGAGAACGGCAATGTAGTAGAAGTATATGCAACCTACGACAAAGACAGCCGAGGAGGAAATGCAAAAGACGGACGCAAAATAAAAGGTACAATCCATTGGGTAGATGCAAACACAGCAGTAAATGCAACAGTAAATCAATATGATAATTTATTTACAGTGCCAGACCCAGAAAGTGGAGAAAGAAACTTTATAGATTTTGTAAATCCAAATTCATTAGTAACGCTAACAAATTGTAAAGCAGAAAGCACACTTGCAAAAGTAAAAGCACCAAAAAGCTTTCAATTTATGAGATTAGGATATTTTTGTCTAGACAAAGAGTCAACAGAAGAAAATATAATTTTCAATAGAAGTGTAACATTAAAAGGAACGTATAAACCATAAGAAGAACAACATTAATAATAGGACGGATTTTATATCCGTCCTATTATTTTATTATATCATACCTAAAACGTGACAACATAAAAGGTTTACTCAATTTTATCACACTCTAATCGTTAGCAACACAAAAGTTTTACTCAATTTTTTTCAAAAAATTGTGGGGTTTGAGGCAACTCCTCAAGGTCTTGTCCTTGACCTTTAGCCTCTGCGATTTTTTGAGGGTGAATTTTTCTCCAAAGGAGAAAAAGAGGGTACTTTTTTCGCAAAAAAATGTACCCTTAGTCATAGTTTGATTTTAAAAAAATTTTAAATGATATTAGTAGAGGAACATTCCATATGCTCCCTTCAGTTTTGCAAAATTCCCAAACAATTTATAACATAAAAAAATTATATAACATATTGCACTTTACAATTTATTACCAATAATATATAATTATTTTAACAGTGTATTTTAATAGACTAAATTAAATTTATGGAGGATTATATTTTGAAGAGGTTTTTAGCTATATTTATTTGTACAATTTTAATTTTAACAATGATGTTGTCTGGTTGTAGTAATTCACAAGACACTCAAAATGAGGATAAGCTTGTAGTAGGTATGGAACTTGCATACCCTCCTTTTGAAACAAAAGATGACGATGGTAACCCAACAGGTGTTAGCGTAGATATAATAAAAGCGTTTGGTGAAGAAGTAGGCAAAGAAGTTGAAATAGTAAACACTGCGTGGGACGGTTTAATACCATCATTGCAAACAGATAAAATAGATTTAATAATATCATCTATGACTATAACAGAAGAAAGACAAAAAGATGTTGATTTTTCTGACCCATATGCAAACGCAATGCTTGCACTTCTTGTAAATAAAGACTCTGAGGTTGAAACAGCTGAAGATTTGAATAAAGAAGGTATGGTAATAGCTGTCAAAACAGGGTCAACAGGACATATATACGCACAAGAAAACTTTACAAATGCCACAGTAAACGTATTTACTGATGAAAGTGCGTGTGTTACAGAAGTTTCTCAAGGCAAGGCAGATGCTTTTATATATGACCAACTTACAATATATAGAAACAATCAAGAAAATTTAGATACTACAAAAGCAATATATATACCTTTTCAAGATGTTGAAAACTGGGGAATTGCTGTTAAAAAGGGAAACACTGAGTTACTAAATGAATTAAATGACTTTATTGATAAATTCAGTCAAGAAGGTGGGTTTGATGAAATATCAGAAAAATACTTAAAAGAGGAGAAAGAAGCGTTTGATAAACTAAACTTTAAATGGTTCTTTGATTTAAGTCAATGAGTGTATTAACAGCAAAAGGAAATAAAATATCACCATTAAAAGCGTCGTTTAATATATTATTGCTTACAATTATATTAGTAACTGTTTTTTGGTTTGCGTTGTCTAGAGTTGGCATTGCATTTGATTTTTCGTTCTTAAATCAATATAGCGTACGAATAATCGACGGGTTTTTAATGACATTATATATTAGTTTAGCTAGCTTAGGTCTTAGTTTACTAATTGGTATATTAAGTGCGTTGCTACATTCTAGTAACATATTAGTCTTAAGATACCTCTCTAAATTTTACGTTGCTATCATAAGAGGAACTCCACTTATTGTACAAATATATTTGTTTTTCTATATTGTTGGTACTGCTTTTGGTATGGATAATAGATTTCTAAGTGGTGTTATTATTCTCTCTGTTTTTGAGGGTGCCTATATCAGCGAAATTATTAGAGGTAGCCTTTCTTCAATAGATAAAACTCAAATTGAAGCAGGAAAAGCTGTCGGTTTTACTAAAACTCAATCGCTTAGATATATTATACTCCCTCAACTCATCACTAGAACTTTACCGGCTTTGTCTGGTCAGTTCGCTTCTATTATAAAGGACTCATCTCTTCTTTCTATAATCGCTTTAGTTGAGCTTACTCAAACTATCAGAGAGATAACATCTATAAATTATAAATTGTTTGAAGCATACTTTGTATTAGGTATTTTATATTTGGCTTTAACATTGCCGATAAGTCTTTTTAGCAAGCGAATGGAAAGGAAATTTGTTTATGAAAATTAAAATAGACAATTTAACTAAGACTTATGACTACAATGTTTTGAATAAGTTAAATATTGATGATGATGTAAATACACTTGCTCTCATAGGTCGTTCAGGTTGTGGAAAGTCCACTTTATTACGAATTTTAGGAGGATTAGAGCCTAAGTCTAGTGGCAAGATTTATATTGATGATATAGAAGTTGATGAAACTGTAGAATATAGAAGAAAAATTGGTTTTGTATTTCAACAAGCAGGGTTATTTTCTCATTTAAGTGCAATAGAAAATATTACACTACCACTTATAAAAGTTCATAATCATACTCAAAAAGATGCTCAAGATATTGCAATGGACTTATTAAAGAGGTTTGGGCTAGAAAAAGAAGCTAAAAAACGCCCGATACAGTTATCAGGAGGACAAAAACAAAGAATATCAATCGCAAGAGCAGTAGCACCAAAACCTAAGATATTGTTTTTAGATGAGCCTACATCAGCACTAGACCCAGAGTATACGGCAGAAGTCCTCAATATGGTAAACGAGTTAAAAGATGAAGACTTATCGTTTATAATAGCTACTCACGAAATGGGTTTTGCATTACATTCGTGTCAAAAAGTAGCGTTCATGGACGAGGGTAAAATTTTAGAGTATGGAGAAAGCAAACAAATTTTTTCTAACCCACAAACTGAGCAGTTAAAAACATTTTTATCTAAGCTATTAAAATGGAAGGTTTAAAGATATGGATATAGGAATATTATACGAATCAAAAGAATGGTCAAGTTATCAGCTTCAAAAAGAGATTGAAAAACTAGGAATAAAAGCTGATTTAATATATATGGAAGATGATATAAAATTGGAGCATATATCAAAGTATAAAATGTTAGTGAGTAGAGTTTTTGCAAGTGCGATTTTTAGAAATCACCATAAGGCTTTAAAACAGATGGAAAAGGTAATTGATATTGTAGAAAAGAACAATATACTAATGATAAACAGTGCAAAAGCTCATCTCTACGAAATTGATAAACAGCTATCAACAAATGTGCTTAGAGATAACAATATAAGTGTACCAGATGTTTATGGTGTATTTACAAAAAAAGAGCTACTATATTTTAACAAAGAAATAGAATATCCGTGTATAATAAAACCTAATTGTGGAGGAAGAACAAATGCAACATTTATAATAAACAATAGGGAAGAGTTATATCAAAAGGTAACTCAAGCACCAGATATAAAATATATAATGCAAAAATATATTTACCCTGAATATGGATTTATAACACGTGTTGAAGTGATTGATAATGAATGTAAGTCGATACTAAAAAGAAGTGTAGTAAAAAATGGATTGTCTGCGTACAATCTAGGCTCAACATATAGTTGTTATGATGATTGCAGAGAAGAAATTAAAACAACAGCAATAAAAGCTATGAACATACTAGAAATTGAATGTGGAAGTATGGATATAGCAGAGAACAGCAGTGGATACTATATATTTGATGTCAATTCTGTATCAAATGCATCGCAAGACAATAAAGAGGACTTTAAATTTGATTTAATTAAAGAAACAGCATTATATATAGTGGATAAATATAAGCAGATTAAAAATTGAATATAGTATTATAATATCAAGATGTAAAAGAGGACTGTTTTATTAGACAGTCCTCTTTTGTCTTATAGCATATGAATTTTTATTATTCTTGTTTAGCTGTCTAAAATTTAATTTCGACTATACTAAGACAAATAAAAATAAAAATCCAAATGCTGTAATAAAAACATAATGAATAATGATGATTTAGTTTAAATTAAATTAAGAGGTAAAGAGAGTAAAGATAATTCAATAAAAATGACAATATCAAAATAGTTATATTAAAATATCAAATCGAAAATTTATCATAAAATCGTTTTAGTGAAGAGATATAAGCGAGTAAATAATTCATAGTTTTAACATTTTGTTCATATTTGATATAATGCACAAAAGAAATATATCCGATTTTTATTGCAATAACACATAAATATTGAATTTTATTGTTAAAAATCGCAAATTCAACATAAATGCTTGTGCAATACATCTAAAAACATACAACAAACATATGCTATATTGACAAAATAATAAAACCTGTTCCTTGTGCGAATTGTTCATAGTTTGTTAATTGACTTTGAGTTCTCTGCATTGTATACTAGTTACAGTTCGAATGTGAGGTTCGAAAAACAAAAAAATACAAAAAACAAAAGGAGAACAAAGAAGATGAAAAAGAGAATTATTTCAAGTTTATTAGTAATTATGATGTTATTTGCAGTACCTATGGTGTCTGCTTATGCGGCAGAGGGTACAGACAGTACTAAGAAAATTTACCTTTCTGCTACACAGTTCGGTTGGGAAAATGCAAGCGCTTATTTCTGGAGTGATGACAATACATCATTTATGTCTTTCCCTGGTAAAGAAATGAGTTTACAAGACGGATTATTTACAGTAGATGCTCCAAGCCAAGCTACTAAAGTAATTTTTAGCACACAAACAGATAAAGGCCGTATTCAAACAGGAACAATTAGTTTAGTTGATGGCAAACCAGAATATAACTTTACTATGAAAGATTCAAATAACGTTTACTTTGGCGAATGGGTTGAGTTATCTCAAACTTACACAAAATCAGGTTATGTTGAAGAAAACAATGTAGCAGTTGAAGGCGTAAAAGTACAAGTATTATCAGGCGATACAGTAATTGCTGAAGATATAACTAATAACGATGGTCACTTTAACGTATCTTGCCCAGAAGGCGAATACAACATTACTTTCACTAAAGATGGCTACCAAACAACAACAACAACTTTCAGCGTAAGTGCTGCAAACTACGGCGAAGCTAACGAATACGAATTAGTTAAAGCTGAAACAGTACAAACTTACACAAAATCAGGTTACGTTGAAGAAAACAATGTATCAATTGCTGGTGTTAACGTAGAAGTATTAAGTGGTGCAACAGTAGTAGCTACTGACGTAACTAGCAAAGATGGACACTTCAGTGTTTCTTGCCCAGAAGGTTATTACACATTAAAATTAACAAAAGATGGATATCATACAGCAACATTTGATTTTAACGTAAGCTCAGCTAACTACGGTGAAGCAAACGAATACGAACTAGTTAAAGCAGATACTTATACAAAATCAGGATATCTTGTATCAAACAGCACTCCAATTACTAATGCAGAGGTTGAATTATATGACGAGTTCTTTACATTAGTAGATACAACAACTACTGGCAAAGATGGACATTTCAGTTTTTCATGCCAAGAAGGCGAATACACAGTTAAATTTATAAAAGACGGATACCAAACAACAACAAGTGAATTTGATGTAGCTGCAGCTAGCTATGGCGAAGCAAACGAATATTATATGCTAAAAGTAAATGATACAGCATCAGCAGGAACAGTTACTGGTTATGTTGAATCAAATAACTATCCAGTAGAAAACGCTACAGTAACATTAAAACAAGATAACAAAACAATCGGTTCAGTAAATACTAACAAAGATGGATATTTCAGCTTTGAAGCAATCGATGGAGATTATCAAATAGTAGTTTCACACAATGATTACAACACATCTTCAACAGATGTAACAGTTTCAGAATACAATCACGAAGCACTTTTCATAGATTTAGAAATTAGAATGATAACAATTGGCTTAGACGCTTCAAGTGCTAATTGGGATACAGCAAGTGTATACTACTGGAATTCATATTTCGGTGAAATGACACAATGGCCTGGAACAAAAATGGAAAAACAAGATGGAAACTTTTTCTTAGTTGAAATTCCAGCAAATGCAACAAATGTAATATTTACAAACGGAACAACACAAACAGTTGATTTAACAGTTAACCACGATACACCATGCTTTGAATTAAATACAAAAAATGATGCTGGTCAATATACAGGTGACTGGACAAAAACTAGAGAATAATACTGATTACTTCTTAAATTTAATTTAATTAAAAAAACACTTCCGATTAGACAAGTATGTCTAATCTGGAGGTGTTTTTGTTTGTAGCAAGTTTAAGATATAAATATAAAACATGGGGCTGTCTCATTTAGCGAATTGTTCGTCATATTATATAAGTCCGTTGTAGGTGCGAAATCCATTTTCGCCCGAAATACATCAAATACACAAAAAAACGGGAGCATATGGAATGCCCCCTACAAATACTTGTTAATATTAACATTCGTGCGACCAGCTCCATTATATTGGAAAAAATCTATTTACAAATTTTTTTCCAGCAATCTTCACTTATTATTCTAATAAGCATCATTAAGCCACTTCGGTCTGCTACATTATATCCGTTTACTATTCGTTTTTCGCCCCAATAACAGACTTGTCCGTCACATATTTCGCTAATTGAATTTTTGCCGAAATGTGTTATACAATATACATCAATTTCTCGCTCTTTAGCTTTTTTTGCTATATTTATAAGCCTTGGTGTCGAACCAGATGAGCTTAATATTAATATTAAATCGCCTTTTTTGCAGTGGTTGGCAGCATATTCCAAATCGTGAATTTGAGCATAACTTTCTACAGTTCTATCTAAGCATCTAAAATATTTTGCAAACAATTCGCAGAAGAAAACAGATTCTCCCATACCTACAAAAAGAATTTTGTTAGCATTAATCATAACATTTATAAGATTATCTAATGATTGGTCATCTATCACATCTAGTGTTTTAATTATGTTACGTGGAAGTTTTTCTAAAATGTTATTTTCTACAGTTTTTGTATCATTTAAATTAACATCTTTTTGCAAAGAGAATTTTAATTCAGAAAAACCACTATAACCTAATTTTTTAGCAGTTCTCATAATTGCATTAGGAGATATGTATAATGCATCAGCTATGTTGTGTATTGATAAATTGTGTATGTTACTCCGATTTAATTTTATAAATTCGATTACACTGTCGTCAGTATCATTTAGTTTGAATTCATGTACATAAACTCTTTTTTCGAATGTCATAATTACACACCTCCTCAAGGTAAAAATATTATTTGTACTATTATTATAACACTAAATAATTAAAAAAGAAATAGATTTTATACAACATAGCTAAATATTTTTATTGTTACACAAAGTTATTATATATGTTGTGTAATCTTTATACCTTGTGAAGTGAGAAGGACTTCTTTATGTGTGTTTTAACGAAAAAATATAATTATTATAAGAAATTTTTGCAAAATGCTTTTTTGCAGATGGAAATTTTTCTTCATACTCCAAACGTAATAACATAAAAGTTTTACCCAATTTTTATGTAATTTGATTGGATTTTATGATTTACTCTACATCTAGCACCATTATAATATGTGGTAAACCATCGACTAAAAACTCATCGGAACATTTAACAAATCCGACTTTTTCATATAACTTAATTGCATATGTTTGTGCCTCTATTCTTATTTTTTGTGCATCAAACTTACTTTTTGCAACATCTATACCTTTAAACAAAAGCTTTGTTCCAAGCCCACATCTGCGTTTTAAAGATATTACTCTGCCTAGTGAAACATCTTCAAAAGTAGCTCCTTTTGGTAGAACTCTTAAATATGCATATATGCCGTCATTATCTTTTAAATATACGTGATATGCAACTTTATCAGCATTATCAATATCTTGATACGGGCAATTCTGCTCTACAACAAATACGCTGTTTCGTAATTTGTATATTTCAAATAATTCTTGTGTAGTTAATTGGTCGAAGTGCTTTATAATATAATCCATAATTTATTTATCCTTACTTATTTATTTTATTAATATTACTATAGATGCTGCCGCACTAATGTTAATAGTACCAAATTTTTGTAGAGGGTAAAATTCCATATGCTTCCGTTAATTTTGCAGAAAAATAGAAACGCTAATTATTATTCTATTTTACATTGTGCTGTATATAAAAACAACGCGCGAAAATGGATTTTGCCCCTACAACTGGATTGTATAATATGACGAATAATTTTCTAAAGGCGACAGCCCCGTTCTTAGATGTAAAAATATCGAGAGAATATTATATCCTCCCGATAAAATTTATAGCTATCTTAATTTAATTGTAACAATATAAATGACTTTTTGCCTATTGTTAGCTTTTTGTCTTCTACTTTGCCTTGTCCTAATTTGTATACCTCTTTTGCTACAGATAATTCAAAATCAATACTTTCTTCTTTATCTGATGGGTTTACTGCTATTACAAAGTTTCCTCTTTTGTATACAAATGGATATTTGTTTTTCTTTGCATATAGTATTTCTAAATCTCCGTCTGTTCCTAAATCATCATTTGCATTTCTTATTGCTATAATGTTTTTAACATTGTTATATATGCTGTTTTCGTCATTCTCTTGGTCTGCTACTGTCGGTGCGTTTTCACTCTCATCTACTGGTAAGTATATATCTTTTGCATCTGCTGTAGAAAATCCTTTGTTTTTATCATTGTTCCACTGCATTGGTGTTCGTGTTCCTGTTCTTGCAAATCCACCTTCTTTACTCACTAATCCTTCCATATATTTCATACCTATTTCGTCACCGTAATATAAGAAAGGTACTCCTGGTAATGTGAATATTGTACAATGTGCAAGCTTTATTTCTTCTTGTGTCATTGTTTTTGTAAGTCTTGGTGTGTCGTGGTTACATGTTATAAAACTTATATATCCATTATCTTTTGATTTTTCGTAGCCCTCAAGATACTCTTCTGTAAATAATGTTATATCTCCATTACCTTTAAAGAAACTTAAATCTTTTTTACTCTCTCTATCAATATATCTAAATAATACGTTGTATCCGTTTTTGTAGTGGTCTAGGTAGAAATCAGCGTGAAATCCTGCGTTGTTAATTGCTCTCTCAGGATTACACCACTCAGCTACTAACGCTGCTTCTGGGTAATCTTTGTCAAGCATTGCTCTAATGCCTTTCCATATCTTAGCTGTTTGTACTTTGTCATCTTCGTTTTTTACTAGAGAGTCAGCCATATCTACTCTAAATCCGTCACAGCCTCTGTCTAGCCAAAATCTCATTATATCTTTTAACGCTTCTACTGTTTTTAGACAGTCTGGGTGGTCGCATGGTAATTGCCAATTTGGATGTGTTATTTTAGCAAATCCAAAATTAAGTGCTGGTTGCGAACTAAAGAAATTAACCATATAGTTTGCATCTTTATCTGTTATACCACATATTAACTTGTATTCTGGTGGTGCTTCCCATACGCTGTCTGTCCATATATATCTGTTAGTAAGCTCGTTTTTCTCTGGTTGCTTACTTTGTGTAAACCAGTCGTTTTGGTCAGATGTATGTCCTGGTACTAAATCTAAGATAATTCTCATATCTTTTTCGTGAGCTACTTTAAACAAGTTTTCTAAATCTTCGTTTGTGCCATATCTTTCTGCCACTTTTTTGTAATCTCTTACATCGTATCCACCGTCCATAAAAGGTGAGTCGTAACATGGGTTTAGCCAAATTGCATTACAACCTAAACTTTTAATATAGTCTAGTTTCCCTGTAAGCCCTACTAAATCTCCTATTCCGTCTGCATTTGAGTCACAAAACGACTGTGGATACACCTCATAAAACACTGAATTTTTTAACCATTTTGGCATATTAATCGTCTCCTTAAATTTTGATTTTTGATTACTTTTATTATATCATGTGATTATTTAATTGTACATATCTAATTTGTAACGTTATATTAATTATCTACATAAAATATATAAACATTTAAAATTTTACTTCAATAAATTCTGTGCGTTTTCGTATAGCACTTTGTTTTTGATATTATCACTTATATCTAGCTCCATAAATCTTTTTACTACTCTTTCTTGACTGTCCCATGGAGAGTCTGTTCCAAATAGTATATGAGAACTATCCATTTTGCTATATATTTGAGCAAGTTTTTTGTTATCCATCTTATCTATAGAATAACTTGTATCAATATATATTTCTTCTTTTCCAAGTAAATATTCCTCAAATTCGTCGAGGTACTTATATCCACCTGAATGAGCACATACAATCTTTGCACCTTTTAAGTTATCTAAAACGCTTGCAAGTCTTTTTGGTGTGCTTCTTTGCAAGTTTGGAAATGATACATCATACCCACAATGGATTGTGATAATCAATCCAAGTTGCGTTGCAAACTGCATAAGCTCAACCATTTTAGGGTCATCAATAAAAACTCTTTGGAAATCTGGGTGTAGCTTAATTCCTTTAATAGAAGCGTTTTTTAGCTTGATTAATTCATTTTTATAGTCGTCATAATCTGGGTGAGCACTACCAAAAGAAATAAAAGATAAATCTTTGTCGTTTTCAATAGCAACCTGATTAATTGTTTTAGTGTTTTCTGGTTTAACAGCTATCGGCAGTAAAACACTTTTTTTAATACCGGCTTTTTTCATAGATAGCTTAATATCATCATTAGTGCCATTTAAAAAAGCTTTATCATGGCTAGAATTTTCTAATGCTTTTATTGCAATGGGCGCAATAGAGTTAGGGAAAGTGTGTGTATGAAAATCAATAATATACATAAAAAATAAACTCCTTAATAAACTAAGCAAACAATAACATAAGTCTTATAGTATGTCAATGAATAAAATGTAAATAATTAAAAATTTTTTTGATGAGGTGTTTTATATTATGATGATAGAAAAAATAGATGTATCACACCTAGTAATCATGTTAAGTGCAGAGGATATGGAGATATTTTCACTTGACTATAAGATAATGGAGATGTCAGATGAAAATTCCAGAAAGATAATAAAGAGGTTATTGAATATAGCGATAAAAAGAACTGGATGTAGTACAGATAATAAAAAAATGATAATAGAAGCATTTGAGTTTGACGGAGGGTGTATATTTTTAGTTACATTAAAAGAGAAAAAGAAAGCAGAAAAGAAGATATATAGAATAAAAAAAGAGTGGGAGAAGGTAGCATATATTTTTGAAACAGTAGATGATATGCTTAGTTGTTTAGAAACGCTATATAAATCAGGGTATGCGCTATATAAAAGCGATGTATATATAATGGAGGGGAAATACATATTAATAATAAGCACAAAAAAATATATAGCGATAGCAGCAAGAGTAATACTGAGCGAATATAGTAAAAAGCAGAGTAATGTAGCAAGTGAAATAAGCAAAGTAAAAGAGTACGGAAAGATAATATCGAAAGAATACGCAATACTTGTGATAGGAGGAACTTTAGCACTAAGGGATATGTAGTGAAATAATTAACTTTGGCACAATCAAAATGTGATAACATAAAAATTTGAGTTATTAAAATCAAAAGAGGCTGTCGCTTTTAGAAAATTGTTCGTCATATGCTATATTATACAAACTTGTTGTAGGGCCGAAATCCATTTTCGCCCGAAATTCTTTAAATTCACGAAAAAAACGGGAGCATATGGAATGCTCCCCTACAAAAATTTGGTAATATTAACATTAGTGCGTAAGCCCCTTAAATTAGCAATACGCTTATTATGTTATAGATTTAAACAATCCACCTTTTGCTATGATGTTTTGTATAAACGCTGGGAACGGTTGTGCCTGATACGTTTTCCCTGTTGTTACATTTGTTATTACTCCTGTGTTGTAATCAACTTCTACCTCATCACCACTTTTTATGTCTTTTGCAGCTTCATCACACTCTAGTATTGGTAATCCTATATTAATTGCATTTCTGTAAAATATTCTTGCAAAGGTTGATGCTATTACACATGATATTCCACTAGCTTTTATCGCTATTGGTGCATGCTCTCTTGATGAGCCACATCCAAAGTTTTTCTCTGCTACCATAATATCTCCACTTTTTACGTTGTTGATAAATTCTTTATCTATATCTTCCATACAGTGTTTTGCAAGCTCGCTATGTGATGCTGTGTTTAAATATCTTGCTGGGATTATTACGTCTGTATCTACGTTATCTCCATATTTATGTACTATTCCATGTGCATTCATATTGTGTGTTCTCCTTTAATTATATTTTTGCTGGGTCTGTTATGTATCCTGTTATTGCACTTGCTGCTGCAACTGCTGGGCTTGATAAGTATACCTCTGACTTAACGTGTCCCATTCTTCCTACAAAGTTTCTGTTTGTTGTTGATATTGCTCTTTCACCCTCTGCTAGTATTCCCATATGTCCTCCTAGACATGGTCCACAAGTTGGTGTTGATACTACTGCTCCTGCATTTACAAATATCTCGAACAAGCCTTCTTGCATGGCTTCTAACCATATTTTTTGTGTTCCTGGGAATATAATACATCTCACGTTTTTTGCAAGTTTTTTGCCTTTTAATATTTCTGCTGCTACTCTTAAATCTGTTATTCTTCCGTTTGTACATGAACCTATTACTACTTGGTCTATTTTTACTTCTCCTACATTATCTATTGTTCTTGTGTTGTCTGGTAAATGTGGGAATGATACTGTTGATTTTAATGTAGATAAGTCTATATCATAAACTTCATCATACTGTGCATCTTCATCTGCTGTGTATTCTACTGCTGTGCCTATAAATCTTCCGTCTGTATATTCTCTTGTTATTTCATCTACTGGGAAAATTCCGTTTTTTGCTCCTGCTTCTATTGCCATATTTGCTATACATAGTCTATCATCTATGTTAAGGTGTTTTAAACCCTCTCCTACAAATTCCATAGACTTATATAACGCTCCGTCTACACCTATCATACCTATAATATGTAGTATTACGTCTTTACCACTTACATATCCTTGTGGTTTTCCGATTAAATTAAATTTTATTGCACTTGGAACTTTAAACCACGCTTTACCTGTTATCATTCCTGCTGCCATATCTGTTGAGCCTACTCCTGTTGAGAATGCTCCTAATGCACCATATGTGCAAGTGTGTGAGTCTGCTCCAATACATAGGCTACCAGGGCCTACAAGTCCTTTTTCTGGTAGTAATGCATGCTCTATTCCCATTTCTCCAACATCAAAATAATTTTTGATATCGTATTTATCTGCAAATTGTCTTACTTGCATACATTGTTGAGCAGCTTTTATATCTTTGTTTGGAGTAAAATGGTCCATTACCATAGCGATTTTAGTGTTATCAAAAACACTGTTAGCATTATTTGCCTCAAACTCGTTTATAGCAACTGGAGAGGTAACATCATTACCTAAAACTAAATCTAGGTTAGCCTCTATTAATTGTCCTGCTTCAACTGATTTAAGCCCTGCGTGAGCAGCTAATATTTTTTGTGACATAGTCATACCCATAAGTGTATTCCTCCTAAAAAATTATAAATTCAAATTAATTATCACATAGCGATTGACAAAAGAATGTAAAGTATATTACAATTTAAACATATCTGAACAGGAGATGATGATTTATGGAAAGAACTCTTACATATTATGGAGATAGCAGTACAAATATACCGTATGAATTAAAGAAAGTTTTTGAAACATTTAATATAAAAAAGACGTATCAAAAAGGCGAAATGATATATATACAAGGAGAGCAAGCAGAGAGTTTTTACTATCTAAAAAGTGGACAAGTGAAGATATTTTTAAGTTCAAAAGATGGATTTGATAAAACGTTATCAATAATAGGAGGAGGAGGAATTTTAGGGCAAGCGGCATTTTTTGATGAATTACCACGAATATCTAGTGCAAAAGCGATATATGAAAGCGATATAATAGTAATAAACCGAGAAAAATTTATGGAGAAGATAAAAGAGAAGCCAGATTTAGCGATGAGTTTACTTAGATTGCAAGCGAAATCGGTAAGGATGTTATCCTCACAAGTAACCTCAATAACATTTTTTCAAGCAGATTGCAGAATAGCAAGAACATTAATAAATGCAAAATTAAAAGATAGTAAGAGTAATCAATATTATGTGTACTTAACACATGAAGAAATAGGAGATATAGTAGGAGTATCGAGAGTAACAGTAAGTAATATATTAAACAAGTTTAAAAGAGAGCAAGTAATAGATACACGATATCGAAATATAATAATAAGAGATATAAAAGAGCTTGAGAGAGTAGCAAATTTTGAGATGGAATAAAGCTGAGTATTTAAGTGTCAAAGTCTTATGTTAACGCTCATAGTGTGTTTGAATATATATTTTTGCAAAACAAAACGCACTCCACAAAATGTGAAGTGCGACTTGGTGCTGGTGGCCGGACTTGAACCGGCACGGTATCGCTACCGAGGGATTTTAAGTCCCTTGTGTCTGCCTATTCCACCACACCAGCGTGCTGACAAAAGATATTTTACCATAAGCAATATATATTGTCAAGCGTTTTTTATATTTTTTATGTAAACATTCATATGATAATAAAAATTTTAATAGTAATATATAAAGAGAGTTATTTCAATAAAATAAATTGAATTTTAAAAGCGAATGTGATAAAATTATAATATATTAAATATCGGAGGGATAAAAGTGATTTATATTTGCTCGTTTGTGCTTTTTTATATAGCTTTTTGTATCAACTTGACACTTACATCAAAATTCTTTATCCATATATATCAATATTGCGAATACAATTCTACATCATATAAAAATTGGATGAAAGAAAATTTAAATGTAATTTTACCTAGAATTTTAATAAGCTTGATACCTCCAGTACTTATAAATGTTAATCACGAAGTCGGTATAATTTTAGCAGGTATTATATATATAATTTCTGCTTACTTATATAGGAAACCAGATTATGTTAAACACTTGACAATTAATGGTAAGGTAAAGAATATTGGATATATATTAGGTGTCTTGTACATAGCAGTAATTGGCGTATCACTTTTCTTTTTTGATAAAATAGTAGCTTTATCCCTGATATTAGCTATTAGCTATGTGTGCATACCTATATTAATTTTATTATCATCTAAAATTATAAAACTACATAAACATATATAATATAGTAAAAAGGTCTGTAACACAAAGTTTATTGTGTCGCAGACCTTTAATTTAATTCATAATTTTTATTTTGCTAACTCGTTTGCAAGCTCTTTTAACTGTGATAAAGAAGTTTCATTCAATACTGATTTTATAGTTACTACTGGTTGTAACTCAGTTATATTTTTCATTGTAGTTACTACACTGTTCATCGATTTATATGCAACTGGTGCCCAACTACCGTTCTCTATATAGCCAACTGTTCTATTTTGATAGTTTTTTGATTTCAAATGGTGGATAAATGTTTCCATACAAGTAAACAGCCCGTTTTCATATGTTGTACTTGCTAAAACTAATTTGTCGTATCTAAAAGAATCTTCTATAGCTTCTGCCATATCGTCACGTGTTAAGTCAAAGATAGATACTTTTTTCACTCCGTTTTCAATTAACATATCTTTTAACGTGTTGCACGCATTTAATGTGTTTCCGTGAATAGATGCACACGCAATTACTACACCTTCGTTTTCTGGTCTGTAACTGCTCCATATATCGTACTTTTCTATATAATAACTTAAATCATCTTTTAATATCGGCCCGTGTAGTGGGCAAATTGTTTTTATATCTAAGTTAGATGCTTTTTTAAGTAATGCTTGTACTTGTACGCCGTACTTACCAACTATATTTATATAATAGCGTCTTGCTTCGCAAGTCCAATCTTCGTTAGTGTCTAAAGCACCAAACTTTCCAAATGCATCAGCTGAAAATAATACTTTTTCGCTTGTTTCAAAAGATAACATAACCTCTGGCCAATGCACCATTGGTGCCATAATAAATTGTAATGTATGACTACCTAGAGAAAGTGTATCGTTTTCTTTTACTAACACTTTTTGTTCGTCTGATATTAAATTATTGAAAAATTGATTAATAAATACAAAAGTTTTTGCATTTCCTACTATCTTGATATTAGGGTATAAGTCTAATATAGTCTTAATATTTCCAGCATGGTCTGGCTCTACATGATGTACTATTAAGTAAGTTGGTGTTTTACCATTTAGAGTGTTTTTAATATTTTCAATCCATTGCTGCGTTGCTCTAGGGTCTACTGTGTCTAAAATTGCAATTTTTTCATCTAAAATCACATATGAGTTATAAGAAACACCGTTTGGTACAATATATTGGCTTTCAAATAAATCAAGAGTTTTATCGTCCACCCCAACATATTTGATGTTGTTTGTAATAAAAGTATCTGCCATTTTCAAGTCCTCACAATCTATAAAATTTATATTAAACAGTAATAGTGATAATAACTATTTTGTTTGCTGTTTTTTTGTACATTATACATCATGATCATAATAAATACAAGTGTTATAAATACATTATTTGCCGTATTCTGAAAAATAAACAAATTATATTGTGAATGTAAAAGATAAAACAAAGGTTGTCACAAAAGTATTTCAATTTGCGACAACCTTTTATTATGTTATATTATGTGTTTTCTATTCTTTTTTTATTGTTAATACACAATGCTGTGCATATAAACATTAAAATGCTGACATATATATTTAATATTGAAGAATAAAATATACCTTTTTGTGCTTCTTCGTGTATTAAACCGTCATAGGTAATTATAGTAAACATATTTATATCAAAATTTTCATTGAAATAAGTTAACTCATAACTATACCATGCTATATAAATTGAAATTGCTAACACTATTGATAAAAATGTTAATAAGATAATTTTTTTGTTTTTAGGTATAGTCATTAATTTAAATATTGGCACACCAAGAAACAATTGGAGAATGATTAAATACATAGATGCAATGAAAAAAACCTCGATTACATTGTCTATAGGTGAGGAGTATTGTGTAAAATATACTGAACAAATATATTTTAAGCTATCCCACACAAGCCTTATAATAAACAAAAAGCTCAAATATATAATAACATTTGTGGCAGAAATATTTTTAATCTTCACATTGTTTATTAACATTAATATGTAAAAATAAATTATGAAATAGACTAAAAAATATAGAACATTATATATGAAATCTCCAATAAAGTTAGAATTAAATATAACAAAAAATTTATTGTGAGAAAAAGTAATATAATATAATGTTTCGATTAATAAAATTAAACCTACAGAAATAGCTATTTTTATCTTCATATTTACCTCACGTAGTTTCATATAAATTCACTAATTTATATTTTATTATATTAAATGTATAATGTCAATAAATATCATATATGTTGTGAATTTCACGTATTGAAAAAACAGCTAAGAAAAGCAGTATGTTTAGAAAGTTAATTAAAAATAGTTTATAAAAATCTAGCATTTAAAATTAATAAATTATAAGCTTTTTTAAACAAAATCTCGATTTTTTGATGTTTTATCTATTTTTCACTAAATTTATTTGAATTTATCTGTATTTATTATGTTTAGACTATTGAAAAATTTCCCTTTATAATATAAAATAATAACGTTGGTTTTATTAAAGCTAATTTTGGGAAAAATTAAATTAAGTATTAAAAAAGTTAAAATCCAGAAAGGAAGTTTATTTTATGAACTATCTTAACAAAAAATCAGTAGAAGACATTCAAGTTACAGGCAAAAAAGTGCTTGTACGTTGCGACTTTAACGTACCTTTCGACACAGAGGGTAATATCGCAGATACTAAACGTATTGACGAAGCTTTCAAAACAATAAAATATCTTGTTGATAACAATGCTCAAGTTATTTTATGCTCACATATGGGAAGACCTAAAGGCGAGTTTAATATGAAATTTTCTTTAGCTCCTGTAGCTAAATATTTAACTTCTAAATTAGGTTTCGAAGTTAAAATGGCAAAAGACGTTGTAGGTGAAGATGCGAAAGCAATTGCTGCTTCTTTACAAAACGGCGAAGTTGAACTTTTAGAAAACGTTAGATTTATGCCTGGCGAAACTAAAAATGATAAAGAACTTTCAAAAGAATTAGCTTCTATGGCTGAAATATTCGTTAATGATGCTTTTGGTACTGCTCACAGAGCTCACTCATCAACAGCAGGCGTTGCAGAATTTTTACCATCAGTTTGTGGCTACTTAATTCAAAAAGAAATCTCAATTATGGGTGGCGCTTTAGCTGACCCTAAAAGACCTTTTGTAGCTATATTAGGTGGTGCAAAAGTTTCTGATAAAATCGGAGTTATTAACAATCTTATCGATAAAGTCGATACTTTAATCGTTGGTGGTGGTATGGCTTATACTTTCTTTAAGTCAAAAGGCTATTCAATAGGTTTATCACTATGCGAAGAAGATAAAGTAGAACTTGCTAAAGAATTATTAGAAAAAGCAGAAGCAAAAGGAATTAAATTCTTAATACCAGTAGATAACAAATGTGGTAAAGAGTTTAAACCAGATACAGAAGCTAAAGTGTTTAACTCTTTTGAAATCGGCGACGACTTTATGGGACTAGATATCGGACCTAAAACTATAGAAATTTACAAAGATGCTGTAAAAGATGCAGGTACTGTTGTATGGAACGGACCTATGGGTGTTTCTGAATGGGACAACTTTGCAGCGGGTACAATCGCTGTAGCAAGTGCAGTAGCTGAAAGTGGAGCTATATCAATAATTGGTGGTGGCGACTCCGCAGCAGCAGTAGAAAAATTAGGTTTTGCAGATAAAATGACACATATTTCAACAGGTGGTGGAGCGTCTTTAGAATTTTTAGAGGGCTTAGAATTACCAGGAATAGCTTGTTTAGACGAAAAATAATTTATTAGTTAGAATTAAAATTAGGGTGGATATTTCCACCCTAATATTATAATATATAGTAAATTTCAAATTGAAAGGAATAATAATTATGAATAAAACACTTAGAAAAGCAGTAATAGCAGGAAACTGGAAAATGAATAAAACACCACAAGAGGCAACAGAACTATTAACACAAATAGTGCCACTAGTTAAAGATGCAGATTGCGATGTAATTGCATGTGTACCATATGTAGATTTATATACAGCATTAGAAGCAACAAAAGGAACAAATGTTAAAATAGGAGCAGAAAACTGTCACTGGGCAAAAAGTGGAGCATATACAGGAGAAATTTCTGCTGATATGTTAAAAGCTATGGGGATTGAATACGTAGTAATCGGACATAGTGAAAGAAGACAATATTTTGGAGAAACAGATATAACAGTTAATTTAAGAACAAGAGCAGCAATAGATGCAGGGTTAACAGTTTTACTATGCGTAGGCGAATTAAAAGAAGAGAGAGAAATGGGAATAACTAACGCATTAGTAGAAGCACAAACAAAACTAGCACTTAACGGAGTAACAAAAGAAGAGTTAAGTCAAGTAATAATAGCATACGAACCAGTATGGGCGATTGGCACAGGATTAACAGCGACATCAGACCAAGCACAAGAAGTGTGTGCAGTTATAAGAGAAGTGTTGGCAGATATGTATGACACAGACAGTGCAAATGGCGTAACAATACAATATGGTGGTTCAATGAACGATGCAAATGCAGACGAGTTACTAAGCAAAGAAGATGTAGACGGTGGACTAATAGGCGGAGCATCATTAGTAGCAGACAAATTTGCAGCGATAATCAAAGCAGCAAGTAAATAATTTAAAAAGATATATTTGACAAGTGGCTGTCGCACTAATGTTAATATTACCGAATTTTTGTAGGGGAGCATTCCATATGCTCCCCTTTTCTTTGTGTATTTGATGGATTTCGCCCCTACAGGTTGGCTCTTGTTTTTTTAATCTTACTTTGTATATACGGTGTTTCCTAATCTTAATGTACTACTATCTACATACCATGTGTTGTCTTCGCTTGCACTATATTCTTTGCTTGATGACGCTTTGTAACTGTATATTAAACCTTGTTTTG
The DNA here is from genome assembly GCA_964369405.1 of uncultured Eubacteriales bacterium. Classification (GTDB taxonomy): domain Bacteria; phylum Bacillota; class Clostridia; order Oscillospirales; family Acutalibacteraceae; genus CAYJFG01. Next base: position 32,815 of record CAYJGB010000004.1, read on the forward strand.
TATCTATTGTTATTGTGTCACCTTCAATTGTGTAAGAATATACTTGAGAGCCGTTAACGGCTGTTCCGTCACTATTAAATGTTATCGTTGAATTATTACTGCTTGTCCATGTTCCTAGTATCGCTGTAGAACTATCTACTGGTGTACTAGAGCATGCTGTAATACTTATTAATGTTATAACTGCTATTAAAGCAATTAGTACTTTTGTTTTTATCATCTTAAATTACCTCTCTACTGTTAATTTATTTAAATAAATTTGGATTCATTCTGCTATAGTGAAATATATATTGTTGTGCTATTCCTGCATATTCCCCAAAATCTTCTGGTGTTAATTTTGGAAATAGAATTTCCATGGCTCGTTTCATCCATACATCTAGTGGGAACACCGAAAGTCTGTTCATACCATACAACAAAACACAGTCAGCTACCTTCGGTCCAACACCTTTAATTTTCATTAACTCGTTTTTTGCTTCTTCTAGTGGCATTGTTTTTATCTGATCTAAGTCGATTTCGTTATTAGCTACTTTAGTTGCCGCATCAATTAAATATTTTGCTCGAAATCCACTTTTTATTATATCTAAACTTTCAACACTCTGTTTTGCAAGAATTTGCGCTGTTGGAAAAACATATTCAACACCATTAAACTCTCCAAAATTTTTACATAATTTATCAATAATTCCTTTTATACGTGGTATATTATTATTTTGAGATATAATAAAAGAGCATAAAGCCTCAAAGGAGTCTTGTTTTAGAATTCTTATACCACTATAAGTTGATGATGCTTCTTTTAATATAGGGTGAACACTAGATAAACTTTCTCTTATTTTGCCATAATCTCTGTCTAAATCAAAGTAATCTTTCCAGATGTTGTTATAATCTGTTAAACTTGTGTTTTCCAAAAATAAAATATCATCTACAATACTTGCATTAATAGTCTTTGCGTTAACAGTTCCAGTAAAAACAATATTATCTTCTGTACTCCATCTGAAACATTGCCCACAATCGAGAGTATCTAATAAATTAAAATTTGAAATATTATGAACTCTTATACCGTTGGATAATTCTTCTATCAAAATATAACCTCGTTTCAATAAAAATTATGTCGCAATTAATTATAGCATAGTTTATAAAAATATGCTATAATTAATTAAATTTATATAAATTTCTTGGAGTTGATTTTATGAAAGAAACAATATGCACTATACCAATTAACGATGTATTCGGGCCAAAAGATGGTTGTCCGATATGCAGGTTACGTGATATGCTAGAAAAAAACAGTATAGACTATATAACTGGTGCAGCGATGATGGAGCCAGATGTAAGAGTAGAAACAAATGAAAAGGGATTTTGTGGAACTCACTTAAATATGATGTTATCTAATGGGAAGAGATTACAAAACGCACTTATACTAGAAACACATTTAGAAAAAATAATACAAGATTACTTTCCAGAAAAAGTGAGAGGTAAAGCAAGTGTAAAAGAGCTAACTAAAATAGATAAAATGGAGAAAAGTTGTTTTGTATGCGATAGGATAGAGTGGGGAATGGTGCATATGTTCGAAACTATATTCGATAGTTACGAAAAAGATGAGGAGTTTAAAAAACTATACAATAGTCAAACTCATATATGTTTACCACATTATAAGGAGCTAATGTTAATATCTACAAGTAAAAGAGGAATACGTTCAAAGATAGCAAACGAGTTTAATGAAGATACGCAAAAACTAGTAAGAAAGTATTTAGTAGAACTACAATCAGATGTTTCACATTTTTGTTCTATGTTTGATTATAGGAACAGAGGTGGAGATTGGAAAAACAGTAAAGATGCAATAGAAAGGTCAATAGAGTTTTTAACAACCAGAAAAGTAGAAAAAGGTGAAGAATAAGGTTTGATGCTCTGTTATGTATAGTGATTTGCATATTTATCGGTCACATTCTACCCCCACTAAACCACAGCTACAATCGGAATTTTGCACAATTTAAGGGGAACCCCTAACAGTCCACTGGACTGTTCAATTCACCCCTCCTGCGTTTTTTACGCTTTAGGTCAAGGGATAAGACCTTGAGGTTTCACCTCAAACACCACCACTTTTGAAAAAGTGGACAAAACTTTTGGGTTGCTAACGATTGAAGCTTGTTATAAAATTGAGTAAAACTTTTATGTTGTTAAGAATTAGAGTTTGTGCGATAAAAATAATAGGGAGCATATGGAATGCTCCCTAAAACTTTATTAAATTAATTATGGTATGAAATTCCCTGCTACTGAATATAGTTCGTACCACTCTTCTCGTGTTATTTTTACTTCTGAACCTGTGCAAATATCTGCTAATCTTTCTTTGTTTGTTGTTCCTGTTACTACTTGCATTGATACTGGGTGTCTTAATAACCATGCTACTGCTATTGCACTAGCTGATACTGAGTATTTTTCTCCAATTTCATTTAAACATCTATTTAACTCTGGGAATTTTTCGTTATTTATAAATATTCCCTCAAAAAAGCCGTACTGAAAAGGCGACCACGCTTGTATAGTCATATCTTTTAGTCTTGAATATTCAAGTATAGAACCGTCGTGCATTACAGATTCGCTATTTGTCATATTTACATTTATTCCACTGTCAAACATACCTGTATATTTTAAGCTTGCTTGCAATTGATTAATTACTAATGGTTGATTTACATATTTTCTAAGTAATTTTACTTGTGCTGTGTTTTGGTTACTTACACCAAAGTGTAGCACTTTTCCTTGTGAATGTAGTAAGTCAAATGCTTGTGCGATTTCTTCAGGCTCCATTAATGTGTCTGGACGGTGTAAAAGTAGTACATCTAATCTATCTGTGTTTAGCCTGTTTAAACTTCCCTCAACACTTGCTAGTATATGTTCCTTAGAAAAATCATAATAACCCTTGCCTTTAGAGTTTATACGTATTCCACATTTGCTTTGTATAACCATTTTGTCACGTAATTTAGCATCGTCTTTAAAAAGTTTACCAAACATCTCCTCGCACTTACCACCGTCATATATGTCTGCGTGGTCAAAGTAGTTGATACCTTGCTCTAATGCTGTGTGCACTAGGGACTCCATTTGTGGTTGCTCAAGACTTGATATTCTCATACAACCCATAATAATGTTTGACCCTGTAAGTTTTTTTGCAATTTTAACGTTTTTCATAAATTAGTCGCTCCTTGAAATTTTAAATATCTACTCACATATTATTGTAACACTTTAGAAAATCTTGTCAATTAATTTTA
>CAYJGB010000004.1:36162-101891 GCA_964369405.1 uncultured Eubacteriales bacterium
AATATCTACTCACATATTATTGTAACACTTTAGAAAATCTTGTCAATTAATTTTAAATAAATAAAGTTATATATTTGTAAATTCTAAATAAAATAAAAATAAATTTTAAATTTACTTGAAAAATTATAAAAAAAGATATAATATATAATGTAAAAGAGGGTGTTACAATGAATCCTAAAAAAAGAAAATTATTTGTAAGGGTAGTTGCTATTGTTTGTGCTTCTTTAATAGCAGGTTCAGTTATTACAACTGCTTTATTTAGTATACTATCAAATTAAGTTTTCAGTCAAAAATAGGTATGTCAAAATAAACAAATTAACCACTGCAATCACGTTAAACTTCTACATATATTTACAAACATTTTTTTCAAATCTCTTGTAAATTATGTTAGTGTATGCTATAATAATCAAGCGTGACTGCAACAGATATGCGTTGAAGCAGGAGGTTGCGACTTATCTTAAGTCGGTTTTTCTGTGGAGTATGTCCGATTTTAAACCGGGCGAACAAAGATAATTTTTAAAATGTTTCTTAGGTATAATAGCGATATTATGTCCTAATTGCGTTTATATGCTTTTTTCGATTGCCCGAGTTGACAATTACTTGTCATCTCGGTTTTTAAAAGTGAAAAGTCGGAACACCCGGAAGGGTGTGACAAATATAATCGTAAAAAGTACGCCCGCCATCTATTTATTATTTTAAGGAGGCGATTAATGTGGCAGTCAAGGAAAGAATAAGGATAAGAATTAAGGGTTATGATCATCAATTGGTGGACCAATCAGCAGAGAAAATTGTTGCTACTGCTAAAAGAACAGGTGCTAAAGTATCTGGACCAGTTCCACTACCAACTGAAAAACAAATCGTTACAATTCTACGTGCTGTTCATAAATACAAAGACAGCCGTGAGCAATTTGAAATGAGAACTCACAAAAGACTTATCGATGTACTAAGACCATCTAACAAAACTGTTGATGCTCTTATGAATCTAGAACTCCCAGCAGGTGTTGACATAGAGATTAAATTATAATCTACATTGTTAACGAACAGCTATGGGGTCAATGTTGGGTAACCAACCAATAACCTTAAGGAGGCATATAATTATGCAAAAAGCACTAATCGGTAAGAAGATTGGTATGACACAAATCTTCGACGAAAAAGGAAAAGTCATTCCTGTAACAGTTGTTGAAGCTGGTCCTTGCGTTGTTTCTCAAAAGAAAACAATCGAAAACGACGGCTATGCAGCAGTTCAAATTGGCTATGGCGATTTAAAGCCACACAAAGTGAACAAACCTATGAAAGGTCACTTTGATAAAGCAGATGTAGCACCAAAGAAAACTCTTAGAGAATTTCGTTTTGATGACACAGATGCTTACAATGTAGGCGACATCTTAAAAGCTTCAGTATTTGAAAGCGGCGAGAAAATCGACGTTACAGGTACTAGCAAAGGTAAAGGCTTTGCAGGCGTTATCAAAAGATGGAATTTCCAAAGACTAAAAGAAACACACGGTACAGGACCATGCGTAAGAAAAGGTGGTTCAATAGGTGCTTGTTCTTCTCCATCTAGAGTATGGAAGGGTAAGAAAATGGCAGGTCACTTAGGTGCTGAGAGAGTAACAGTTCAGAATTTATTAGTTGTTAAAGTTGATGTAGATAACAACCTTATCGCTATAAAAGGTGCTATTCCAGGACCTAATGGCGGAACAGTAATAATTCGTGAATCTGTTAAAGCTTAAGGGAAGGAGGAGTTCAAATGCCTAAAGTAGCTATATTAGATATGCAAGGAAAATCTGTAGGTGATATAGAGCTTTCACAAGCAATTTTCGGAATTGAACCAAATGCTGCTGTAATGCATCATATGGTTGTAAACTACCTAGCTAATCAAAGACAAGGTACACAATCAGCTCTAACTAGAGCAGAGGTTTCTGGTGGTGGTAGAAAACCATGGAGACAAAAAGGTACTGGTCGTGCTAGACAAGGTTCAACACGTTCTCCACAATGGAGACACGGTGGAGTTGTATTTGCTCCAAAACCTCGTGATTACAGTTATACTGTAAACAAAAAGGTAAGAAGACTTGCTATGAAATCTGCTTTTTCAACAAAAGCGATTGATTCAAGTGTTATCGTATTAGACTCTTTAAAAATGGAAGAGTTTAAAACAAAAACTATTGTAAATATGCTAAGTGCAGTTGGCTGCGATAAAAAAGCTTTAATAGTTTTACCTGAGGTTGATAAAAAAATTATAAAATCAGCTAGCAACATTCCTGGCGTTAAAACAGCACAAGTTAATGAGTTAAACGTTTATGATTTATTAAACACTAACAAATTAATCATTGTTAAAGACGCAGTTGCTAAAATTGAGGAGGTGTACGCATAATGACAGCTCAAGACATTATAATCCGTCCTGTAATTACTGAGAAAAGTATGGCAGGTGCAGTTGATAAAAAGTACACTTTTGAAGTTGCTAAAACAGCTAACAAAATAGAAATTGCAAAAGCTGTAGAAGAAATATTCAAAGTTAAAGTAACAAAAGTTAACACTGTAAACGTTCGTGGTCATTTACGCCGTCAAGGTAGATCACAAGGTTATACACCATCTTGGAAAAAAGCTTACGTTACATTGTCACAAGACAGTAAAAATATTGAATTTTTTGAAGGCATGATGTAAAGCCTGCCACAAAAATAAATTATGAGTCAGGCTAGAATGTATGGGAAATTAATTTTCCCGCAAAGCCATCATGAGGAGAGTGAAATCAATGGCTATTAAAGTTTACAAACCTACCACTAATGCTAGACGTAATATGTCAGTTACTGACTACTCTGTTCTTTCAAAGGTTGCTCCAGAAAAAAGTCTTTTAGCACCTCTTAAAAAGAATTCAGGTCGTAATAGCTATGGTAGAATTACTGTTCGTCACAGAGGTGGCGGTAACAGAAGAAAATACCGTATCATCGATTTTAAACGTCAAAAATTCGACGTTCCAGCTAAAGTTCAAACTTTAGAGTATGACCCAAACCGTTCAGCATTTATCGCACTTATTCAATACGAAGACGGCGAAAAAAGCTACATTATAGCACCACAAGGTTTAAAAGTTGGCGACACAGTAGTAGCTGGTACAACAGCTGATATTAAACCTGGTAATGCATTACCACTTGAAAATATACCAACAGGTACATTTATTCACAACATCGAACTTTACCCAGGTAGAGGTGCTCAACTTGCAAGAGCTGCTGGTAATATGGCACAGCTAATGGCTAAAGAAAACGGCTTAGCACTTTTAAGACTTCCATCAGGCGAGCTTAGAAATGTTCCAATTAAATGTATGGCGACAATTGGTCAAGTAGGAAACACAGACCATGAAAACGTTAAAATTGGTAAAGCTGGTAGAAAACGTAACATGGGTTGGAGACCAACTGTTAGAGGTTCTGTAATGAACCCATGCGACCATCCACACGGTGGTGGTGAGGGTAAAAGTCCAATCGGACGTCCAGGTCCTGTAACACCTTGGGGTAAACCAGCACTAGGTTACAAAACAAGAAAGAAACACAACCGTTCTGATAAAATGATAGTAAGACGCAGAAACGGTAAGTAATAGGCAAGCAGAAAGGAGCTTACGAGAACTATGAGTAGAAGCTTAAAAAAGGGTCCTTATGTACAGCCTGTACTTTTCAAAAGGATTCTAGCAATGAACGAAGCAGGCGAACAAAAGATTTTAAAAACTTGGAGCAGGTCTTCAACAATCTTCCCTGAGTTCGTAGGTCATACATTTGCAGTTCATGACGGACGCAAACACGTACCAGTATATGTTACTGAAGATATGGTTGGACACAAACTAGGTGAGTTTGCACCAACTAGAACTTACAGAGGTCACGCTGGTTCAAAAACAAGCAAGAGATAAGCGGAAGGAGAGCAAAAAATGGAAGCAAGAGCACACTTAAAATATGTTCGTATTTCACCTAGAAAAGTTTCAGTTGTTTTAGATTTAATCAGAAACAAAGATTGTGAACTTTCTATGGCTATCCTCAAGCATACTCCTAAAGCCGCTTGTGAGCCACTAATGAAGTTGCTTAAATCAGCTATGGCTAATGCTGAGAACAACCACAATATGGATGTATCAAATTTATATATAGCAGAATGCTTTGTAAGTTCAGGGCCAACCCTTAAACGTATTCGTCCTAGAGCACAGGGACGTGCATTCAGAATAAACAAGCATACTTCACATATCACACTTGTGCTAAAAGAAGCAGAATAATGTCAGGAGGTTTAAGTTATGGGCCAAAAGGTTAATCCACACGGTTTACGTGTAGGCGTAATAAAAGATTGGGATTCACGCTGGTTTGCAAGTAAAAAAGACTTTGGCGATACTCTTGTTGAAGACTATAACCTTCGCAAGACATTAAAGAAGCAACTTTACACAGCAGGTGTTCCTAAAATTGAAATCGAACGTGATTCAAACAAAGTAAGAATTCATATTCACTGTGCAAAACCAGGTATGGTTATTGGTAAAGGTGGATCTGAAATAGAAAAACTTCGCATTCAATGCGAAAAAATGTTAAACAAACCTGTTATACTAAACATTGTAGAAGTTAAATCACCAGATTTAAATGCTCAATTAGTAGCAGAAAGTATTGCACAACAACTAGAAAAAAGAATTTCTTTCCGTCGTGCAATGAAACAATCTATCGGACGTGCAATGCGTTTTGGTGCTAAAGGTATTAAAACTCAATGTTCAGGTCGTTTAGGCGGTGCTGAAATTGCTCGTTCAGAAATGTATCATGAAGGAACTATTCCACTACAAACTATTAGAGCAGATATCGATTACGGTTTTGCTGAAGCTGATACTACTTATGGTAAAATCGGCGTTAAAGTTTGGTTATATAAAGGTGAGGTTTTACAAGATAACAGAAAACCTAAGAGGGAAGGAGGCAGTAAATAATGCTGTTACCTAAACGTGTTAAGTACAGAAGAGTCCACAGAGGACGTATGAAAGGTAAAGCTCTAAGAGGTAACAAAGTTACTTACGGTGAGTTTGGTTTACAAGCTTTAGAGCCTTCTTGGATAACATCAAATCAAATCGAATCAGCCCGTATCGCAATGACTCGTTACTGTAAGAGATTTGGTAAAGTATGGATTAAAATATTCCCAGATAAACCAATTACAGAGAAACCAGCAGAAACTCGAATGGGTTCTGGTAAAGGTTCTCCAGAATACTGGGTTGCAGTTGTTAAGCCAGGCAGAGTTATGTTTGAGCTAGCAGGTGTACCAGAAGAAACAGCAAGAGAAGCTATGCGTTTGGCTGCTAACAAGTTACCAATCAAATGCAAATTTGTTAAAAAAGAAGAAACGGGGGTTGAGCAATAATGAAAGCATCTGAAATCAAAGAAATGTCTGAAAGCGAACTACAAAAAAAGCTTAAAGACTTAAAAGAAGAATTATTTCAATTGCGTTTTCAACTTGCAATTAATCAGCTCGATAACCCAATGCGTGTAAAAGCTGTTAAAAAAGATATCGCTAGAGCAAAGACTGTTCTTCGCCAACGTGAAATCGAAAACAGCGTTAAAGCATAAGGGAGGAGGATGTTTACATGAGCGATAGAAATATGAGAAAAACTAACATCGGCATTGTTGTAAGTGACAAAATGGACAAAACAATTGTAGTTGCTATACAAAACAGCGTTAAACACAAATTTTACGACAAAATTGTAAAACGTACAATTAAATTCAAAGTTCATGATGAAAATAACGATTGCAATATTGGCGACAAAGTACGCATTATGGAGACTCGTCCTCTTTCTAAAGATAAGAGATGGAGACTGGTTGAGATTATAGAAAGAGCTAAATAATTTTTGGCTTGTGAAAAGGAGGAACTCACTGTGGTACAACAACAAACCTACCTCAAAGTTGCCGATAACACAGGTGCAAAAGAAATTATGTGCATTCGTGTTCTAGGAGGAACTAGAAGGAGATACGCTAACATCGGCGATGTAATAGTTGCTTCTGTTAAGAAAGCAGCACCAGGCGGCGTTGTTAAAAAAGGCGATGTAGTAAAAGCAGTTATAGTACGTTCTGCAAAGGGCGTTAGAAGAGAAGACGGCACTTATATTCGTTTTGACGAAAATGCTGCTGTAATTATTAAAGATGATAAGAACCCGAAAGGTACTCGTATCTTCGGACCAGTTGCTAGAGAACTTCGTGATAAAGATTACATGAAGATTTTATCTCTTGCACCTGAAGTACTTTAACGGAGGTGTTCACAAATGGATAAACAAGTTCATGTTAAAACAGGTGACACTGTAGTTGTTTTAAGTGGTAAAAGCAAAGGCAAAAAGGGCAAAGTATTAGCTGTAAGTCCTAAAGAGGGCAAAGTAATAGTAGAAAAAGTTAATATGATTAAAAAACACGTTAAACCTAGAAAAATGGGTGAACAAGGTGGTATTATTAAAGCAGAAGGTGCTTTATATGCTTGCAAAGTTCAAATCGTGTGTCCTCGTTGCAGTAAACCTACACGTATAGGTCACAAGTTATACACAGAAGGTAACAAAGTGCGTAAAGAGCGTATTTGTAAAAAATGCGGCGAAGCACTTTAAGGAGGATAATTAATGGCTAGACTAAAAGGATTTTATAATCAAGAAGTCGCTCCAGCGCTTATGAAAAAGTTTGAGTATAAAAGCGTTATGCAAATACCTAAACTAGATAAAATAATTATCAACGTTGGTGCTGGTGAGGCTAAAGATAATTCTAAAGTTATCGACTCTATTGTAACAGATATGGCTGCAATTACAGGTCAAAAACCTTTTATTTGTAAAGCTAAAAAATCAGTTGCTAACTTCAAACTTCGTGAAGGTATGCCAATTGGTGTTAAAGTTACTTTAAGAGGTCAAAGAATGTATGAATTTTTAGATAGACTATTTAACGTAGCACTACCTAGAGTTCGTGACTTTAGAGGAATTAATGCTAACTCTTTCGATGGAAGAGGTAACTATAATATGGGTATTAAAGAACAACTTATATTCCCAGAAATAGATTACGATAAAATAGATAAAGTTCGTGGTATGGACATCTGTTTCGTAACCACTGCAAAAACAGACGAAGAAGCTCGTGAGTTATTAACTCTTATGGGCGCTCCGTTTGCAAAATAAGGAGGGATTACTGTGGCAAAAACTGCAATGAAAGTTAAACAACAAAGAACACAAAAATTCTCTACTAGAGAATATAGCAGATGCAAAATCTGTGGAAGGCCACATGCCTACCTTCGTAAGTACGGAATATGCCGTATATGCTTTAGAGAACTTGCATACAAAGGGCAAATTCCTGGCGTAAGAAAAGCAAGTTGGTAATTAAAGGAGGTTTACGAAGTGCAAATTACAGATGCAATAGCAGATTTGCTTACAAGAATACGTAATGCAAGTCACGCTAAACACGATACTGTTGATATCCCTGCTTCTAATATGAAGAAGAGCATATGTGCTATTCTTCAAGAAGAAGGTTATATTAAAAGTTTTTCAGTTATAGAAGATGGTAAACAAGGTATAATCAAAGTAGTTTTAAAATACGGCGAGGGTAAAACTCCTGTTATTTCTGGACTAAGAAGAGTATCTAAACCTGGTTTACGTAGATATAGCAATGTTGAGGATATGCCTAAAGTTATGAAAGGCTTAGGTATTGCCATTGTTTCAACTTCTAAGGGAGTTATGACAGACCGTCAAGCTCGCAAAGAAAACGTTGGTGGCGAAGTCCTAGCATTTATTTGGTAAGGAGGTGCGAAAATGTCTCGAATTGGAAGAAAGCCTATAAATATTCCCGCTGGAGTTGAGGTTAAACTTGACAACGGTGTACTTACAGTTAAAGGTGGAAAAGGTACATTAACACAAAAAATTCACCCTAACATGCAAGTTGAGATAAACGACGCAGTTATAGAGGTTAAACGTCCTAATGATGATAAAGAAAACAGATCATTACACGGCTTAACTCGTTCTTTAATAGCTAATATGATAGAAGGTGTATCTAACGGCTACAAAAAAGAATTAGATGTAAACGGCGTTGGTTATCGTGTACAAAAACAAGGTAAACAATTAATTATGAACTTAGGTTACTCACACCAAGTAATAATGGAAGATAATGAAGATATTACTATTGAGTCACCAGGTCCTAATAAAATTATTATCACTGGTATTGACAAACAAAAAGTTGGTCAATTCGCAGCAGAAGTTAGAGAAAAACGTCCACCAGAGCCATACAAAGGCAAAGGTATTAAGTACGTTGACGAAGTTATCCGTCGCAAAGAAGGTAAAGCCGGTAAGGGCGGTAAGAAATAATTAAGGAGTGAATAACACTATGGTGAACAAAGCAGATAAAAATCTTGCTAGATTAAGACGTCATCGCAGAGTACGTGGAAAAATCAGTGGTACAGCCTCTTGTCCACGACTAAATGTTTTCCGTTCCTCTAAGAATATCTACGCTCAGTTGATTGATGATGTAAGTGCTACAACACTTGCACAGGCTTCAACTCTAGACAAAGAAATTACTGGAAACGGCGGAAACAAAGAAGCTGCTAAATTAGTAGGAGCTTTAATCGCAAAAAAAGCAGCAGACAAAGGAATCACTGAGGTTGTTTTTGACCGCGGTGGATATATATATCACGGCCGTGTAAAAGAATTGGCCGAAGGTGCTCGTGAGGGTGGCCTCAAGTTCTAAGAAGGAGGAGGAATAACTTTGGCTATTATAGACGGTTCAACAATGGATTTAAAAGAGCGTGTTGTAGCTATAAACCGTGTATCTAAAACTGTTAAAGGTGGACGTATTTTCAAGTTCGCAGCTTTAGTAGTTGTTGGTGACGGAAATGGCACAGTAGGCTTTGGTATTGGTAAAGCTGGCGAAGTTCCAGATGCTATTCGTAAAGGTATTGAAGACGCTAAGAAAAACTTAATGACAGTTTCTCTTCGTGGTACTACAATTCCTCACGAAATCATTGGCGAGTTTGGTGCAGGTAGAGTTCTACTTAAACCAGCTGCTCCTGGTACTGGTGTTATCGCTGGTGGTCCTGTTCGTGCAGTTGTAGAAGCTGTAGGAATTAAAGATATTAGAACAAAAGCGTTACGTTCAAATAACCCTTGCAATGTTGTAAGAGCTACACTTCAAGGTTTAGGTGCACTACGTACTGCTCAAGAAGTTGCTGCTATTCGTGGCAAATCAGTTAAAGAAATTTTATAATCGGGAGGTAGCAATATGGCTGCGTTAAACGTTAAACTTGTAAAAAGTCTTATTGGATGCAAAAAAGACCAAATTGCGACCGCTCATGCTTTAGGTTTGAAAAAAATCGGCGATGTTAAATCACAACCTGATAACCCTCAAACTCAAGGTAAGGTAGCAAAAATAATCCACCTCGTCGAGGTAACAAAAGCGTAAGTTAAGCAAGGAGGTGCGACATATGAAATTACATGAACTATCACCTGTTGAAGGTTCTAAAAAGAGCGTTAAACGTATAGGTAGAGGACATGGTTCTGGTCAAGGAAAAACTGCTGGTAAAGGTCATAAAGGTCAAAATGCTAGATCTGGCGGAGGTGTTCGTCCAGGATTTGAAGGCGGACAAATGCCACTTCAAAGACGTATACCAAAAAGAGGTTTTAACAATATCTTTGCTAAAGATATCGTTGCTATTAACGTTACTAGTTTAAATAAATTTGAAGACGGTACTGTTGTTGATGTTGATGCTTTATTAAAAGCTGGTATCGTTAAAAATGGTTTTGACGGTGTTAAAGTTTTAGGAAACGGAACTTTAACTAAAAAACTAGAAGTTAAGGTTTCTGCTTTTTCTGCTTCTGCTAAAGAGAAGATAGAGAATGCTGGTGGAAAGGCTGAGGTGGTTTAAGTTGTTTAAAACAATTCAGAACGCTTGGAAAATTCCTGACCTTAGAAAAAAATTATTATTTACATTGTTAGTTATAATTGTATTTAGAATTGGTTCGAAAATACCTGTTCCTTTTCTTGATATGGACGCTCTAGCCTCTACAATGTCTAGTGTATCTGACAGTGGCACATTGCTTTCATATTTAAATACATTATCTGGTGGTGCGTTTGCTAATGCTACATTGTTCGCAATGGGTGTTACTCCGTACATCAATTCATCTATCATCATGCAACTACTAACTGTTGCCATTCCTCCGCTAGAAAGACTAGCTAAGGAAGGCGAAGAAGGTAGAAAGAAAATTGCTATGATTACTCGTTATGTAACTGTAGGTCTTGGACTTGTTCAAGGTTCAGCTTATTACTACTTCTTATACGCTTCTGGTATAGTTGAATATACTCAAGGTTTAGAAGTTGTTTTCTCAGCAGCAGTTATTATTCTAGCTTTCACAGCAGGTACTGCTTTGATGATGTGGCTAGGTGAGCAGATTAACCAATTTGGTATAGGTAATGGTATTTCTATACTATTGTTCGCTGGTATTCTTGCAAGTCTACCACAAACAGCTGTAATTTTAGGCGACTACTGGAACTTAGGTATGACAGGTGGTACTCAATATCTATTCTTCGTTCCTTTATTTGTTCTAATCTTCTTAGCTGTTATCTGGGTTATCGTATTTATGAACGACTCAGAAAGAAGAATTCCTATTCAATATGCTAAAAGAGTTGTTGGTCGTAAAATGTATGGTGGTCAAAGCTCTCACTTACCAATTAAAGTTGGTATGGGTGGTGTTTTACCAATCATCTTTGCTAGTTCAATATTATCTATTCCTAGCACAATTCAATTCTTTATGCAAAATCCAAACGATTTCTGGACTGGTTTCTTCAACTTGTTCCAATATAACGGTTGGTTATATTCAATTCTTTACTTCATCTTGATTATACTATTTGCTTATTTCTATACTACAATTCAGTATAATCCAGTAGAGATGTCTAACAATCTTCGTCAGAACAATGGTACTATCCCAGGTATTCGCCCAGGTAAACCAACTACTGACTTTATAGCTAAAATATTATCAAGAATTACTCTAATCGGTGCTTTATTCTTAGCATTAATTGCTTTACTTCCAATCGTATTTACTGGTGCTACTGGTATGCAAGGTCTTTCTTTAGGTGGTACTTCTGTAATCATCTTAGTAGGTGTTGCTCTAGACACAGTTAAACAAATGGAATCACAAATGATGATGCGTCACTATAAAGGTTTCTTAGATTAATAGGAGGTTAGAAGATTATGAATATTATTATGCTAGGTGCTCCGGGTGCTGGTAAAGGTACTCAAGCAGAAAATCTATGCGAGAAATTATCTATTCCCACTATTTCAACGGGTAATATTATCCGTGAAGCGTTGAAAAGCGGTACAGAAATGGGTCTTAAAGCTAAATCTTATATGGACGAAGGCAAGCTAGTACCAGATGATGTTGTAATAGGCATTATCAAAGAAAGACTTGCAAACGACGACTGTAAAAACGGTTTTATATTAGATGGCTTCCCAAGAACTATTCCTCAAGCCGAGGCTCTGGACAAAATGGGTGTTGTTATTGATAAAGTTATTGATATTGAAGTAGCTGACAGTGACATAGTTCGTAGAATGTCTGGACGCCGTGTTTGTGGCAATTGTGGTGCAAGCTACCATTTAGAGTACAAAGCACCAAAACAAGCTGATGTTTGTGATAAATGCTCAAACGCCCTTGTTCAACGTAAGGACGACCACCCAGACACAGTTATGGCAAGACTAGAAGTTTATCACAACGAAACAGAGCCTTTAAAAGACTACTATTCAAAACAAGGTAAACTTTCAATAGTAATGGGACAAGAAGCAGTAGCTGATACTACAAAACTTGTTTTAGCAGAAGTTGAGGCATAATTGATGATTAAACTGAAAACTGCACGAGAAATTTTAGCAATGAAAGATGCTTGCAAAATTTCTGCAAATGCATTAAAGCTTGCAGGTTCATTAGTAAAACCAGGTGTTAGTACACTTGAAATAGATACTAAAGTACGCAAATATATCGAGGGACAAGGGGCTAAACCTTCGTTCCTCGGGTATGGCGGATTTCCTAACAGCACTTGTATTTCAGTAAATGATGTGGTTATCCATGGTATACCTTCAAAAAAATGTGTTCTTAAAAGTGGCGACATAGTAAGTATTGATATAGGTGCTTTTTATGCAGGTTTTCACGGAGATAATGCTTATACATTTAAGTGTGGGCAAGTGTCTGATGAAGCTCAAAACTTATTAAACGCAACTTATGAGAGTCTGTTTGAGGGAATAAAACAGGCAAAAGCAGGAAACAGAATTGGCGACATTGGTAGTGCAATTCAAAGGTATGTCGAAGCTCGCTCTTACTCGGTGGTACGAGATTTTGTCGGCCATGGAGTAGGTGCGAAGTTACACGAAGACCCAAGCGTACCAAACTACGGCACACAAGGTAAAGGTGTGCGACTAGTAGAAGGTATGACACTTGCTATTGAACCTATGATTAATGCAGGAACTTACGAGGTTAGAGTATTAGACGATGACTGGACAACTGTAACAAGTGATGGTAAATTATCTGCTCATTTTGAGCATACAATTGCAATAACATCAGACGGGCCAGTAGTTCTAACAATACCTGACTAAAGAGGTGAGTGTATGAATATAGTTATGGGACTTGTAGTAAGGTCGAAAGCAGGCAGAGATAAAGATATATTTTGTGTTGTAATAAAGGTTGACGGTGATTATGTATATTTATCTGACGGTAAATACAGAAAACTAGAAAACCCTAAGAAAAAAAACATTAAACATATATCGCTAACTGCTAAAACTATACCTGCAAGCTCACTTAAGACAAACAAACAAATTAGAAAAGCACTACACTCATACAACTATGAAAAAGTGCAGTCTTAATATGAGGAGGTAATTATTATGTCCAAACAGGATGTTATAGAAATTGAAGGTACAGTAAAAGAAGCCCTGCCAAATGCACAATTTATGGTAGAGTTACAAAATGGTCATGTGATTTTAGCACATATAAGTGGTAAATTAAGAATGAACTTCATTCGTATTTTACCTGGTGATAAGGTAACTGTAGAGATGTCACCTTATGACTTAACTAGAGGCAGAATTACATGGAGAAGCAAATAATAAACAAATATAGAGGTTCATAGAGGAAAGGAATGATTATACAATGAAAGTCAGACCTTCAGTTAAAAAGATTTGCGAAAAATGCAAAGTAATAAGACGTAAGGGTAAGATTATGGTAATCTGTGAAAATCCTAAGCACAAACAACGTCAAGGATAATTTGACAAAAAAATACAAACAAATTTGATATAATATAAACGGAGGTGCAACAGATATGGCTCGTATAGCAGGCGTTGACTTACCAAGAGATAAGAAAGTTGATATCGGCTTAACATACATTTACGGTATTGGTCGTAAAACTGCAAGCGACATCATTGCTGCAACAGGTATAAATCCTGACACTCGTGTTAGAGATTTAACAGAGGACGATGTTTCAAAATTAAGAGAATATATAGACCAACATTGTCGCGTTGAAGGTGACTTAAGACGTGACATAGCTTTTGATATTAAAAGACTTATAGAAATTGGATGCTATCGTGGTGTACGTCATAGAAAAGGTTTACCTGTAAGAGGTCAACGTTCTAAGACAAATGCTCGTACTCGTAAGGGTCCTAGAAAAACTATGGCAAACAAAAAGAAATAAGTAAGGAGGGTTTAACCTATGGCAGCACCTAAGGGTAAAAAAACTGCTGTTCGCAGACGTCGTGAACGTAAAAATATAGAACGTGGAGCAGCACATATACAATCAACATTTAACAATACAATTGTTACTATAACAGATACACAAGGAAATGCCGTTTCTTGGGCAAGCGCTGGAGAGTTAGGTTTTAGAGGTTCTAGAAAATCTACTCCATTTGCTGCACAATCTGCAGCAGAAACTGCAGCAAAAGCCGCTATGGAACATGGTATGAAATCAGTTGAAGTTTACGTTAAAGGACCTGGTTCTGGACGTGAAGCTGCAATTAGAGCATTACAAAGTGCTGGACTAGAAGTTAACATGATTAAAGATGTTACTCCAATTCCTCACAATGGATGTCGTCCTCCAAAAAGAAGACGTGTATAGTAATTAGAATAATAGGAGGTGTTTTTACACTATGGCAAGATATACAGGAGCTGTTTGTAGACAATGCCGCAGAGAAGGTCAAAAACTTTTCTTAAAAGGCGAGCGTTGCTACACAGATAAATGTGCAATATCACGCAGAGCTTATGCACCTGGTCAACATGGTCAAGGTAGAAAAAAAGCTTCTGAGTATGGTATTCAATTAAGAGCTAAACAAATGACTAGACGTTATTATGGCGTTTTAGAAAGTCAATTTAGAAAATATTACGAAATGGCTGAGCGTAAAACTGAGGGTAAAACAGGTGAAAACCTACTAGCTATCTTAGAATCACGTTTAGACAATGTAGTATATAGAATGGGCTTTGCTGCGTCTCACGCACAAGCTAGACAATTTGTAAACCACGGTCATTTTGCTGTTAACGGTAAAAAAGTAGATATCGCATCTTACTTAACAAAAACTGGAGATGTTATCTCTATAACAGAAAAAAGCCGTTCTAGCGAAAGTATTAAATCAGTTGTAGAAGCAAATGCTACAAAACCATCACCAAAATGGTTAGAAGTTAACAGAGATGCATTTGAAGCTAAAATTGTTGCAGTTCCACTAAGAGAAGATGTTAACCTAGATGTTGACGAAACTCTAATAGTTGAGTTGTACTCCAAATAATCCGTTTAAATGTAAGACATTTACACGAAAACACACAGTAAGACTGTTCACTATTCGGAGGAGGAACGCTAATGATAGAGATAGAAAAACCAAAAATAGAAACCGAAGAATTAGCAAGCGATGGGACTTATGGCAGATTTGTTGTAGAGCCACTTGAACGTGGTTTTGGTAACACTTTAGGCAACAGCTTAAGAAGAGTTTTGTTATCATCTTTAGAAGGTGTAGCAGTAACTTCATTAAACATTGCAGGGGTTGTTCATGAGTTTTCAACTATTGCTGGAGTTAAAGAAGACGTTACAGAAATCGTTCTTAATATGAAAGGTTTACGAGCAAAACTTCATTGTAGTGGTCCTAAAACAGTAGAAATTAATGTAGAAGGACCGTGCAAAGTTACAGCTGATTCTATTAAGTGTGATAGTGAGGTAGAGATATTAAATCCAGATATGCACATTGCTACTTTGGGTGAAGGTGCTAAACTTTCTATGGTAATTACACTTGATAAAGGTAGAGGTTATGTTCCATCTGAGCGTAACAAACAATTAGCGGCTACAAGCACATTAGGTGAATTACCAATTGACTCAATATATACACCAGTATTAAAAGTAAATTACACAGTTGACAATACTAGAGTAGGTCAAATTACAGACTTTGATAAATTGACTCTTGATGTTTGGACTAACGGAGTAATTAATGCACAAGAGGCAGTTTCTTTAGCTGCTAAAGTTTTAACTGAGCATTTAAATCTATTTGTAGATTTATCTGACCAAAGTTTACAAACTGAAATAATGGTAGAAAAAGACGACAAAGGCAAAGAAAAAGTTTTAGAGATGACTATTGAAGAGCTTGACTTGTCAGTACGTTCATTCAACTGTTTAAAACGTGCAGGAATTAATACTGTTGAAGATTTAATTAATAAATCAGAAGATGATATGATAAAAGTAAGAAACTTAGGTAGAAAATCTTTAGAAGAAGTTATCTACAAGCTAAATAGCTTAGGTTTCACATTACAAGCAGAAGAGGAATAAAATTCTTTTGCAAAATAGACTAGGTAAAGGAGTGAATTTCGATGCCAGGTACAAGAAAATTAGGAAGAGCATCTGCTCACAGAATGGCTATGCTTAGAGCATTAGTTACATTCCTATTAGAAAATGGAAAAATCGAAACTACTGTTACACGTGCTAAAGAAGTAAGTGCTTTAGCAGAAAAAATGATAACAATAGCAAAAGTAGACAGTTTACACAACAAACGTTTAGTAATGTCTTTTGTAACAAAAGAAGATGTTACACACAAATTGTTTACAGAGATTGCACCAAAATATGTTGATAGAAAAGGCGGATATACACGCATAACTAAATTAGGACCTAGAAGAGGCGACGCTGCAGAAATGGCTTTACTAGAACTAATATAATCAATAATATTTAAACATGATTAACAGCAAGGTTTATTAATAAACCTTGCTGTTTTTAATTGCACATATATTTAATGTATGGTAGTAGTAATATATTGTGTGTAGTTTGGTGGGAAGTGGACTACTAATTTTAAGGGTAGATGCAATTTATTATTCTCAAAGTATTGGATTAAATTCAGTATAAAATAAATTTAAATTAACTTTAAATAACTTTGTTTAATGTAAATAAAAAAGCAAGTATATTTAGTATAATAAACAGCTGTGTAATTTAACATAAAAAAAATATGAATTTTATTATTTTTAGTACAATAATATAAAAATATGCAAAAATAATAAAAAGTAATATAATTGCATAAAATAATAACAAATCTATGGTTAAAATGTCAATTTATTAGTATTTCTATCTGTTGTATAATTATACTAAGGTTTTATATATTGCTATAGCTATTTTTATTACAACTAGTTAACTTTGATACTTAACATATTATCAAATTATAATTATTTAGTTGTTGAGCTTTCAATTCAATGAAATTATCTAAAAAATTACTATTAGCCATATTTTAAAAATTATCCAATAAAATTCATTTATTTTTATGTGTACGTGGGTCCTTAGTTAAAGGGGATGATATGGTTTGTTAAAGAGTCAAGAAATGATTAATGCTATTTATGATAACGACAAAAATTATGACGGAATATTTTATTATGGAATTTCTGTAACTAAAATATATTGCAATCCCTCTTGTGATGCAAAAATACCAAGAGAGAAAAATATAGTTCTATTCCGTTCTAAAAGAGAAGCCGAGGAAAAGGGATACAGGCCGTGTGCTAAGTGCAGGCCAGATATCGAATGGAGTCAGGGAATATATGAAACTCCATTAGGATATGTGAAAATATCTGAAAAAGAAGATTATATCACAGGAATTTCGTTTTGTAATCACAGTGATATTGAATATATTAACCCTAGCAAACTTACAAATGATGCAGCTACACAGTTTATTGAATACGTTGAAGGGCATAGAAAAGATTTTGATATTCCTATCAAATTAGATGGTACCGAATTTCAAAAACATGTATGGGATGAAATCAAAAATATACCATATGGCGAAATAACAACTTATGTTGATATTGCTAATAAAGTTGGTAGCCCTAGAGCAAGTAGAGCTATTGGAAAAGCTAATAATAAAAATCCTATATTAGTAGTAATACCTTGTCATAGAGTAGTAGGTGCGAACTTCTCGCTTACTGGTTATGCAGCAGGGGTAGACATTAAGCAAAAACTATTGGAAATTGAGCAAAGGTTCAAATAGTGTTAACTTTGAAATAATGGTATATAAGAGAAAAGTAAATGAATTTTATAAGCTATCAGTATTTTACTGGTAGCTTTTTAATTTAAAATTTAAAATTGTAAATTTTTTATTAAACTTCGCTTTAGATTCTTTATTTTGCAAAATTATTGTGGTATAATTACGTTGTAAATTTATAAAATAAATATATTATATTTGGAGGTTATTTTATGTATTATTTAGGTATTGATTTAGGGGGCACTAATATTGTAGCTGGCGTTGTTGATGAAGAATTTAACATCTTAGCAAAAGCAGAATGTAAAACAGCAGTCCCACGTCCAGAAGTCGAAATATGCGACTCTATGGCACTAGTAGCAAAAGAGGCATTGCAAAAAGCGTCTATTTCTATTGATGATATAGACTCCGTTGGAATAGGTGTGCCTGGTGCAGTTAATCCAGAGACAGGTGTAATAGAGTATTCAGCAAATCTATTCTTTCATAACTGGAATATATGTGAGATGATGGAAGAAAGATTAGGCAAAAAAGTGAGAATAGAAAACGATGCTAACGCAGCAGCATATGGCGAATTTTTAGCAGGAAGTGCAAAAGGTGCTAGAAATGCAATTGCTATAACACTAGGCACTGGTGTAGGAGCAGGTATAATTATAGATGGAAAAATTTTTAGTGGCTCAAATTATGCAGGTGCAGAAATGGGACATATGGTAATAGTATATGACGGTAAAGAGTGTGCATGTGGAAGAAAAGGCTGTTTTGAAACTTATGCTTCTGCTACTGGTCTTATAAATATGACAAAAGAAACAATACTAGACGAAAGAGCAGATTGTTCATATATGTTAAAGCTAGTTGGCGGAGATATTAACAAAGTAAATGGAATAACAGCGTTTAAAGCTATGAAAAATGGAGATGCAGCAGGCAAAGCAGTAGTGCAAAAATTCATTGAATATTTAGCATGTGGAGTAACAAACGCTATTAATATATTTCAACCAGATATATTATGTATAGGTGGAGGGATAAGCAAAGAGGGAGATGTGTTATTAGCGCCTTTAAAAGCAATAGTAGAAAAAGAGAGATACACTAAGCATAATAAAAAACAAACAGTTATATGTACAGCGACCCTTGGAAACGATGCAGGGATAATTGGAGCAGCATTTTTAAAATAAAATATAAGCTTAAAGCATATTCAAATAATAAATTAAAAAAATTATCAGATTACAGTTACTAAAGTGGCTGTCGCACTAAGGTTAATATTAACAAGTATTAGTAGGGGAGCATTATATATGCTCCCCCTTTTCTTTGTGTATTTGAAGAATTTCAGGCGAAAATGGATTTCGCCCCTACAACGGACTTGTATAATATGATGAACAATTTTCTAAATGCGACAGCCTCTATTTTTTAACAAATAGTTAATATACTACATAAAAATATACAAAATTTAATATGTGTAACATATTTATTAGCGTATATATTCCTATACCAACACCTACTACTCGGTTAGCTATTTTCATCTGCTTTGCAGTTGCGTTGTTTGCTCTATAATTTATAAATAAGACTAGCCCCAATGGCAATATACCTTTAATTATAAAACTAGTAAAACTACTATCCATAAAAGGTAGCATAAATGGATTTACTTCTTGAAATTTGCCAGTGTTTAGCAGTAGTAAAGTGCATATCCAATCACTAAAGTTTAGCAAATATAGTAAAAATAAACTTTTTGATAATTTGTTGCAAAAAATAGTTGAAATTATACTTTGCATTCTCTCACCTCTAAGTATATTATGTGAAAGTGCAAACTTTTTATACAAATTTTTCTATTTATTTTTATATTGTCAACCAAATATATAATTTTAATTGAAATATATCTTAATATCGTATATAATAGGAATAGTTGTATTAAATTAATATAACTCTATTTTAGAAAGGACGATTTATATGGCAGATAAAAAAATGGTAACAGCTATTACTTCTATGGACGAAGATTTTGCAAAATGGTATACGGACATAGTGAAGAAAGCTGAGTTAATTGAATATACTAGTGTTAAAGGTTGTATGGTTATTAGACCGTATGGTTATGCTATTTGGGAAAACATTCAAAGAATATTAGATGGAATGTTTAAAGACACAGGTCACGAAAATGTGTGTATGCCTATGTTTATACCAGAAAGTTTGCTACAAAAAGAAAAAGACCACGTAGAGGGGTTTGCTCCAGAAGTAGCATGGGTTACATATGGTGGTAGCGAGAGGTTAGAGGACAGATTATGTGTGCGTCCTACATCAGAAACATTGTTTTGTGAGCATTATGCAAATATTATACAAAGTCATAGAGATTTACCTAAATTATACAATCAATGGGTAAGCGTTGTGCGTTGGGAGAAAACAACTCGTCCATTTTTAAGAAGCAGAGAGTTTTTATGGCAAGAAGGACATACAATACACGCAACTCAACAAGAAGCAGTTGAAGAAACTGAGCAAATGTTAAATGTGTATGAAGACTTTTGTCAAAATTATTTAGCAATGCCAGTTTTAAAAGGAAAGAAAACAGAAAGTGATAAGTTTGCAGGTGCAGTAGATACATATGCAATAGAAGCATTAATGCACGACGGAAAAGCACTACAAGCAGGAACATCTCACTACTTTGGAGATGGCTTTGCAAAAGCATTTGATATCACTTATACAAATAAAGAAAATAAACTAGCATATCCACATCAAACCTCATGGGGAGTTACAACAAGATTAATAGGTGCGATAATTATGACCCATGGTGACGATAACGGCTTAGTGTTACCACCAGCAGTAGCACCAATACAAGCAGTAATACTTCCAATAGCTCAACATAAAGCAGGAGTGCTAGATAAAGCACAAGAGCTAAAAGAGAGATTAGCAAAAACAGTTAGAGTTAAACTTGATGATAGTGATAACTCACCAGGGTGGAAGTTCTCAGAATATGAGATGAAAGGTGTACCAGTAAGAATTGAGCTAGGTCCTAGAGATATAGAAAACAATCAATGTGTAGTAGTAACACGACACAACAGAGAAAAAACAGTAGTTTCTTTAGATGAGTTAGAGCAAGTAGTTACATTAAAACTTGAAGAAGTGCATAACGGAATATATCAAAAAGCACTTGAAAACAGAGAGAATAAAACATACTCATGTAAAAACATAGAAGAGATAATTACTAGCCTAGAAACAAAAGGTGATGGATTTGTTAAAGCTATGTGGTGTGGTGAGGAATCTTGTGAAGATGAAGTCAAAGAAAAAACAGGAGTAGGCTCAAGATGCATACCATTCGAGCAAGATGAAATATCAGACAAGTGTGTGTGCTGTGGAAAACCTGCTAAACATATGGTTATATGGGGAAAAGCATATTAATATTATATTAGTGTAGATGTAAATATACTTTTGAGGAGGAGAAGTAATGCCGATTAATATACAAAATGATTTACCAGCTAAAGAAGAATTGGAGTCAGAAAATATATTTGTTATGTCAAATATGAGGGCTAGTACACAAGACATTAGACCACTTAAAATAGTGATACTAAACTTAATGCCAATAAAAATGACAACAGAAACACAACTATTAAGGCTTTTAGGTAACACTCCTTTACAAGTAGAAATAGAGCTTTTGCAAACAGCGACATATACATCAAAGCATACACCAAGCAGTCATTTAAAAACGTTTTACAAGACTTTTGAGCAGATAAAAGACCAGCAGTTTGACGGTATGATTATCACAGGAGCGCCAGTAGAAAATTTAGATTATAGTCAAGTTACATATTGGGAAGAGCTTTGTGAAATTATGGAGTGGTCAAAAACAAATGTATATTCAACATATCATATATGTTGGGGAGCACAAGCAGGGTTATATTATCACTATGATGTGCCAAAATATATGTTAGATGAAAAAATGAGCGGAGTTTTCTTAAACAAGATGTTAAATCCTAACCACCCGTTAACACGTGGTTTTGATGATTACTTTAATATGCCACATTCACGATATTCTTCTGTTTCCAGAGATGAAATAGAAAAAAATGAAGAGTTAGAAATTTTAGCTATATCAGATATGGCAGGCGTTTCTATAGTGTGCAATAAGAGTGGCAGACAAGTTTTTGTGTTTGGACATGGCGAGTATGACAGAGATACATTATCAACAGAATATTTTAGAGATTTAAACAAAGGATTAAATCCTAATATACCTGTAAATTATTTCCCTAAAAACGACCCACAAGCAACACCACCACTAACATGGAAAAGCCATAGTTTTTTACTATTTTCTAATTGGCTTAATTATTATCTATATCAGCAAACACCATATAACTTAGAAGATTTGAAAGAATTATATAAGTAAAATAAAAAAACAAATAAATTGTGTAACACATCTACCCCTATTTTAATATAATGTAATGTAACGCTTGAAAGGGGGAAAAACACTATGTGTAACAATTTATTTGGTGGTAGCTCTTGCACATGGGTAATATTATTAGTTATTATCTATGTAGTATGCTGTAACAACAATGACTGTGGCAATGGCTGTGGTTGCTAATTATTTTAAATTAGATAGTTTAAATTAATAAGAGTTTAAGGAGTAAAACATTCCACTCTTACAAGAATTATATTGTGGAGCTTTCGCAAATGAGTAAAATCATCTGCGAAAGCTTTTTTTTGTAAAAAATCATCATGAATTAATAAAATATTTTAGCATATATATTAAAAAGCTATAAAAAATTCAAGTATTTTCATAAATTAAACCATCTTAAAATAATACTAATATTTACCTAAAAAAATTACAAAAAATCAGTAGTTTTTACAGTACAAAAGTAGTTAAATTTGTGTTACAATATGGTTACAATTTTTTAATATCTATAAACGGGGTGTTAGTTTGAGTACCAAAAAAATTATAAGCGGATATTTAGTAGTTATGGTAGTACTTTCAACAATGTTTTATAGCGTTGTGTCGGTTGATGCATCAAGCAGTTTTGAACCAAGATTAACTGCACCTGCTAGTAATAATAAATATTATTACGATGGTGATTACAATCTATTTGAAAAATATGGATATGGTATGCCAAACTGTACAGCATATGCATATGGTAGAGCATACGAGATATTAGGAACTAGACCTAACTTATGCCCTTATAATGCTGGTGAGTGGTGGTCATATAATATAAAATATGGATATTACGACTACGGACAAACTCCTAAAGTTGGAGCTATTGCAGTTTGGGATAAATACGATAATAATACAGGACATGTAGCAGTTGTAGAAAAAGTTACAAGTAGTACAATTACATTGTCTGAGTCAGCATATGGAGGAACAGTGTTTTTTACAGAAACTGTTGATATAGATGATGATAATGTTGGTTATTCAAATAGTTATAGATTTTTAGGATACATATATATTTTAGAAGATGAAACCAATTCAGGGACAGCAGACCCAATTGCACCAGAAACATCAGAAAAAATAGATGCTCAAGTATGGCAAGTAGACACTTCTGTAGGGTTGAATATGAGAAGTGGTGCAGGGACAAGCTATAATACATTAGTTACTATACCAGACAATACTAATATATCAGTTAGCGAAACAAAAGAATCTGGTGGATATACATGGGGTAAAGTGACATATAACAATAAAACTGGTTGGTGTGCACTTGATTTTGCAAATAAAATAGGATTACAATATGATATAAAAATAGATAGTAAATTAAATATAAACGATGCAGTTGAATTACAATTATATTTAGCAGCATATAAAAATTTAAGTAGCACACAAAAGATACTGGCAGATAATAACTTAGATAATAAAATTAATCTAAGTGATTTGATTAACATACAGAAGAAATTATCAAATATGATATAATGATAGACTTGCTGATAATAACTTTACACTAACGACATTAAATCTTCTATCTCAAAATCTGGTTGCAATGCATGGTTTAATGACATACTAATTAACTTTGCTCCTCGTGATATCAATAAATCAATCTCTCTAGGTGTTACTACCATTTTTTGACCGTTTGGTGACACACTCTCTTTTGCAATTTTAATCGACTTCTTACCATTTTCACTTAATAAGTCAGTTGCTAATGTAACTGCATCTACTACTGTTGGTACTCCCACTGCTATTACTGGGATACCAACTGTTTTTTTGTTTATCACAAATCTATTGTTTCCTATTCCTGCTCCTGGTGCTATTCCTGTATCTGATATTTGCATTGTACAGCCTAGCCTCTCTAGTCTGCGTGAGGCTAGAGCATCTATTACTATAATTGCTGTCGGCTTTATTTTTTCTGCTACACTTAATATTAACTCTCCTGTTTCTATACCTGTTTGTCCCAATACTCCTGGCGACATCACTGCTACTGGTCTTAAACTGTCTAATCCTATACTTTTTGCTATCTCACCTATTATATGCCTTGTTGCAAGTATTTGAGATGCCGTTTTTGGGCCTAATGCATCTGGTGTTATTTCTAAATTACCTATTCCTGCTACTAATATCAAACCTTCTTTTGGTAATAATATGCGTATGTTTTCTGATATTACCTTAAGTCGTTTATCTGTTTGTGTAAATTCTTCTATTAATGGTGGTAATTCGATTGTTATATATGTGCCTATATCTTTTGAAAGCATATTTGCTGCTTGCTCATTCAATATTTTCATTTTCGATATAGTCATATTTTTGTACGCTTGCGTATTGTATTCTACTCCGTCTGTTATATCTCCTGCTATTTCTCTTGCTTCTAGTGCTAAATCTGTTCTAAATTGCATAAAAATACTCCTATTTTATCTATATAATATATATTTACAAAATTTGTTTATTGTGATAATATTATTATGTGAATTTCTGATAGTTATATACACTAATTCATTTTGTTAAAAGGAGTCAAATTTTATGTTTAAATATTATAAAAAAATAGTTTCTGTTTTATGCTGTTCAATTTTAGTTTTTACAAGCTTTTTATCAGTAAGCGCTAAAGGAAGTAATGATGTTTATGTTGGACAAAGCTTACAATCTGATACAACTGTAAATGAAAATATAAGTAGTGATAATCTGCCTAGCTATTATAACGGTGTTGAACTAGGTTTTGTTACTACTCCTAAAGACCAAAAGACTTTAAACACTTGTTGGGCTTTTGTTGGAACTTCAATTTTAGAAAGCTATCTTTTGAAAAACGATTTAGGGTATTATGATTTTTCAGAGGAGCATCTAAATGTTTGGGCGACTACTAGATATAATGATACAGGCTGGCTTAGAAATTATTATGACGGTGGTTATTCAAGGCAAGTTGCAGGATATCTAACTTCTTTTAGTGGTGGTGCTCCAGAAGAACTTTATCCATATGGCACTATGAGCAGTTATACTTATTCAGATTTAAAAAAACCTACTGTAGAATACGGAGTTACTGAGCTTATGTATGTATCTCAAGATATAAACACAGTAAAAAACAGTGTTTATAATTATGGCTCAGTATATGCAAATTGTAGTATTAATCCTAAATTTTTTAATTCTAATAAAACAGCGTTTAATGCCGACGAAACATTATCATCAAGTAATTTATCAGGACATGTTGTGGCGATAGTTGGTTGGGACGATGACTATAGCAAAGAAAACTTCAACCCAAAGCATAAACCAGAAAATAACGGAGCATGGCTTGTTAAAAATAGTTGGGGTACACAAAGTAACGACAATGGTTTTTTCTGGATTTCTTATGAGGATAAATATTTATTGTCTAAAACTTTTGGATATTCTTATGCTATAAGAGAAGTTGAAAAAATAGGAGAAAACGATAAATTATTTCAACATGATGAATTTGGTGCTACATATAATATGACTTTGTTTGAAAATATAGACGGAAACGCAGTGTATGACAAAGAGTTGACATTTATAAACGTTTTTGACTTTAGCAAAGAAGATAGAATACTTAACAACGTTATATTCGAGAGTGAAAGTGTTGGAGGAGAATATACAGCATATTTAACTCCAGTAGAAAATGATAAGCCAGTAGAAGATAGAAGTAAATGGACTAAAATAGATAATGGTATAATAGAATATAGTGGATATCACAGTATTGAGGCAAATGGGTTAGATTTACCACTTGACAAATGTGGTATAGCCGTAGAAATTGATACTACTAATATAGATACAAAGGCAGGAATTGGAATATCTGAAACTTTGTTTAATTCATCAATAAATAGAATAACATTTAGACCTGACCCAGAGAAAAATGAAGGATTTATAATAAGAGATGGGCAAATGTATGAGTTTTTAGATTTTTATACAGATGTTTTAAATGATTATAATAATACTGGTAACATAACTATAAAGGCATACACTAGTTTAGATGATATTTTATTAGGCGATGTTAATGATGATGGAGGAATAACAATATCAGATGTATTATTACTACAAATGCACATAACTGAAATTGATTTAGGAGAATTTAAAATAAACGAAACTAATGCAGATGTAAATAAAGATAATAAAACAAATATAGCAGATGTTTTATTGATACAAAAAACATTATCAAAACAGTAAATTTGACAAAGTAGAATTAATCGTTATAATTTTAAATATAATAATAAATTAGGAGTTGAATTAAATGAAAAAAATGGTTTCGATAGTAGCTTTAATGCTAGTGACTGTAGTATTATTCACATCTTGTAGAAGTGGTGATTATATGGATAATGTAGTAGAGGACATAACGCCAAATAGGATAGAAGTATCTTATAGTGAGTTTAACGGAGCAAAAGAGTATACATTATCGGTAGAAGAGCAACCGCATATATTTTTTGAGGTAGTAACAGATAGTGGGATTTTAGATTTGCAAATATATCAAAAAGGCAACAGAGATGAGCCAGTTTATGAAACAACAGAAATAAACACACTTTCAATATCTGTAGATGTAGAGCCTAACACTGAATATGATATAGTATTACAAGCTGAAAAACACGTAGGAAGCTTTTTGTTTTATAGTAAGGTGTAGTAGTACGAAAATTTAAACAGCAATTTTAGTATGAGAGGATTTAATTTCCTCTCATTAATTTTGTCAAAT
This sequence comes from uncultured Eubacteriales bacterium, assembly GCA_964369405.1. GTDB lineage: Bacteria > Bacillota > Clostridia > Oscillospirales > Acutalibacteraceae > CAYJFG01. The sequence continues at coordinate 62,655 of CAYJGB010000004.1, forward strand.
TATCTATTATTGCAATATATATTACTTGTAGTATATCTGTTTTTATGGTAATATAAATGTACAAAATTTCACATTTTTAAAATTGGAGGAAATATTATGTTTAAATTTGCACATTATAATTTTAATGTATTAGATTTACAAAAAAGTATCGATTTTTATGATAAGGCACTAGGGCTAAAAGAGGATAGCAGAATAAATAGTGAAGACGGAAGTTTTATAATCGTATATTTGCACGACAGCAAAAGTACATTTAAGCTGGAACTTACATGGCTTAGAGATAGAGTAGAACCTTATAACTTAGGAGAAAATGAGTTTCATTTAGCGTTTATAACAGATGATTTTGAAAAAGCATATACTAAACATAAAGAAATGGGTTGCATATGTTATGAAAACAAAGATATGGGAATTTACTTTATAAATGACCCTGACAACTACTGGTTGGAAGTTTTACCTAGTGATATGTAAAAAATATGTAATTTGTATTGTTAAGTATGGAAAAATATAGTATTATATAAATATGGAAAAATATTGCAGTATAATGAAAAAAGTGAAATTGACTTAAAGGGAGCCGATATTTATGAGAAAGACTAAAATTATATGCACATTAGGGCCAGCAACAGAAAATGACGAAGTTTTAAAGGAGCTTATGATAAATGGTATGTCTGTAGCTAGACTTAATATGTCACATGGTGTGCATGCAGATCATAAAGCTAGATTAGAAAAGATTAAAAAGTTTAGAGATGAGCTGCAAATACCAGTAGCTACATTGCTAGACACAAGAGGACCTGAGATTAGAACAGGAAATTTTCCTAATAAAACAGCAGAACTTAAAACAGGACAAATATTTACATTTACAACTAAAAAGGTAGATGGAGATGAAAATATATGCTCTATAACATATGCTGATTTATACAAAGATGTAGAGATAGGTTCTCATATTTTAGTTGACGACGGTCTTATCGAAATGAAAGTTATTGAAATTGTTAAAAAAGATATTAGATGTGAAGTTTTAAACGATGGACCTATTGCAGGTCACAAAGGTATTAATGTGCCGGGCGTTAGATTATCACTTCCGTTTTTGAGCGAACAAGATAAACTAGATATAGCGTTTGGTGTTAAAGAAGATGTTGATTTTGTAGCAGCATCATTTACAAGAAGTGCACACGATATATTACAACTAAGAGCAGAGCTTGAAAAAAACAATAGTACAGATATTAGAATTGTTGCAAAAATAGAAAACGCTGAAGGTGTAAATAATATTGATGAAATTATAAGAGTATCTGACGGTATAATGGTAGCTAGAGGCGATTTAGGTGTAGAAATCCCATTAGAAGAAATACCAATTATACAAAAGAAACTTATATCAAAAGCGTACTCAGCAGGAAAGCAAGTAATAACAGCAACACAACTACTTGACTCTATGATGAAAAATCCACGACCAACAAGAGCAGAGGCAACAGACGTTGCGAATGCAATTTATGACGGAACAAGTGCAATAATGTTAAGTGGAGAAACAGCAGCAGGTAATTTCCCAGTAGACGCTGTAAAAACAATGGCGATAATAGCAGAAAGAACAGAAGAAGATATAGATTATACTGCTATATTTAGAAAAAGAGATATACCAGAAAGACAAGATGTGACTTCTGCAATATCTCACGCAACATGTACAACGGCTCATGATTTAAGAGCAGTAGCAATAATAACAGTATCAAAGACAGGTCAAACAGCTAGAATGATATCAAAGTATAGACCAGCATATCCAATAATTAGTGGTACAACAAATCCTAAAGTTCAAAGACAAATGGCGATGTCTTGGGGAGTAATTCCAATATTGGTTGATGAAAAAGATAATACAGATGAACTTTTTGAACATGTAGTATCAATGGCGCAAAAAAACAAATTAGTAAACAACGGAGATTTAGTAGTAATTACAGCAGGTATACCACTTGGAGTATCTGGAACAACAAATATGTTGAAAGTTCAATTAGTGGGAGATGTGCTACTTAGTGGAACTGTAGTAAATCATAACAGTGTATACGGTAGATTATGTGTTTGCAAAACAGAGCAAGAAGCATTTGAGAATTTTAAAGATGGTGATATATTAGTAATTCCAAGCACATCAAACGAGATACTACCTATAATGAGAAATGCAAGTGGAATTATAACAGAAACAGGTGGGGCAACATCACACGCAGCAGTCGTAGCATTAGCATTAGATAAACCAGTAATAATTAATGCAAAAAATGCTGTAAAACTACTCAAAAGTGGGACAACAGTTAAATTAGACGGAGATAGAGGAATTGTATTTAGTGCAAATACAAACATTCATAAATAAAATCGTAAAACTGCAATGTGAAAACATTGCAGTTTTTTTATGTGTATATTTACCAAATATGATTGCTTAAAAATTATTAATTAAATGTATAAATAATGAAAAATTATATAAAATTACTGAATATTATTATAAAAATTATAAAAAATAACAATTGTTATATCAAATAAGTACAAAACAAAGAGGTTGGTTAGTCATAGTCTACAAAAATCTGTACACTGTTAAAATTAATACATATAAAACTTGCAAATTAGAACGTTTAATATTATAATGATATGTAACAAACTTGTATAGTTGCGTAAAAAATAATTTGGAGGAAGTAAATTTATGGGAAAGAAAACAAGCAAAACAAAAAAAATACTTAGCATAATATTATCTGTTGTTATGATAATGTCTATGCTATCAGTAAGTATGACAACAGCGTCAGCTGCTACAACAGATGACGAGGGGACGGGTGGTTCAGTTACTAGCAATATAATTTTTGATAATTCAATATTGCAGTGGGATAATGTATATATACTTATTGGACATACTGATTGGACGATGTCTTATCTGTTAGGAAGTTACGACGTTAATAGTGCTAACGGGAATATATATACATCAAGTTTTAGTAATTGGGGAGATGGAAAAGATACAAAGTTTTATTTCACAGACCAAAACCCAAATCTTTCAACTGGTACAGGTTCAGCTATTGACACGTATCTAGCTAATAATCCGAAAAGCGGAAAGTATACAGTTACATTTAGTAATGTGTCAGGTGGCTTATTTAGTCCTACTCCAAACGAAACAAACACAGATGTAAATGGTGGGTGGAACACAGGTAATGGTGTGATTGATAAACAATTATATTTTGATAATTCAAAAACAAAATGGGATAATGTGTATATTGTTATTGGACGCGGAAACTATAGAGATGCATATCAACTAGAACCGGTTGAAGCCGGAAGTAACAAATATAGAGTGAAAATAGAAGAATGGGGTAGCTCAAAATGGGAGGACTTTATGCTGTTCTTCTTTGCAGACTCTGATTTAGTTTCTTCAACTTCTGGAAGTATTATAGATGTAACAAGAAGTGGACAGTATACAGGTAATTTTGTTTCAGAGCCTGTTGATGATATGTTTGTTCCAGATAAAGAAGATACAATACTACCTATAAGTGGTCTTTGGGCAGCTAACAGCACATATGTTGACGGTTACTTTCATAACGCAACAGCAGACCCAGTAGAAGGTGGCTCTGTTTCTGTTACTGGTGAGGGTGCAGAAGTAACAGCTGAAGGTACATTAATCCCAGCTGATAGCGTAGTTACATACGAAGCTACTGCAAACACAGGCTATGGGTTCTTAGGTTGGTTTGACGGAGAAACTCAAATAACAACAGATAACCCATATTCTTTTACAGCATCAACTAACACATCACTTACAGCTAAATTTGAAAGTTACTATGAATACGGTGTAAGCACAAATGATGTTACTAAAGGAATAGTGTCAGTAACTGACGGAACTAATACAAGTGACACTGGTATAAAATCAGATGCAGGCAAAACAATTACATATACAGCAACAGCACAACCTGGCTTTTATTTTAAACATTGGACAAATACAGCTACAGGTGATGTAGTTAGCACTGATAGTGAATATAATGTTGCATCTGCTCAAACTGGACTAAGCTTAACAGCAGTTTTCAATCCAAAAGGAACAGATTATTCAGCTCCTAGTAGTGCAACTTTAGCGCTAAATGGTTCTGATAATATATATTTAAATGAAGACGTTTCTCTTGATTTAAATGCTACTTTAGATTCAAAAACTTGGGAGATTGATGCAGATACAAAAGATCCAATTTCTCCACAAGTACCTTATGTTGGTAATTATACAGCAAGATTATATTCTGGTAGCAATATAATACAAGAGGTTACATTGCCTAGCAGTGAAACTGGTGAATATACATTTAATTTAACAGATACAGCAACTGACTTACCATTAGGTGTAAATACACTTAAAGTTGAAGTGTTCCCAGAAACAGATTCAACAAAAATAGTTGAAACAAGCACAATAAATATTACAGTAAATGCAAATGAAAGTTTTACTACAGATGCATTTATGCAAGATGTTAAAAAGGACGGTGCTACTGTTGGTGGTACAGTAACAGGAACAACGTTTACAACAGAGAATGTATATGCAAATAACGGAGAATATCAATTTGGATTTAACGGTGTAACAGCTACATATAATGGCGTGGCAACACCTGTAAATTATGAAGTTTACGACGGAGAAACACTAATTGCAAGCACAACTGTTACAGATGTAACTACTGATATGGTATATGCTACATTTACACCAGTTGCAGGCGTACATAACTATACAGTAAAAGCTACAATAACAAATGGTACTAAATATTCAGTAGCAGTAGGTACAATAGAACTTACAGTAAAATCTAACGAATTACAAGAGGGTGTATTGACAGGTAATATAGATAGCACTGTGATTGATACGACTACTACAGGTACATTTAACAAAACAAGTTATGATGAAACACAAGGTAACTTTAGTTTTACTTTCAATGCAATAGTAAACGAAAAAGTTAGCACTGGTGCAGATGTAACTTATCGTTACGAGTTAGCTGAACAAGGTTCTGCTACTCCTATAAAAACAAGCAACAACAGCTCATTTACATTTAACATTAACGAAGAAAACTTGCTTGAAGTAGGTTTAAATTATAACGTAAAAGCATATGCAACATATGCTTCAAACCCTACTCAAACAGTAGAGAAAACTTATAGCTTTACAGTAACTGAAACACCAGAATGGACATATATTTATATAGCTGCTCCAAAAGATTGGAGTGCTGACCCTATAGACAGAGTAGCGATTTTTGACAGTGCAACTTCTACTACAGTTATTGAAATAGTAGATGGTACATATATAGGTGAAATAGATAATTATTTTGTACATGTAGTAAAATTACCTTACGAATATATTGGAGAAAAATATGTTGGACTAAAAAATAGTAATGTCAACAACATATATGGCTCTAAAAGAGTAGTAGTAGATGGTGGCTATTATAAAAACGATACAGCTGCTCCAACAGTTGGAGAAGTACAAGTTACAAACTTTGTGGCTAATTCAGTTGACGGAGAGGCAGTGGCAGATAATAAAAATGTAACTGTTCCTATTGGTGGGGTTTTAAACGTTACAACTACTTTAAGTGGCAAAGAAGCTGTTTATGGTGGACCTGTAAGAGTAGATTATTACATAGGTAATAAGCTAGTAAAATCTTCAAAAGATGTAGTAGAAACAGACAACTCTATATCAACAGACTTCATTATGAATAATTTAGATGAAGAAGGTCTAGATTACAACTTTGTGAGTGGTGAAACATACACTATAACAGCAGTTGCAACAGATGGTTTTACAAAATACCAAACTACAGACACAATTAATGTAACTATGGCAGACCCTATATTTGCTATTAATAGCTATACAAAATCAAAAGATTTTGGTACAGATGAAATAAACATTGCAGTTAATGGTTCTAACTTAAACTTAGGTGGATATAGATATTCAACTGGTGACGGACAATTAACAGATTTTAAATATTTTAACAGCACAAGAAATGCTACAATTACATTCCCAGACTTAGTTGACGATACAGTAGTAGTGTATTACTATGGTTTAGACCATACAACACCTATGTACAAAGCAGTATATTCAACTGGCGAAAACTCAACAAGAATTGCATATGTAAGACCAGAAAAACCAGCAAATGACGATGTAGTACAAGATGTAAAAATTTATATACTAGATGGTGACAGTGCAGTAACGTTAGAGCCAACAGCTTTATCATTTGAATTGGATTCTAATCCAGGAATGGTACAACATATTGATATTAATATGAGTTTACTTGAAACACTTGAAGGTGAAGGTGGAGTTGGAGAGGCCATAGAATATCACTTTGTACCTAATGATTTTAGTATAACTGAAAAAGGTACAGCAATAGTATTATATGATACACAAGTTCAAAATATTGATATTTACGGACCACTTTTACACACACTACCAACAACCCTTACATATAACGGACCAACAGAAGTGTATAATGGTGAGCAAATAGACTTATCAGCATATATTTCTCAAGACGGAACAAGAAAAATGAAATACGTTTTTGCAGTAGATTTCTTAAATTCTACGTCTCCATCTCATTATGATGCTATTGTTGGTGAAGTAGATACAGAAAATGGATATTCAGCTTCAGTTCCATTTACTGCACCTAAAACAGAACAAAGAGAAACTCAAGTAACTATCAAAGTGTATGCGTACTCAATAGATCCAGAGTCACCTAAAACTGGTAAAGGTAGTGAAATAGACCCATTATATACATCACAAATAGTTACAATTATTAGAGATGATGTAAACAAAATATATTTAGATGCATCAAACCATCCATCATTAAAAGCGTGTGTAACTCAAAATGAATCTGGACAAGATGTAGTATATATGAAAACTTCTACAGGCAGAATAGTAGAAATGGTTCCTGACCCAGAAGATGTTAATGCTACTGGTAAAAGAGTATTTGTAGGTAATTTAACTGACGAAGAATTAGATGGTGATATAAGATTTTCTAATAATAATGGTGCTTACGATGAGGGCAGTTATTACGATACTAAACGTGATGAAGACGGAGCAACATTTAAATTTGGACAACCAGAAAATGGTTACATTTATTCTAAAGATGAATTGGATGTTAATGGCGATAAAACCAACTCAGAAAACTGGGGTTCTTATAATACAGGAGATACTACAACAATTACAGAAGAAGATTTAAAAGCTGAACTAGCATTAACTGCGTTAAATCATTATGATTTCCCTGCAGATGTAAATCCAAGTGCTACAGAGGTTTTAGAAGATCCACAAGCTTATGAACAGTACATTGACCACACAAAGGCAGATGTACAATACATCTTCTATGATAACTCTGTTACTAAGTGGCACGAAGTTTGGTTATACTCTTGGGGTGGGTTTGACTCTGGTGTAGATGACAAGCAATATAAAACAAAAAGAGTAGAAATGATGAAAATAGATACTGGTGATGGTAGAGATATAAGATACTATAAATTACCAGCAGGCTCACTAAAAAGTTGGTACGATGATGCAAGTCAGGGTTTCCTATTTATGGATAGAGATACTTCATATTTTGGGTTAGACTATATGCAATCAACAGACTTAGGAAACTTTACTTATGATGTAGCTGATGCAAATGGTGGTAACATAGGACCTTTAAATGTTAACATCAAAAACAACATATTCGACGCTGATTCAAATGTAATTTATCCATTGTTCCGTGCCGATGGTTTTAGAAATGCAACAGAAACAAATGATACAGGAAACACTACTACATTAAAACAACGTGCGTTTATCGAAGTTGTAACTGACTTATATAACACAGATTATGAAGTTGCAAATGTAACATTTAACATTATACCTCATAATGATACTGGTTTGAATTCAGTTCACTTATATACAAACTCATTGCACGATGCATATGACTTCCCATTCCCATATGTTGATGCATTCCGTAGAGAAACTGGAAGTGATGCATTTGTAGCTTCACTAAATATTCCTTATACTGTTGATGAATCCACCGGAGAGATAACAGTTGCAGCTGAATTTAGAATAGAAATTGACGGCGTATATTATGGTGCTGATAAGCTTGAATCAAGCATTGATGATGGCTTCTTAATAAATGGTAAAGCTATTGAAACTGGCGAAGTTTGGCTAGATTTACCTACAAGAGTAGCAGGCTATTCAGCTTCAACTGGCATTACAGAAAATGTTGTAGATATTATAGGCTATGAACATAGTAATACTGATATTACTACTTCAGTAGGCGGTTCGCTAGATGCAAATGGTACTCATGTAGTTATTGGTTATGGTAATGGTTTAGAAGCTAGAGTAGATTTAGGTATATATACTAGTAATGAACAATATATAGAAATGGGTCTACAAAATACAGCATATTTTGAGGAGTTATCTCAAGAAGGTGTAGTAGGCAGAATCACTCAAAGAGATATCCATATTAATGCAAATACCACACAAACTTCACAAGAAACATTATTATACCAATTCAGTGGTTGGTTTAAGGATAGAACATTATTCCAAAACCCATTTGATGATTTAGGTAATGAATTAAAAGCTGTAACATACACACCAGAAACAACTGCGCTTGTGAATTTAGGAGCTTTTTATGAACCACGTAAAGGTGACAAAACATATACATCATACTTTATATTAACAGATGATATGATGAACGATTTAGATAATGTATGGACAATAGAAAATCTAAGATGGGACGCTGTTGACATAACAGGTGGAACAGAAGTTATTGGTGGAGGTATTCCTGAGGAATTAAATCCTTACTTATGGGCTTTTGGTAAACCTTATGATATAGATGGTACTATATTTAAAGTTGAGTATCACAGTAATATAAAATCAATTAGATTCTATCAAGAAGGCACAGGCGATACAATTGATGTTCCTACTAAAATGTCTACTAGTCAATTAAATGTACAAAATGGAATGAGAAACCAAAAAGTATTCTATGTACTAGACTATTCAAAATATGATTCAACTGTTGTAACAGAAATCGAAAGTGGTACAGGTACTAGAGTGTTTGGTTGGTATGACTTAATGTACGACGTAGACTATAGATACCCTAACGAGCGTGAACGTTTTGACCAAGCAGGCGTAACGCTAACTCAAGAAGAGTTGAATGGTTCAAATTCTTCAGCACAAAGAGTACAACTTTATGTATCAGCAAATTATAAGAACGTATCTCCAAGAATTGACAGTATATACAATGACTATACATGGGGTTACAGTGGTACATCAAAGTTAATTGAAGATCAAATTACTAGTTCTACTCCAGTTATTCCAAATGATGTTGACACAAAAGGTTATAAAGTAGATATATTGATAGATAATAATTCACAAGCATCAGTTCTTACTACAGATGACAGTGGAATAGCTAATGTATCAACAGTACCATTACTACAGACTTCTCAAGAATCTACATTAACTTATTATAAATATAATGAGAACTACACATCATTAGTTAATCCTACATATACTAACAACAAAACTATTGACGTAGAGTATAAACATGTAGTACAATTAGAAACACCTGAGGTTGTTGAGGTTGACGGTAAGGAAGTAAGCTTTGTTGGTTGGTTTGATGAAACTACTAATAGTTTTGTGTCTTACTATTACAAACACGCTTTTGTAGTTACTCAAGATATCGAACTAGTTCCTATTTATGACGATACACAAAATTTATTCTACCAAATGAGACTTGATCCTAATCCAACAGCAGTAGTTGAAGAACCACAGTATGAAACATTCTTGGATGATACAACTCAAAAAGTTAAAATGATATTCCCTATTAAATACTTAATTCCAAATGATGTTACTGAATACAAATTATATGTTAGATATTTTGCTACTAAAACTCCGATACATGATTTTGTGGAAGATGCTTATTGGTCAGATGGAATTGAAGTAACAAATTCAGTTAATGCTCAAAACAGAGTTAACTACGCTGTTTCTACAAACATATATAAAGCAGATGGAACTGTACAAGATGCATATTTGTATGTTCAACCATATATTGTTTACACTGATAAAGATGGAGCTGAACAGACTGTTGAGGGAAATCCTTCATTTGGTGCTAGCCCAAGTCTAATTAAATAAGGGAATTTTGGAGGAATGATAATGAAGAAAAAATATTTTGAACCTAATATAAATACGCAGATGTTTAAAACAGAAGCGTATCTAGCTGAACCAGGAGAAGTTTCTGCAGAAATTGAAACTGTACCTGAAGTAACAAGCGGAGATCCATTTGCACCATTTGCATATTGATTTAGCTGCAAAATAACAGATATTAATACAATATTTCCCAAGGTGGTATTACTACTGCCTTGGGTTTTTGCACGTATTTTTAAATTTTTTTAAGGTGTTTATAGCAGTAAGTAGTGATAAAATAGGCATATATATTATCTGTCAATAAAAACAGGTTGCAACGCATAAAAGCATTGCAACCTGTTTTTGTAAGTTATGTTATTTTTTCTTTCGTTTTGGTTTAGGTAGTGGAGTGATTTCTTCTAAAATCTGTACAACATCATTTGTAAGCTCAGTGTTTTCAATATCAAGTATATACTTTTCTTTAGCTCCTTTATACGGAAAACCCACTTCTGCACCTTCTAAAATTTCAGATAACTCTTTTGCTTTTTTAACATAAACTACATTATCGCATACTGTTAAAATTGGTTTATCGTTTGCATACACCATATATTCTCCAAACATTTTTTTGTAACGTATATCAAAATCACATTTAATTTGTTCACATACAAATTCTATAAAATCTTGAGTTGTTGCCATATTATATACTCCTTGTATTTTTGTTTTTATCTACTTCAATTATAACACTTTGTTTACTGATACTCAATAATTAAAAATAATTATTGCGATTAATTGCATAATCATCAAAATAGAGGTATAATATTTTTAATATATATTGGAAAGTTGGTGCATATTATGCTAGATAATATAAAATCTCAAGCTATAATTGCTACAAAAGAATTGATTGATATTGCAAAATTGCAAAAAGGTGACTTGTTTGTTATAGGTTGCTCAAGTAGTGAGATTTGTGGAGATAAACTCGGAACAAATTCTAGTATAGAAACTGCGAAAGCTGTGTTTGAAGGAGTATATTCAGTGTTACAAGAGAGAGGTATATACTTAGCAGCTCAGTGTTGCGAACATTTAAACAGAGCAGTTATCATAGAAAAAGAAATTGCAGTTAACAGAAGATATGATATAGTAAATGTAGTACCTGTTCCGAAAGCAGGAGGTTCTTTTGCAACAACAGCGTACAGTAATTTTAAAAACCCAGTAGCTGTTGAGTATATAGAAGCCGATGCAGGAATTGATATTGGACTTGTAATGATAGGTATGCAAATAAGAAAAGTTGCTGTACCAGTTAGACTTAGCATAGATAAAATAGGAGATGCAAAAATTTTATGTGCTAGAAGTAGACCAAAGTTTGTTGGTGGAGATAGAGCCGTATATAATGAGGACTTACTATAAAATAAAAGGGGAAGAAAAAAATGAGTTACAAAGAAGAATTTATAGAAATATATGCAAAAAATATTAATAGAGCAGGGTCAAAAGAACTTTTAGAATGGCTACTTAAAACAGATTTTTTTACTGCACCAGCAAGCACAAAATATCATTGTGCGTGTGAATTTGGGTTAGTAATGCACAGTTTAAGTGTGTTTAATGTTATGATGGAAAAGCATTATGACGAAAGCACAGACAACATAGAGAGTTTTGCAATATCTGCATTACTTCACGATTTATGTAAAGCTCAATTTTATAAAGTATCTACTAGAAATGTTAAAAATGAGAAGACAGGACAATGGGAAAAACAACCATACTACTCTATAGAGGATATGTTTCCATATGGACATGGAGAGAAATCTGTCTTTCTAATCGAAAGATTTATGAAGCTTAGAATTGATGAGGCTATGGCTATACGTTGGCATATGGGTGGGTTTGAAGATACTACAGGTTTTGCAATAAGCCAAGCATACGAAAAATATCCAATAGCTGTGAAATTACATTTATCAGACTTAGAATCAACATATTTAAGAGAAAAAAACACATCAGAAATAAATAAAAGATAATTATATATAATAATATACTTATATCAAAAACAAATACGAACAATGGAGTATAAGAATGGACTTACAAAATGCTAAAGTTAGAATAGAAGAATTGACAGAAATATTAAATTATCATAATAATAGATATTATAACGAAGATAGCCCAGAAATTTCTGACTATGATTACGATATGTTGCTTAGAGAGCTTGAAAACTTAGAAGATAAGTTTCCAGAGCTTATAGAGGAAAATTCACCAGCACAAAAAGTGGGAGGCGAAGCATCAGTTAAATATTCAGAAGTTCACCATACAGTACCAATGGAGAGCCTACATGATGCTTTTTCACATGCTGAACTTATGGATTTTGATAGAAAAGTAAGAGCAGTAGTTGATAACCCTACTTATGTAGTAGAGCCTAAATTTGATGGACTATCTGTATCTTGCGAATATAGAAACGGAATATTTGTAAGAGGCTCTACAAGAGGTGATGGTGTAGTAGGTGAAGATATTACAGATAATATTAAGACTATAAAAAGTTTACCTAAAAGGCTTTTAAAACCGATAGAGTATTTAGAGGTAAGAGGCGAAGTTTATATGTCTAATGAAAGCTTTGAAAAGCTTATTGAGCAACAAGAATTAAACGAAGAAAAAATATCTAAAAACCCTAGAAATGCAGCTGCAGGCTCGCTTAGACAAAAAAACAGCAAGATAACAGCTACTAGAGATTTAGATATATTCACTTTCAATATTCAGCAGATTGTAGGAAAAGATATTAACTCACATGCAAGCTCGCTTGATTATATGCACGAATTAGGACTGCCTTCGCCACCTTTTTATAACGTGTATGACAATATAGAAGATGTTATTACAGAGATTGAACGCATTGGAAATATGAGAGGAGTTTTACCTTATCAAATTGATGGAGCAGTAGTAAAAGTAAATGACTTTGCTCAAAGAGAGATGTTAGGAAGTACAGAAAAATTTCCAAGATGGGCAGAAGCGTATAAATATCCACCAGAAGAAAAAGAAACAAAACTAATAGATATAGAGATAAATGTTGGTAGAACTGGAGTGTTAACACCTACAGGAGTGTTTCAGCCTGTAACGCTTGCTGGAACAACAGTAACTAGAGCAGTTTTGCATAATGAAGATTTTATAAAAGAGAAAGATATACGAATAGGAGATAATGTAATACTTAGAAAAGCTGGAGAGATTATACCAGAAGTAGTAAAAGTAGTAAGTCATATAGAAAACTCGCAAACATTTGAGATGCCAGATAAATGCCCAAGTTGTGGAAGTAAAGTAAGTCGTGAAGATGGACAATCTGCTATTAGATGTACAAGCACACAGTGTCCGGCACAGCTTATAAGACATTTAATACATTTTGTTTCAAGAGATGCTATGGATATAGATGGATTAGGTCCGTCAGTTCTCAGCCAACTTGTAGAAAGTGGGCTTGTCTACTCGCCAGTAGATTTATATAGACTAAAAAAAGAAGACATTGTAGAGCTTGAGAGAATGGGAGAGTTATCAGCAGAAAATTTAATAAAAGCAATAGATAACTCAAAAAGTAGAGAACTACACAGGCTAGTGTACGCTTTAGGTGTACTGCATATAGGACAGAAAGCAGCAAAGTTGTTATGTACAAAATTTGGTACAATTGAAAATATCATGAAAGCAAGTGTTGAAGAAATACTAGAGATAGACGGATACGGTGAAGTTATGGCAAAGTCTGTATATAATTATTTTTCATTGGAAGAAACATACGAATTAATTGCTACCTTTAGAGCAATGGGTGTTAAAATGGAAAAAGTAGAAGTTATAACTTTAGAAAACGATTTATTCAAAGATAAAACATTTGTATTAACTGGTACACTTAGTACGCTTACAAGAAAAGAAGCAAGCAAAATAATAGAAGATAACGGTGGTAAAACATCTTCTAGTGTGTCTAAAAAGACAGACTTTGTAGTAGCTGGGGAAGAAGCTGGTAGTAAACTAGTAAAAGCACAAAATTTAGGTATAGTTATAATATCAGAAGAAGACCTTATTAGTATGGCAAACAAAGGTTGAGGAGTTATAAATTATATGAATTTATTAAAGTTATTTTTACACAACTAATATTCATTTAATACGCTTAAACTCTTGACAAAAAGCAAACTTTGTTTTATTATTTACTCTAGTGATAAGTTTAATTGTGTATAAACTTAAATTAATTCTTTTTACAGTTTATTGCAAATATATTACTACTTGCATTTTTGTAAGTTTAACTTTTTAAAGGTTATATTGATTGAGTTAAAAGCTCAAATTTTATAAGTTGATTACTTTATAATCAAAGTGTCTAAGCACATCACTTGTGAAACGGTCAATAAGAGAGTAGTAACAGTATATTTGCTATATAAACTCTAAATACAATAAGACAAATCTTTACTATATTGTTAATTTGTAAAATTGTTATTTTTATGATTGTAAGTAGGTGTAGCCTTGTGCTTGCCTACTTTTTTATTTTAGGAGATATAAGAGCATTATGAATATAGAAAATCAAAAAAAAGCTCCGATTTACGAGGCTTTAGAAAAATTTAGAAAACAAAGAGTTGTTCCTTTTGATGTGCCTGGTCATAAAAGAGGACGTGGTAACAGAGAACTTGTAGCATTGCTCGGCGAAAAGTGCGTGAGCTTAGATGTAAACTCTATGAAACCTCTTGATAATCTTTGTCACCCAGTGTCTGTTATTCTAGAGGCTGAACAGTTAGCAGCAGATGCTTTTGGTGCTAGCCATGCTTTTTTTATGGTAGGTGGAACTACATCTGCTGTTCAAAGTATGATATGGTCTGTTTGCAAAGCAGGCGATAAAATTATTTTACCTAGAAATGTTCACAGAAGCGTTATAAATGCTTTAGTTTTGTGTGGGGCTGTACCTGTTTATGTGAACCCCGAAGTTGATTGTAAAATAGGTATTTCGCTAGGTATGCAGATTGAGCATGTAAAAAAAGCTATAGAAGAAAATCCAGAAGCAGTAGCAGTCTTAGTAAACAACCCTACTTATTATGGTATTTGCTCAGACTTAAAAGCAATTGTTGATATTGCTCATCAAAACAATATGAAAGTTTTAACTGATGAAGCACATGGAACTCACTTTTACTTTTCTGACGAACTACCTTTGTCTGGTATGCAGGCAGGTGCTGATTATGCAGCTGTTTCTATGCATAAGTCAGGTGGTAGCCTTACTCAAAGTTCTTTTTTACTAATCAATGAGGGTGTAAGTTCATCTTATGTAAGTCAAGTAATAAACTTAACTCAAACTACTAGTGCGTCATATTTGTTGATGTCTAGTTTAGATATATCAAGAAGAAACCTAGCTTTAGACGGAGAAAAGTCGTTTAGCAAGGTGATTAAAATGGCTGAATATGCTAGAGAAGAAATTAATCAAATTGGTGGTTACTATGCTTACGGTAAAGAGCTAAACAATGGTACAAGCATATATGCTTATGATGTTACTAAACTTTCAATATTTACTAGAGATATTGGGCTTGAGGGTATTGAAGTTTATGACCTTCTGCGTGATGAGTATGATATTCAAATTGAGTTTGGTGACATAGGAAACATATTAGCTTATATCTCGATTGGAGATAGAATACAAGATATAGAAAGATTAGTTGGTGCATTAGATGATATTAAAAGACTATATGCTAAAGATAATAGTCAAATGCTAAGCCTTGAATATATATCACCAACAGTAGCTGTAACGCCCAGAGAGGCTTTTTATGCTCAAAAAGAATCTGTTGCAATAAATGAGGCTGTAGGTAGAATTTGCAGTGAATTTGTAATGTGCTACCCTCCAGGGATACCAATACTTGCCCCAGGTGAGAAAATTACTAGAGATATAATAGATTACATAAATTATGCAAAAGAAAAAGGTTGTTCTATGCAAGGGACAGAAGACGAAGACTTATTAAGGCTTAACGTCCTCAAATAGTAGGAGGTAAAAATGGAATTTTGGTTTTCAGAAAGACATACAGAAAATGTTAAATTATCTATTAGAACAGAAAAACATTTATTTAGTGGAAAAAGTGATTTTCAGAGAATAGATGTTTTTGACTCAGAGGAATTTGGCAGATTTTTAACATCAGACGGAAATGTGATTTTTTCAGAAAAAGATGAATTTACATATGATGAAATGATAGTACACGTTCCAATGGCTGTTCACCCTAGCGTAAAAAAAGTGCTAGTAATTGGTGGTGGTGATGGTGGAGTTGCTAGAGAGCTTTCTTATTATGATGAAATAGAAGTTATAGATGTAGTAGAGCCTGATGAGATGTTTGTAGATGTTTGTAAGGAGTTTTTTCCTGATAACTCAAAAGGGCTAAAAGATAAAAGAGTTAATGTTTATAATCAAGATGGGCTTAGGTTTGTGCGTTCTTGCTCAAACGAATATGACTTAATTATAAATGACTCTACAGACCCATTTGGTCATACTGAGGGGTTATTTACAAAAGAGTTTTACGGAAGTTGTTATAAAGCATTAAAAGAAGATGGAATAATGGTTTATCAACATGGTAGCCCGTTTTATGACGAAGATGAAGAAGCATGCATTGCAATGCATGGCAGAGTATGTCGTTCTTTTCCGATTAGCAGAGTATATCAAGCTCATATACCTACTTGTAGTGCTGGTTATTGGCTTTTTGGATTTGCATCAAAAAAATATCATCCTATAGCTAATTTTAACGCTAAAAGGTGGAATAAAAGAAATATTAAAACATGGTATTATACAACTAACTTACATACAGGAGCATTTATGTTGCCTAAATATGTTGAAGACTTATTAAAAGAAGTTGAATAAAAACTTAACTTTATTGTAGAAAGGGTTTGATATTATGAGTAGATTATTGATTATTGGTTGTGGTGGAGTAGCAGGTGTAACAATTCATAAATGTTGTCAAAATAGCAACATATTCAAAGAGATATGTATTGCTAGTAGAACAGTGTCTAAGTGCGAAGAAATAAAAGCAAAACTTGAAAACACAACTAAAACTATAATTACTACAGCTCAAGTAAATGCAGATGAAAAAGACGAGATAGTAGCATTGATTAACAGCTACAAACCAAAAGCAGTTTTAAATTTAGCATTACCGTATCAAGATTTAGCAATAATGGACGCTTGTCTTGAAACAAAAGTTGATTATATAGATACAGCAAACTATGAGCCAGAAGATACTGGTAACAAAGACTGGAGAAATATATATGAAAAACGTTGTAAGGAGTTAGGTTTTACAGCATATTTCGACTATTCATGGCAATGGGAATACGATGAACGTTTTAAAGAAGCGGGAATAATGGGGCTGTTAGGTTCAGGCTTTGACCCAGGAGTTACAAGTGTGTTTTCTGCGTATGCATTAAAGCATTATTTTGATGAAATTCATTACATAGATATTTTAGACTGTAACGGTGGCGACCATGGTTATCCATTTGCAACAAATTTCAACCCAGAAATAAATTTAAGAGAAGTATCTTCAAATGGTTCTTATTGGGAGAACGGTAAATGGGTAGAAACTAAACCTATGGAGATAAAAAGAGAATATAACTTTGAGGGTGTAGGTAAAAAAGATATGTACTTACTACATCACGAAGAGATTGAGTCGTTAGCTAAAAACATACCTAATGTTAAGAGAATTAGATTTTTTATGACGTTTGGAGAAAGTTATTTAACACATATGAAGTGTTTAGAAAATGTTTCTATGTTAGCAACAGAGCCGATTATGTACGAAGGTAGACCTATAGTGCCAATTCAGTTTTTAAAAGCGTTGCTACCTGACCCTGCATCTTTAGGACCTAGAACAAAAGGAAAAACTAATATAGGGTGTATATTTACAGGAGTAAAAGACGGAAAAGAAAAAACTATATATATTTATAATGTTTGTGACCATGAAGAATGTTATAAAGAAGTAAGCTCACAGGCTGTTTCATATACTACTGGTGTACCAGCCATGATAGGGGCTATGCTTGTGTTAAATGGAGATTGGAAGAAAGACGGAGTATTTAATGTAGAAGAGTTTGACCCAGACCCATTTATGGAAGCGTTAAACAAGTATGGTCTACCATGGGTAGTTGATGAAAACCCAGTAACAGTAGAATAAGGTGAGATTATGAACTTTAATAAACTACCCACACCTTGTTATGTAATAGACGAAAAAAAGTTAATAGATAACTTAGAAATTCTTAAAAGCGTGCAAGACAACACCGGTTGCAAGGTGTTGCTTGCACAAAAAGCGTTTTCTGCATTTTCGATGTATCCACTTATCAGTAAGTATTTAAGTGGTACTACAGCTAGTGGAATTTATGAGGCTAAATTAGGGTATGAGTTTTTTAGAAAAGAAACTCATATATTTTCGCCTGCTTTTAAAGAAGAAGATTTTAAACAAATTGTGACGCTTTGCGGACACATAGTGTTTAACTCATTTTCCCAACTAGAAAAATTCAGATATTTATGGTACAATAAAGATGTGAGTGTTGGTATTAGAATAAATCCAGAACACTCAACTCAAGGAGCACACGAGATTTACGACCCATGTGCTAAAGGCTCAAGGCTTGGAGTTACTAAAAGCAATTTTAAAAAAGAGAGTTTAAAAGGTGTAGAGGGTTTTCA
Organism: uncultured Eubacteriales bacterium; assembly: GCA_964369405.1. GTDB lineage: Bacteria > Bacillota > Clostridia > Oscillospirales > Acutalibacteraceae > CAYJFG01. The sequence continues at coordinate 81,338 of CAYJGB010000004.1, forward strand.
CATTCATACACTTTGCGAGCAAAATAGTGACGACTTAATAAGCACATTTAAAGTTTTTGAAAAAAATTTCTCCGAGTATTTTCATCAATTAAAATGGTTGAATTTTGGTGGAGGTCATCACATAACTAAAAACGGTTATGACATAAAAGCATTAGAAAATTTGATAATATATGTTAAAGAAAAGTATAATTTAGAAATTTACTTAGAGCCAGGTGAAGCTGTAGCACTTAATGCAGGTTATCTAGTAACAGAAGTTATGGATATAGTGCATAACGATATAGATATTTTAATTTTAGATACATCAGCTGCTTGTCATATGCCAGATGTTTTAGAAATGCCATACACACCACCTCTTAGAGATAGTGGGAAAAATGGAGAAAAGAAATATAATTACAGACTATCTTCATGTACCTGCTTAGCAGGAGATGTAATAGGAGATTACAGTTTTGACAGAAAAGTTAAAGTAGGGGACAGGCTTGTTTTTGAAGATATGGCAATATATTCAATGGTTAAAAACAATACATTTAACGGTATGCCGTTGCCATCAATTGCAGTTATGCACAGTGACGGAGATTGTGAAATTATAAAAGAGTTTTCTTATGAAGATTTTAAGGGGAGGTTGTCATAAGATGAGTTTTGAATATATACAAAGCAGTGTAAAGCCAGTAGATGACAATTTTTTTATGCCGTCAGAATTTAGCAAACACAGTGCAACTATTATGATATGGCCATATAGAGAAGGTTCATGGCCGTACAAAGCAGAGAAAGCAAAAGAAGTTTTTTCACATATAATAGAGGAAATATCAAAGTGTGAAAAAGTTATATTGATAGTTAATAAAGAAAACATAGATATAGCAAAAGAAAAAACAAAACATATAAGCAATATAAAGTATGAGCAAATTGAAAATGATGATGCGTGGGCAAGAGATACAGCACCTACATTTATAGTAAATGATAAAAACGAAATACGTGCGATAGATTGGCGATTTAACGCATGGGGAGGCGACTTTGACGGGTTGTATGCTAACTATAAAGATGATAACGCTATACCGAAAACGCTAGCAAAAAAACTTGATATGAAGTGTTATAATGCTCAAAATTTTGTGCTAGAAGGTGGCTCTATACATTCTAATGGAGAGGGTACATTACTAGTAACACAGGAGTGCTTACTTAGTAAAGGCAGAAACCCTGATTTAAGTAAAATAGATATAGAAAACATACTTAATAGTTACTTAGGAACACAAAAAGTAATATGGTTAGAAAAAGGTATTTATAACGATGAAACTAATGGACACATAGACAATATATGTGCATTTATTTCTCCGATAGAAGTAGTTCTTGCATGGACTGATGATAAAAACGACCCGCAATATGAAATTTCTAAGAAGTGTTTAGAAGTTTTAAACAACAGTACAGATAGCAAAGGTAGAAAAATAACAGTACATAAGTTGCCAATTCCTAAAAATCCAGTTTGCATAAAAGAGAAAGACTTATTAGGGTATGTTTTTGAAGATGGCGAAGACACAAGAGAAATAGGAGAAAGGTTAGCAGCGTCTTATGTTAATTTTTATTTTTGCAATGGAGCAATAATAATGCCACAATTTGGAGAAGAAAATACAGAAAGTGATAAACTTGCATTGTCTATTATGCAAAATTTATGTAAAGATAGAAAAGTAGTTCCAATTTATGCTAGAGATATTATTGTAGGTGGAGGCAATATCCATTGTATAACTCAGCAGATACCGAAAGGAGATTTAGCTTTATGAGGAAAGTAGTAGTTAGTGCAGTTCAGATGAAATGTTCAAATAATGTAGATGAAAACATTAAAAATGCAGAAAAACACGTTAGAGAGGCTGTAAAACAAGGTGCAAATATTGTGCTTTTGCCAGAACTTTTTGAAAGATTATATTTTTGTCAAGAGAGATGTTACGAGTATTATGAGTACGCTACTAGTGTAGAAGAAAATAAAGCGATAAATTATTTTAAGAGTATTGCTAAAGAATTGAATGTAGTATTGCCTATTAGTTTTTATGAAAAAGATGGAAATAGATTGTTTAACACTATAGCTATAATAGATGCAAATGGAGAGAATTTAGGCATTTACAGAAAAACACATATACCAGATGACCATTATTATCAAGAAAAATTTTATTTTGTACCAGGTGACACTGGTTTTAAGACCTTTAGTACTAAATATGGTACAATAGGTGTTGGGATATGTTGGGACCAATGGTTCCCAGAAACAGCAAGAAGTTTAGTTTTAAACGGAGCAGAAATAATATTTTATCCAACAGCTATTGGAAGTGAACCGATACTTGAGTGCGACAGTATGGAGCATTGGAGAAGATGCATGGTAGGACATAGTGCAAGTAACATTACGCCTGTAGTAGTAGCAAATAGAATAGGTAAAGAGGAAGTAGCTCCTAGTATAGAAAATGGAGGACAAAATTCTTCACTTGAGTTTTATGGCTCGTCATTTATAACTGACGAAACAGGTAATATAATAACAGAAGCTTTAAGAGATGAAGAAAAAGTAATAACAGCAATTTATGACTTAGATGAAATGGCAGAAAAAAGGTTAAGTTGGGGTATTTTTAGAGATAGAAGACCAGAGTGTTATAAAACTATAATAGAAAAATAAAAAAAGAAAGTAGGAATTGATATGTTACAAATAAAAAATTTGACAAAAACATATGGTGAAAAAATCGCTGTTAATAATTTGAATTTAGAGATTAAAAGTGGTGAAATTTGTGGGTTTATAGGCCATAATGGAGCAGGTAAAACAACAACTATCAAGGCTTGTGTTGGACTACATAGTTTTGACAGTGGAGAAATATATATAAATGGAATATCTGTTATAGAAAACTCACTAGAGTGTAAAAAAATAACATCTTACCTACCAGATAATCCAGACCTTTATGAACATATGAAAGGTATAAAATATTTAAACTTTATTGCAGACATTTACGAAATGTCTAAAGAAGATAGAGAAACTCAAATAAGAAAATATGCTGAAATGTTTAATATTACTCAAAACTTAGCACAACCTATTAGCAGTTACTCTCATGGTATGAAACAAAAATTAGCACTCATTTCTGCTTTTATGCATAAGCCTAAATTGATTTTACTAGATGAACCATTTGTAGGGCTTGACCCACTTGCTGCTCATCAAATAAAACAAGAAATGCGTACAATATGCGACAACGGTGGTGCTATTTTGTTTTCTACTCACGTTTTAGAAGTTGCAGAAAAATTATGTGATAAAATTGCTATTATTAAAAATGGTAACTTGCTAATTTGTGGAGATACTCAAAAAGTGTTAGGCGACTCTTCGCTTGAAAACATCTTCCTAGAGTTGGAGGGTAACCATGAATAAAGTTTTTATAGAATTAGTTAAGGTTCAATTAGCTACTGCTTACCTACCTATGATAAATATGTTTAACAGAAAAAAGAAAAATGGTGCTGTTAGTGCTCCTGTAATAAGTAATAGTAAATTTTCTTTAAATGGTAATCAAATTGGGGCAATTCTACTTATGGGTTACTTGTTTGTTAACATCTGCTTTTTTATAGGTGTTATGTCGTTTGGTGTACTTGAATATATTAATGATGACACTGTTATATGGTCTTTTATGAGCTTTATTTATGTAGCGGCGTTACTATTTAGTATAGTAGGTAGCGTGGCTGCTGCTAAGTCGTATATGTTCGATGCTAAAGATAACGAGCTACTTTTTAGTATGCCTATCAAGACTTCTACTATTTTGCTTAGTAGACTTGTTACTCTTTATCTACTAGATTGTATTTTTAGTATTATTGTTATTTTACCAGCTGGTATTGTTTATGCTATTGCAGTAGGTTTTACAATCTCTAGCTTGATATTTTACTTGTTATCTATTTTTCTATTGCCTGTTTTCGCTACTGCTATTTGCTCTTTGTTAGGATTTCTTTTAGGTTTTTTAGCATCTAAACTTCATAAGGTTAAATTACTTACATCTTTACTAGGCTTTGTAGCTTTTGGTGCATATTTCTTGTTCATTTTTAATCTTACAAATATTATGGATATGGTCGGCGAAAACATAGTAGAAATTGCCGCTTATATTAGAATGTACTTCCCACCGGCATACTTTTTTGGTATTGCTGTAGCTAATGGCGATATGTTATATATGCTTTACTCTGTTCTTATTTTTGTTGTTCCGTCCCTTTTAATATTTTACTTAATACTAAAAAATTTCCAAAAAATCGCTACTTCTAAACCTCATGTAAAACATTCAAAATATGTAGAAAAACCTATGAAAAAACAAAGCCCTACAATATCTTTACTAAGAAAAGAACTTGGTAAAGTTCTAAGCTCTTCAAGCTATACTTTTAACTGTGCATCAGGCTCTTTCTTTGCACTATTATTAGCTGGGTTTGTTATTGTTCAAGGTCCTAATTTATTAAATTCTATTAATCAAGTAGAACCTAAACTTTTAGTCTTTGCTCCTATAGTTGTGGCTAGTGCTTGTTCATTGCTTTGCTCTATGAACGATGCTTCTGCTCCTAGTATCTCGCTAGAGGCGAAAACTCTATGGATACTTAAATCTACTCCTATATCTTTTAAAGATATTATAATTGCTAAGGCTTTAGTAGTACCTGTTGTATCAGTTTTCGTTATATTTGTTCTTCCTATAGCCTCTGCTATAGTTTTAAATATTTCTGTTATTGATACTATCTTAATTATTATTATTGCTTTTCTTAGCAGTTTAATTGCAGGATTTTTAGGAGTATATGCAAACTTGATTTTCCCTAAATTTGACTGGGTTAACGAGGCTATTGCTGTTAAACAAGGTGCAAGCGTATTTATATCTCTGTTTGGTGCAATGTTTGTGACTAGTGTTCCAATAGCTGTTAGTGCTGTAGTGTTATTTTTAACTGGTAATTCTATTATTTCATTAACTATTATTATTATTATTATGTTAATATTTATAGGTGTTGAGATACTACTGCTTAAAAATCATGGAAAAAAACTATGGCTTAAACTAGAAGAAAATTAAACAAATATAAATGAAACATATTTTCAAATCACCTCTCATAATATTTATTATATTGTGGGAGGTGTTCTTTTTGAAAATTAAAACTATATTAAAAACTATAACTTGCGTTGCTTTAACAGTTAGTATGTACTTTATTGCACCACAAGAGGCAAAGGCTATAAACGAAGAACAAATTACAGCACCATCAGCTGTTTTAATGGAGCAAAACACAGGTACAGTTATGTTTGAGAAAAACGCACATGATAAAAGAGCGGCAGCATCTATAACAAAAGTTATGACATTGATATTAGTGTTTGAAGCATTAGATAGTGGGAAGATAAAAATGGACGATATGGTGACTACTAGTGCAAAGGCAGAGTCTATGGGAGGGTCTGACATATGGCTTGAAGAAGGGGAGCAAATGAGCGTTGACGATATGATAAAAGCAGTAGTAGTAGCAAGTGCAAACGATGCAGCAGTCGCATTAGCAGAATATGTAAGTGGAAGTGAAGAAGATTTTATAAAAGATATGAACAACAAAGCAAAGGAATTAGGAATGAAAGAAACAACATTCAAAAACTGTAATGGGTTAGACGAAGAAGGGCATTTGACATCTGCATATGATGTAGCGTTAATGAGTAGAGAGCTATTAAAGCACGAGGAAATATTTAATTATTCTACTATATGGATGGATTATTTAAGAGATGGAGAAACGCAAATAGTAAATACAAATAAACTATTAAATACATACGATGGAATAACAGGGCTTAAAACTGGTACAACTAATGATGCTGGAAGTTGTATGTCAGCAACAGCAACAAGAGATAATTTATCGCTTATAGCAGTAGTGTTAGGAAGTGAAACAGGCACAGATAGATTTAAAGATGCATCACAATTACTTGATTATGGTTTTGCAAATTACACGACTATAAAACCGACATTAAATGAAGAGTTAAAACCGATAGAAGTAGAAAATGGAATGAACAAGGAAGTTTTAGTAGAAGTAGATTTAAGTGATAGTATATTAGTAGATAAATCAAACAAAGATAAAATAGAAAGTAAGATTACATATAAAGAAAATATAGTAGCACCGATAAAAACAGGAGAGGTGTTAGGTGAGATAAGATATTATGTAGACGAAGAAGAAATAGCAAAATACGAAATATATGCAACAAGCGAAGTGGAAGAGATAACAATAACAAGTGTTTTAGAGTTGTTATATAAGTGTTTAATTATGATATAGTTAAAAATAATAATAAAAAAGACTTAGAGTTTTATTAAAATAATCTATATAAGTAAAGTTAAATATGAACAAATAGTAAATTTACATTGTTTTTATAAAATGTTACTTATAAAACTTGCAAAACACTTTAAAATGTTGTAAAATATTCTCATAAGTATAAAACTTAGTAAATGAAAAAATTTCTTTTAGGAGGATATTATAATGGCAATTAAATTAAATGATAAACACCTTGCAGGTTTTGTTAACGCACAGGAGTATGATGCAATAGCTCCACAAATCAAAACAGCTCACAAATCTTTACATGAGGGAACAGGATTAGGAAATGATTTCATAGGTTGGGTTACACTACCAACAGATTATGACAAAGAAGAGTTTGCAAGAATTAAAGTTGCAGCAGAAAAAATCAAAAAAAATACAGATGTATTTATAGTTATAGGTATTGGAGGTTCATACTTAGGAGCAAGAGCTGCTATTGAGTTTGTAAAATCTCCAAACTATAACATACTAACTAAAGATACACCACAAATATATTATGCAGGTAACTCAATAAGCTCAACAGCTTTAGCAGAATTATTAAAAATTTGTGAGGGTAAAGATGTTTCAATAAATATGATATCTAAATCAGGCACAACAACAGAGCCTGCAATTGCATTTAGAGTATTTAGAGAATTATTAGAGAAAAAATACGGCAAAGATGGTGCAAAAGAAAGAATTTTCTGTACAACAGATAAAGCACGTGGAACATTAAAGCAATTAGCAGACACACAAGGATACGAAACATTCGTTGTACCTGATGATGTAGGTGGTAGATATTCAGTACTAACAGCAGTAGGACTTTTACCAATAGCTGTAAGTGGTGCAGATATAGATAAATTAATGCAAGGTGCAAAAAATGCACAAGATGCATTAGCAAACGAAGATATAAACAGCAACGACTGCTACAAATACGCAGCAATCAGAAACATGTTATATCGTAAAGGAAAAGGCACAGAGGTTTTAGTAAGTTATGAACCAGCTTTTACTATGATGTCAGAATGGTATAAACAATTATTCGGCGAGAGTGAAGGAAAAGACCAAAAAGGTATATTCCCAGCATCAGTAGTATTTTCAACAGACTTACACTCAATGGGACAATTTATTCAAGATGGTAGCAGAAATTTATTTGAAACAGTAGTACTATTTGACAAATGCAAAGAAGAAATTTTACTTTCTGAAGATAGTGAAAATGTAGACGGGTTAAACTTCCTTGCAGGCAAATCAATGGATTTTGTTAATAGAAAAGCATTTGAAGGAACAGTACTAGCACATAATGATGGTGGAGTACCAAATGTAGTATTATCAGTTCCTGAGATGAACGAAGAAGAGCTAGGATATATGATATACTTCTTTGAAAAAGCGTGTGCAATTAGTGGTTACTTACTAGGAGTAAATCCTTTTGACCAACCAGGAGTTGAAAGCTACAAAAAGAATATGTTTGCCTTACTAGGAAAACCTGGATACGAGGACGAAAAAGCTGTATTAGAAGCACGTTTAAAATAATTTGTAGTAAATTTGGATTAGACTGTATGTATACAGTTAATATATAATCAAGGAGGAAAAAATTATGATATCTTTATTAGTGGGTAACAAGGGTTCTGGAAAAACAAAAAAATTAATAACTTTAGCTAACAGTGCAGTAGAAGCATCAACTGGTAATGTAGTAGTAATAGAAAAAGGTGCAAAGCTTACTTATGACCTTACACATAAAGCAAGGTTAATAGATGCAGAGCAAACAGGTATATCTGGATATGATATGCTTTATGGATTTATAAGTGGTATTTGTGCAGGTAACTATGATGTAACAGATATTTTTGTAGATTCAACATTCAAAATTTGTGGCAAAGACTTTGCATTACTGGAAGATTTTATTAAAAAATTGAGTGTACTAGCAGAAAACGAAGAAACAAAAATAACATTACTTATATCTGCAAAAGATAGCGAACTACCAGAGTCAATTTATGCGATATGCGATAAAGTATAATTGAATAAACAACACATAAAAAAAGACAGGGCTGTTTTAAGTAACAGCCCTGTTGTTTTGATTTTGTACACATCCAAACACTCTGAGCGATAGTAAAGTAAAAGTTTTACTCAATTTTTTTCAAAAAATTGTGGAGTTTGAGGCAACGCCTCAAGGTTTTGTCCTTGACCTTTAGCGTAAAAAAACGCAGGAGGGGTGAATTAAACATTCCAGCGGAATGTTTAAGAGTGGAACCCACGTTCTGTTAGGGGTTCCACTTGATTTATGCAAAGTTCACGTTATAAAAGCATTTTAAAACGTCTAGAATGTAACCACTAATTATGTAACGCACAAATTATAACAGAACAACGGGCGAAAATGGATTGTCGCCCCTACAGGTTTGTTGTTCTATTATAATTTATGCTATATAAAACAACAGGGCTGTCGTAAATGATTTTACTCATTTGCGACAGCCCCAAAATTTAAACTGTTTTATTTTGCGTAATCTAGCGCTCTGCTCTCTCTCAAAATGTTAACTTTGATATGTCCTGGATATTCTAACTCGTTTTCTATCTTTTGACATATCTCTCTTGCTAGTACTACCATACGTTCGTCATTTATAACTTCTGGTTTTACCATAATTCTTATTTCTCTACCAGCTTGTATTGCAAAACTGCTATCTACTCCATCAAATGACATTGCTACTTCTTCTAGCTTTTGTAGTCGCTTGATGTAGTTTTCTAAGTTCTCTCTTCTAGCTCCTGGTCTTGCTGCTGATAATGCATCTGCTGCTTGTACTATTGAGGCTACTACTGTTTTTGCTTCAACATCTCCATGATGTGCATGTATCGCATGTACTACAGCTTCGCTCTCTTTATACTTTTTAGCTATGTCAACACCTATTTCTATGTGCGAACCTTCTATCTCGTGGTCTAATGCTTTTCCTATATCGTGTAATAAACCTGCTCTTTTTGCAACTGTTGGATTAAGTCCTAACTCGCTTGCTATTATCCCACATAGGTAGCTTACTTCTAATGAATGGTTAAGTACGTTTTGTCCAAAACTTGTACGATATTTTAAACGTCCGATTAGTTTAACTATTTCTGGATGTACTCCGTTAACCGATGCCTCAATAACAGCTCTTTCACCCTCGTGTTTAATAGTTGCTTCTACTTCTCTTCTTGCTTTTTCGATTGTTTCTTCAATTCTTGTAGGATGTATTCTACCATCTGCTATAAGTTTTTCTAAAGATATTCTTGCAATTTCACGTCTAACTGGCTCAAAACATGATAATGTTATTGCCTCTGGAGTATCATCAATAATTAAGTCTACTCCTGTTAATGTTTCGATTGCTCTTATGTTTCTACCTTCTCTACCAATAATTCTACCCTTCATTTCGTCATTTGGTAAAGGTACTACTGATACTGTTGCTTCTGTAACGTGGTCAGCTGCACAACGTTGTATCGCTAGTGATAATATTTTTCTTGCTTTATTATCACACTCTTCTTTTAAGTGTTGCTCATGTTCAAGTATTTTTATACCTTTTTCATGATAAAGCTCATCTTCTAATTGTTTTAGTAAATGTTCTTTAGCTTGTTGAGCTGTAAAACCAGAAATTCTTTCTAAAGCTTCGAATTGACTTTTCTTAACAATTTCAGCTTCTTCAAATCTTTGTTCAGCCTCTTTTAACTTGTTAGATACTTTTTCGTCTTTTTTCTCAAGATTTTCAATCTTTTTATCAAGAGTTTCTTCCTTAGACTGTATACGTCTTTCTTGTCTTTGAACTTCTCTTCTTCTTTCAGAAAGTTCTTTTTCAGACTCAGTTCTTAAACGATGTATTTCGTCTTTTCCCTCTAAGACAGTTTCTTTTTTCTTAGCTTCTGCTGATTTTAGTGCATCGCTTATAATTTTTTTAGCTTGTTCTTCAGCTGAACCGATTTCGCTTTCGGCAACTTTTTTACGATAATTAATACCAGCAAAGTAAGCTACAGCTCCAGCAATACCACTACAAACAACAATAAGCACTATGGCTAGCCATAAATCCATTACACATGACACCTCCTTGATTGATTTTTAAGTCATTTAATCTTTTTAATTTAAATTGAGTAATCATCAATTAGAAAGTCGTAAATAGACACATATTAAATTTTAAAATAACTAAATTAAATATAAGATACATAATGTATATATAAATCTATATAATATCTTTTAAGTTGATAAAGTATAACATTTTAAATATAAACAATATCTATAAATAACGACTTAATAAGTCTGATTAAAAGTAGCAGATAACATCTGCAAAACGTATAAAAATCCAAAATATGTAAACAGTATTTTAAAAATACATACTTTTTATTAACATACAATCATATTGTATACTTTTTAAGATAAAAAGTCAAGATGAATTATGCATATTTATGCATGATTATGACAAACTATAGTAATATGATAAATAAATTATACTTTCAGCTTTGTTTTTTTCTGTGAAAAAATGAGAACAACAACAAAAGTGAAAATGCATAAAAATTTTATTTATTTTTATTTAAATAGTGCATTTTACACATTTTAATTATTTTGGAAAATTTATTTACATTTTTTTTGTTAATTTTTTGTTAATTTTTTGTCAAACACTTGTGTTTTTTGAAAAAATGCTTTATTATATAGGTACTATTATTTATATAGTTAATTTTAAGTTAAAATTTTAGGAGGTCATTTAAATGTCAGTAAAAGTTGCTATTAATGGGTTCGGTCGTATTGGTCGTTTAGCATTCAGACAAATGTTTGGTGCAGAAGGTTATGAAGTTGTTGCTATCAACGACTTAACAGATGCTACAATGTTAGCTCACTTATTAAAATACGATTCAGCTCAGGGTCGTTATGACAAATCAGTTGAAGTTAAAGAAAATTCTATCGTTGTAGACGGTAAAGAAATTACAATCTATGCTAAAGCTAACGCTGCTGAATTACCTTGGGGTGAAATCGGTGTTGACGTTGTTTTAGAGTGTACAGGTTTCTATGTATCTAAAGCAAAAAGCCAAGCTCACATTGATGCTGGTGCTAAAAAAGTTGTTATCTCAGCTCCAGCTGGTAACGATTTACCAACTGTAGTTTACGGTGTTAACGAAGAAATTCTAGCTAAAGATGATGTTATCATCTCTGCTGCTTCTTGTACAACTAACTGTTTAGCTCCTATGGCTAACGCTTTAAACAAATTAGCTCCAATCAAAAGTGGTATCATGAGCACAATTCATGCTTACACTGGTGACCAAATGGTTCTTGATGGTCCTCACAGAAAAGGCGACCTAAGAAGAGCTAGAGCTGCTGCTGTTAATATAGTACCTAACTCAACAGGTGCTGCAAAAGCTATCGGCTTAGTTATTCCATCATTAAACGGCAAATTAATCGGTTCTGCACAACGTGTACCAGTTCCAACAGGTTCAACAACTATCTTAACAGCTGTTGTTGACGGCGAAGTTACAGTTGAGCAAATCAATGCTGCTATGAAAGCTGACGAAAGTGCTTCTTTCGGATACACAACAGACGAAATAGTTTCTTCTGACGTTGTAGGTATCACATATGGTTCATTATTTGATGCTACACAAACAATGGCTACAGTACTTGATAATGGAACAACTCAAGTACAAGTTGTATCATGGTATGATAATGAAAACAGCTACACAAGCCAAATGGTAAGAACAATTAAATATTTTGCTGAATTATAATTTTATAAATTATAGATAAGTAATAAAAAAGCAGTTGCACATTAATTTGTTGCAACTGCTTTTTGTTGAGTTAGTATCATAGATAAGATGAGATTTTTAGAGTTAAGAAGAGGTTTTTAAATAAAAGAAGCCACTCAATATATAATACTGAATGGCTTTTTGGAGCTACTAGCCGGATTTGAACCGGTGACCTCTTCCTTACCAAGGAAGTGCTCTACCTACTGAGCTATAGCAGCATAAGTATTTACTTGAGTTGGGAAAAATTAAAAATGATAAAAAATTGCACTCCACAAATTGTAGAGTGCAACTATTGTGGGTTTCCACTGGCAGGGGCAGAAGGACTTGAACCCTCGGCACGTGGTTTTGGAGACCACTGCTCTACCAACTGAGCTATACCCCTATACTATAACGCTGAAAAGTCAATCAGCGTTATTAATAATATCATTTTTATATCAAAATGTCAATCCCTTTTTTAACTTTTCCATAGTTTTAATTTATTTCGCTTAATATCTCTGCTATTACTTCTCTTTCGTCTAAATGATATTTAACACCTTTTATTTCTTGGTAATCTTCGTGTCCTTTGCCTGCTAAAACTATAATATCTCCTTTTTCGCCGTTTTCTATACAATATTTTATTGCATCTTTTCTGTTTGGTATCACTACATATTTTCCATCTGTTTTTTCTATTCCCACCTTAATATCGTCTATAATATCCATTACATCTTCATATCGTGAGTTATCCTCAGTGATAACCGATAAGTCAGACAATTTACCAGATATCTCTCCCATTTCAAAACGTCTGTCTTTTGGTCTGTTTCCTCCTGCTCCAAATAATGTGATTAATCTGTTTGGATTATATTCTCTAAGGGTTGTTAACACATTTTTCATACTCACTGCATTATGTGCATAATCTATTAGTAAAGTGTATTCAAATGGTGTTTGTACTGGCTCAACTCTGCCTTTTACTGTTGCTTTATCTAAACCGTTTAGTATATCTGCCTTGGAGATGTCGAAGTGTTTTGCTACACTAATTGCACATAATGCATTATATACGCTGAATTTACCAGGTATAGGGACAGCCACATTATCAATTTGTTCAGTGCCTTTTGTAGAAAAACTTACTCCTAAATAATTAGGTTTAGAGATTAACCCTTCGTTATAAGCAACAAGAGAAGCGTTCTCAGAAAATCCGTAAGTTTCTACTTCACATGTGCAGTCTTTCATCATAGCCTGAGCATTTTTATCATCTATATTAAATATACCAGTTTTACACTGCTTAAACAATTTTGACTTGCATTCTAAATATTCTTCCATACTAGAATGTTCACCAGCTCCTATATGGTCATGCGAAAAATTAGTGAATACACCAATATCATAAATTAATCCACCAGTTCTATGCCATTTAAGCCCTAATGAAGAGGCTTCAATAATCATACATTTACAACCACAATCAACCATTTGACGCATAGCTTTATGAATTTCGTATGATTCAGGAGTTGTATTGTTAGTTTTATATACTTTGTTATCCATGACTATTCCTAATGTTCCTATAGTTCCAGTTTTTACACCAGAATTATTTAGTATAGAAGCAATCATACTAACGGTAGTAGTTTTGCCTTTAGTTCCAGTTATTGCAATAGTTTTTAATGAGCGTGCAGGGTGATTGAAATAACAAGCAGACATATTTGCTAGAGCATATCTTGTATCGTCTGTTTTAATAACAGTGATGTTTAAATTGTTGATATATTCAGTAATATCAGACACAACAACAGCACAAGCACCTTTTTCTATAGCCATATCAATATACTTATGACCATCGGTGTCAAAGCCTTTAAGACAAACAAATACGCAATTAGTAGTGACTTTTCTTGAGTCATATATAACATTAGAAACATCTATATCAGTACAACCAGACAAAACGGAAAAATCAAAATTAGAAATCAAATCTTTAAGTAACATAGTAGACCTCCCAAAAATAAGCTTATATATAAAAATATATAAAATGCGAATAAAATATTAATAAAAACTAAATTTATTAATAAAGTATAGAATAATTATACCCATAAAATCAAAAAAATCAAACAAAATAGTAAAATAAGAGTTTTAAGCGATAGGCAGTTAAGCAAAATGCACAAAGCGAACACTGTTAAAATGAACATAAATAAATGACAAAATTGTGCAAAACAACCATCAATAAAAATTTTGTCATGTAAATTGCACAAATATATTTTAAAAACTTAGTGCAAACGAAAAAAATATTACTAGTCCTTGCAAACATATATTTACATATGTTATAATTTAGACAGTCAATAGATGTATTTATTTAATTCTTTTGTTCATATTAACAGTATTGGTGTTTTTGAGTTAATATTTTGTTAACAAACTATGAGTTAAATAAATTTAAAAACTATTATTAAACTATCAAAAAATGAAAAGAAAGAAGGAAGATTATAATGTTTAGTAAATCAAAAAGAACTTTAGGCTTAATTTTAGCAGGTCTTACAGTAGCAACTGCTTTTGCAGGTTGTTCAGATGGCGGAGATACTGACCCAACAGAGGCAACTACTGGTAACGATACACCTACAGTAGAATCTTACTCAATTGATGATGTTATGGCTGATGCTACAAAAGCAATGGGTGATGAAGACAATGTTAGCTTAAAAGTATGGGCACCACAAGCTGCTGTTGAAACATTCCAATCACAATGTGATGATTTTGCAGATGCAATGAAAGATTTAGGAAAAACTGTAGAAATCGAAGTAGTAGCTCAAGGTGAGGCTGATGCTTCTACATTATTAAGAACTGACCCAGGCGAAGCTGCTGACGTATTAGGTTTTGCTAGTGACCAAGGTTTAGAAATATTCAAAGGTAGCTTTGCAGCTCCAGTAAGAGCACAATTTGTTGAACCAATTAAAGAAGCTAACTTAGAAGGCGCTGTAGATACATTATTATTCCAAGGCGCAAGCGATTCAGAAGAAATGCTATATGCATATCCTAGCACAGGTGATAATGGTTACGTTTTATATTATGATAAGAGCGTTTTATCAGAAGATGACGTTAAAACATTAGAAGGCATTATGGCAGTTGCTGATGAAGAAAGCAAAAAAGTTGCTATAGACATGGGTAACGGCTACTATGGTTGTATGATTCCATTTACAGGTGGCGGTACAGTATCTATGGAAGACGATTTAATCACACAAAAATTAAACTACGATTATGAAAAAATAGAGCCAGTAGCAATGGCATTCTCAGAAGTACTAGCATCAAGCAAAAACTTCGTATCTGAAGATGTTAACAAAACATTAGTTTCTGGATTTAAAAACGGAACTTATGCAGCTGGTGTTTGCGGAACATGGATTTCAAACGACGTTAAAGAAGCATTAGGTGACAATTTAGGAGCAGTTAAACTTCCTACAATCAACGTTGATGGCGAAGATACACAAATCATTACTATGTTTGGTTACAAAAACTTATGTGTAAATTCACAAAGTGAATATCCACTAACAGCACAATCATTAGCATACTACCTATCATCAGAAAAATGCCAAGAGCAAAGATATACTGATATCGCTTGGGGCCCATCAGTAACTTCATTAGTAGAATCAGATGCAGTTCAAAATGACCCAATCTTAAATGCTATATATAGCCAACAAGAATTCTCAGTGCCACAAAAAGATATCGTAGGTATCTGGTGGTCACCAACAGGAACATTCTCTGGTTACTGTGTAAACTCAACTGAAGATCATAGCGAAGAAGAAATGAAAAAACAATATGATTCAATGGTTGAAGTAATTGAAGCAGGTTAATCTTAAAGTTTATTTAGATTAATTGGTTAAAAATTAAGTATTTAAGTATAAAATCAAGCAGTCTATTTAATATAAGTAGACTGCTTGAAACAAGTATGGGGTATTTAATTTAATTTTTTTATAAAGGAGAGTGAAACATATGAAATATATTGACTATGTGCAATTAAATCCTTTTCAGAAGTTATCAAAAGGTTTAAAAGATTTTTTTGTTAACTTACCAAGTAATTTAGCGAAATTTTTTAAACTAGTAGTAGCTAAAATAGTAGCTTTTTTCACAGCTGTAGTTATGGGTGTTAAAAACTATTGCGTTACTTTTGTTAAAGGTGGATGGTCAACAAAACTTTCTTATGTTATAATGGGCGCTGGCTGTATGGCGAAGGGTCAAGTTATAAAAGGTATATTATTTCTAGCTATACAAGTAGGTTATATTTATTATATGATTAGTTTTGGTTGGCCAGGAAATTTAAGCAAATTCACCACACTAGGTACACAAGGTGCTGAATATGGGTTTGATGCAAACGGACTAAGAACTATAATTTTCCATGATAACTCTATGACTATTTTGTTATACAGTGTTATGGCGATAATGATTTCTGTTGCGTTTTTTGCACTTTATATAACTAATATAAAGATTGCTAAAAACTGTGAAGATTTAAAGAAAAGCGGGAAAAAACCACTTACTGTTGGTCAAGATATTAAAAGATTATTAGATGAAAACTATCATAAAACATTATTAACTTTACCAGTTATAATGGTTGGTACTTTTACTATTCTGCCATTAATATTTATGATATTAATCGCATTTACTAACTATGATGCAAACCACCAAGTTCCAGCTAACTTGTTTACTTGGGTTGGTTTTCATAACTTTACAGACGTATTCTTTGATTCACCTATTAAGTCTTATACTTTCCAAAACTTAGTAGGTTGGACATTAATATGGGCTGTAGTTGCTACTTTCTCTAACTACATCTTAGGTATTATATTCTCTCTTATGATTAATAAGAAGAGTATTAAGCTTAAATCAGTATTTAGAACAATGTTTGTATTAGCTATAGCTGTTCCTCAATTCGTAAGCTTGCTATTGATGGCTCAAATGCTAGAAATAGATGGCGTTATTAACGTTATTTTAAGAGATTGGGGTGTTGTAGAACAACTTCAAAACTTTGGATTGGTTAATCAAAATATAGATTATATACCTTTCATGAGAGATGAATATTGGGCTAAATTTACTGTTATATTTGTAAATATGTGGATTGGTATTCCATTTACAATTCTTATTACAAGTGGTATCTTAATGAATATACCACAAGAATTATACGAAAGTGCTAGAATAGATGGAGCTTCTCCTGTAGTTACTTTCTTTAAAATCACAATGCCTTATATGCTGTTTGTAACAACACCATACTTAATTCAACAGTTTATTGGTAATATAAATAACTTTAATGTTATTTTCTTCTTGACTGGTGGTGGACCTCCTAATGGAGAGTTCTACAACGCCGGACATACAGATATTTTAGTTACTTGGTTGTTTAAACTTACAACTGAAAGAAATGACTACTCGCTTGCCGCGACAATTGGTATCTTAGTATTTATTTTAAGTGCTTTCATTTCTCTAGTAACATTTAATTTATCTAAATCTTCAAGAAATGAGGAGGAGTTCTCATGATAAAGAGTTATAAAGGAAAAAGAATTGTAGCTGATACGCTAATTTATATCTTTTTAGGTACAATGGCTATTCTATGGGTGTTGCCTTTTGTTTGGATAATAATGACATCTTTTAGAGCTGAAACACAAGTATATGTTCCTTATGTAATCCCAAAAGATTGGACTTTTGATAACTACATTAAATTATTTACAGACCTTTCTGTTGTTAACTATCTTAGATGGTTTTTAAACACATTAGGTGTAGCGATATGTAGTTGTATAATTTCATCTGTATCTGTTTTAATGGTTAGTTATACTTTCTCACGTTTAAGATTTAAATCACGTAAGAAATTTATAAACGTTGGTATGATTTTAGGAATGTTCCCTGGTTTCTTAACTATGATAGCTGTTTATTATTTGTTAAAAGCTATGGACCTAACACAAACATTAGTAGCACTTGTAATTGTATATTCAGCAGGTGCATCACTAGGTTACTTTATTGCTAAAGGTTTCTTTGATACTATACCTAGAGCACTTGATGAAGCAGCAACAATTGATGGTGCTAATAAACATCAAATTTTCTGGAAGATTATATTACCTATGTCAAAACCAATTATAGTATATACGGTTCTGACTGCGTTTATTGGACCTTGGGGTGATTTCATTCTTGCGAAAATAATTATGGGCGATAATATTGATAACTATACTATAGCGCTAGGTCTGTGGGAAATGGTTCAACAAGAGTATATTAATGCTTATTTCTTAAGATTCTGTGCTGGTGCTGTATTAATTTCTATTCCTATTACTGCTGTATTCTTGTTTATGCAAAGATACTATGTAGAAGGTGTTACAGGCGGTGCCGTTAAAGGTTAATAATTAAATAATTTGGCAGTGCGAGAAAGTGTGTTTTCGCACTGCTGTATTTATTTTAATGTGTAAAATTATAAGGAGGTTTTTATTAATGAAGAAAAAAATTATAGCTATTGCACTTGCATTATTAGTATCTTCTACTGCTGTGTTAACAGCTTGTAGTACTCCACAAGAAACCATAGAGGCTGTTGCCTCAACTGATAAATACAGAAATTATTACGAAATTTTCGTAGGTCAATTTGCAGACTCTGATGGTGACGGTATAGGCGACTTGAATGGTATTACAGAAAAATTAGACTATCTAAATGACGGTGACCCAAACTCTGGAGATGACTTAGGAATAGATGGTATATGGCTGATGCCGATTATGGAGTCTGAGTCATATCATAAATATGATGTAATTGATTATTTATCAGTTGATGATGATTATGGTACACTTGAAGATTTTGAAAAGTTAGCTGATGAATGTGAAAAAAGAGGTATTTCTATAATAATAGATTTAGTACTGAATCACACTTCATCAAAACATGAATGGTTTACAAAAGCTAGCGAAGATATAAATAACGATGAAATTGATGGTGAATATTCACAGTACTACAGCATTCCAGGTGAAGAAGGTAGAGCTTCTGGATATGCGTATCAATTTTTCTATAATACACCATATTCATATGAATGTAATTTCTCTGGAGGAATGCCTGAGCTAGACTTAAGCAATGATAAAGTACGTGAAGAAATTGTAGATATTGCAAATTTCTGGTATGAAAAAGGTGTTGACGGATTTAGACTAGACGCAGTTAAGTATTTTCAGTCACCAGAAACAGATGGAGTAGAATTTTTAACATGGTTTATGGACGAAATGGATAACATAGATGAAGATATATATGTAGTAGGAGAAAATTGGGACGGAAACAGTGCAATTTCTCAATATTACGAATCTGGAGTCGATAGCCAGTTTAATTTTTCATATGCAAATGGAGGTTCTGGTAGATTAGTGACTATTTTGAACTCACAAAACGCAAAAGAGTTATTTGCAGCAACTAAAAACTGGAATGATTTAATAGACGAAAGTTATGAAGATTCAATTGATGCTGTTTTCTTATCTAATCATGATATGGTTAGAAGTGGAAATGCATATAAAGATGATTTAGTTAAATCAAAAATGGCAGCAGCACTTTATATGTTCTTACCAGGAAATCCATACATATATTATGGTGAAGAAATTGGATTATTAAGTGGCACAGAAAATGATGCGACTTATAGAATACCAATGGTTTGGGACAATGACCCTGAAAATGATGGAACTGTAACAGAGCTACCAAATGGAGTTGTAGAAGAGCAACTACCAGAATGGCAACCAGCTCAAACAACAGTAGAGCAACAAGCTGATGAAAACTCATTAATGAGATTTTACAGCGATATAATAAAAATCAAATTACAAAATCCAGAGATAGCAAGAGGAAAAATTACAAAAGTTATAGAAACACCAACAGCATCAGTATCTGGAGGATTATTTGAGTATGAAGACGAAGCACTAATTTTAATGCATAATTTGGGTGATGAGGAAAAAGTAGTAGAGATTTCAAAAGATGACTTAGATTACAGTGGAATTAGAGCACAACTTACAGCATCTGACCCAACAGGTAAAGATGACGAAGGTAACAACATATATAACGAAGCTACATTAGACGGCACAACACTTACAATACCTGCAAAAAGCACAGTTATATTAAAATAATAAAAAACTGGTAGATGTATAAAAACATACAGCTACCAGTTTTCTCCATTAAGTTATCATGTTTTGTCGATTATTAATTGTCCGTTTTGATAAAAATTTTCTCTTTTCATTTCTTCAATGATAACGACAACATTTTCAGCTTTAACATTAATTTCTTCTGCTAAAACTTCAGAAACTTTTTTGCAAACATTTCGTTTTTGTTCAACAGTTCGTCCCTCTAACATTTGGATTGTCACGTGAGGCATATAATCAACTCCTTATTTTTAATATAATAATATAATAAAAAGGCAAAAATGTAAATAAGATAATGCTAACAAATGAACTGATAATATGAATTTAGAGAGAAAGAACTAAATTATAAGTAAATAGCTAGTGCTATTGTGATAAAAAGCAATAGCACTATAATTTTAGCGAAATATGACGCAAAAAAGTACAAAGAGTACAAATGAAAAAATCTTTTAAAAACAGCTTGACAAAAGACAAAAAGAATGATAGAATAGTCAAGCTGTCGAAAGACAGAGGA